>CAZKOY010000083.1:0-25024 GCA_964554495.1 uncultured Myxococcales bacterium
CACCTATGGCCAGCGAGCAGCGGCGCGCTTTCCTGAACTTTATGCAAAGGATGCTGCCTTGATCCCGGTGTTTGAGCGGATGCGTTTTCTGCGCAGCGTGCCCCTGTTTGCCGAGATCCCTGGCGAAGATCTGCGCCTGGTCGCCGAGATCCTCGACACCGTCGAGCACCCAGCCGGCGAGGTCGTGTTTCGCAAAGGCGAGACCGGCGAAGACATGTACATCATCGCGCAAGGCAAGGTGGCGATCCGCGACGGCACCACCACCATTGCAACCCTGGGCGAGCGCGAGTTTTTCGGCGAGCTTTCCGTCATCGATCGCGAAGCGCGCAGCGCCGATGCCGTGGTCGTCGAGCCCGCCGAGCTTCTGCGCCTGCGGGCCGCCGACCTGGGCGAGCTAATGGCTCGTCGTCCGCAGATTCAAGAGCAGATCTTGCTGGTTCTGGTGCGTCGCCTGCGCGTGCTCAATGCCCGCGTCCGCACCTGAGTACGCCCCGATCGCAGGCGTATGACTAGGGCATGTGAAGCTCGCTGCGATAGATGCGTGTCTCGCGCTTCTGCGCTTCGTTCCACGCTCGCTCGCCGTTTTCAGGGTCATCAAGCGGCGACGAATAGTTGTACAAAACCAGCGTGCGCGGTCCGCTTCCCGCGTCTCCGGGTGTTTCGTCGGCAGGCGTCAAGAGCGACGGGAAACAGGTGTCGCCCCAGCCCGGTACATCGATCACGTGCCGCACCTGCAGGCTAGCGCGATCGAGCCGCCACAGCGCACAGCGCTTGGGCCGCGCAGAATAGTCGAGCTGATTGAGCGCGCTCTCGCCCACTGACCACGGAGCCGACGGATTGAGCGCGAAATATCCCGTCTCGGACAGGTTGCGCCGCGCGATCAGATAGATGCCATCACGGTGACGAAAGACCAGCGGCGAGTCGTATTTTTTTGGATCGCTTGCGCAGCGCCACGACGCCAAATCCGCAGCAGAGGCCGTGCAGATCTTGCTGCCGAAGCCGCTCGCGTCTCCTGCTTCGTTGCGCACGACGGCGTACAGATCGCCGCGCTCGTCGAATTCAAAGTCGGTCTCGGATCCTCCGCCTATTTGCACCGCCGGCTGTTCGCGCCGCAGCGGAAAAAACGTCTGCCCATCGTCGCTGCGCAAGAGCTCGATCGACAGCGGCATGCCGGAAAAATCATAGATGCGTTCGCCATTGCGATACACGACAAGCCACGCGCTGCCGCGGCGCTCTTTGGCGCGCCATGGGATATACGGCTCGTCGGGACGATACAAGCTCTGGGGCATCGACCACTGCGCAGGGCCCAGGCGACGGCTCATCAGCATGCCCTTGGGCTCGAACGAAAGCGGGCTTGTACCCAGCTTGGCCCAGTACAGATACAGCGCGCCGGCAAACGACAAAAAGCGTGGCTCGCGCAGATCGGCTCCGACGAAAAAGCGCGCCTCAAAGTCCCATGTCCGCTCGTCCCGCGACGAGAACACCAACAGATACGTGTCTGCCGACGCGAAGTGATCTTTCGATAACCGCGTCGCCAAGAACACGCGATCGCCATGCCGCACGACATCGAGGTTGTTGTTCGACTGCGCAGCGAGCTGATCGCGCAGCGTCGTGTACTCGCTGGGCAGACCGGGGCCGGGCACGATGGCCCGCGTCTCGCCAACGTGTGGCACAGACGCGCTCGTCTCGACGGGAACATCAGCGCAGCCAAACGCGAGCAAGCTACACAAAGCGCTTGTCGCCAAGCGGGCAGGGCAGGGCGCAGATCTCGACATGCCCCTGCCGTATCACGTTGTGCTGGGGCGGTCAGCCTTGCGATGAAAAGGGATCAGCGATCGGCCGGAGGACGGCGACCGCTGCGACGGAACTCGAAGTAGTCCGCGAGGATCTGGGCGTGATCGAAAGCAAGCGGGGGCAAGGTCTGTTCCGTGAACACGCGCACGTTCTTGGCGTCATCCGCCGCCTTGGGCTGACCATACGCCCGTCCGATAAACACCGTCGAGATCGTATGCCCGCGCGGATCGCGATCGGGCCGCGAATACGAAAACAGCTGCTCGCGAATTTCGACGGAAAGTGAGGTCTCTTCCAGCGCCTCGCGCGCTGCAGCGTGGGCCAGCGACTCGCCGATGTCGACGAAGCCGCCCGGAATGGCCCAGCCCAGTGGAGGATGCCGACGCTCGATCAACACAAACGCCGGCTCGTGCGGATGCGCCAGCGTGTGCGGGTGATCGACCAGCTCGATGATCGCGTCGACCGTACACAGCGGCGTCTTGGGGATGGGCATCGCCGGCTACTCTTTCTTGAGCTTGTTGCCCTTAAAGCGGAAGACCTCGCTGCCGTACTTCCACTCGGGAGCCTTGGATGCGCCCTTGGGACCGGGATCGCCTTCGAATTCAGGGAACGCGTCGGCGTGATCTTCAAAGACCTTCTTGCGATCGCCCTTAAGCTTCTTAACCCACTTCTCGCGCGGCACACCACCGTCGCTGCCGCCCGCCGGCTTCTTGGTCTCGTCCGGCTTCTTGGTCTCGTCCGGCTTCTTGGTCTCGTCTGGCTTGGCGGCGCTGTCCGCCACCTTGCTCTTGGCGGCTTCGCACTCTTGCAAGTCTTCCTTTAGCGGTCGCAGCTTGCCGGCGGTCAGCTCATACGGCATCGAAAGATCGACGCCCGCACCTTCGGCTTCTTTGAACGCCGCCACGCAGGCTGTGATCGCATCGCCCAGCGCTTTGCCGTCGGGCTTGGCCTGCGAGGCCATATCCGCCACCGCCTTCACCGAGCTACGCAGCTTGGCGACCTTGGGGGCCAGCGCCACCTTGCCCCTAAGCACCTTGATGGCCTGCGCATAGTGCCCACGGGCCCAGTGAACGCGTGGGTCGCTTGGCGCGCGGTTCATAAGCTCAGTCGCTTGCGCGATCTTGGCATCGACCTCTGCGGGCTTGTCCGACTCGATCAGCTTCTCGGCTTCCCGCAAGAGCTTCTTGGCATCGTGCATCGCCACCTCGCCCGGAGGCGCGCCTTTGGGAAGCTCTCCGTCGCAGCCAGGCAGATCGGCGATGCGGTTGGTCTTGCGCCAATTTTCGATCAGACCGCAGCCAAGTTCGCTGTCATGCCACCACTCCGACGCATGAACCGGGGCGCTGGCGAGCAAGAGCCCAAGCATGGACCCTAGGGCAGGGAGAGAGACAATAGGAAGCCTTACCATAGCTTACTAACAGACCACGACCGTCCCGCCGCGGTCAAGGGGTCGGCAAGCGCTCGCCCCTTGTTTTGCTGAGCGAGGGCGGACGCCCGCCCGAACCGATGCCAGACACCCGGTCTGGTCCCTATCTGTTTCTGTAGTTTAGCGCCGCGCTTAGTGTGATGCGTTGCCGCGATCGCGCCGCCCCCCCCAGCCCTGCACCAAGCGCTGCAGCCGGCTGTAAAGAGGCACCGCGGGCTCAACCAGGGCCGCAGAATGTGGCGGGGCTTGATCGGTTCGCAGCGCACGACGGCGCTCGATCTGCATGCGGCGCGGTGCTTTCTTCGTCGGGAGGTGCTCTGCTTGGCTCGCGGCATCACCGAGCGTCGATGCCGGATACGCAATCGCCTGAGCCGATGGCGAAGGCAGGGGATCCAGCGGCCCATCCCAGCACGGACCAAAGTTGGGCAGCGCCATGTCGGCAAATGGCTCGTCGGGTACGCGCGGCAAAAGGGCCAGAAGCTCGGCGCGCACTTCATACGCACTGGCGGGACGATCCACCGGGCGACGGGCAATCAAGCGGACCATCAGCGCCTCAAGCGCCGCCGGCAAGCGCCCACGAAGCTGCGGCATGATGTCCGACGGACGTCGCCGCGGGGCCGCCAGATGCGAGTTCATCATCACCGCTTGATTCGACGCAGGGAACGGCAGATCGCCGAGCATCATCTGCCACATCAGCATGCCCAGCGAGTACAGATCCGAGCGGCCATCGACTGGCTCGTTGGCCAAGGTCTCAGGCGAGATAAAAGCCGGCGTGCCCAAGACATCGGACGGGCGCGTGGCCGGGCCGCGCAAGCGAGCGACGCCAAAGTCGACGACCTTGACCAGATCCTCAGCCCGCGACGACGGCTGCTTCACAATCAAGATGTTGTCCGGCTTGATGTCGCGATGCACGATGCCCAGCGCGTGCGCTTCTCCCAACGCGGCGCAGACCTGGGCCAGGATGTTGAGCGTTCGGCGCGGCGACAGCACGCCCCGCATCAGCAGGGATGCGAGGTTCTTCCCTTCGATTAGCTCCATCACTAGATAGGGCAGCCCCCCCGAGAGCGCTCGTGGAGCCGCGCTGCGTGGGCTGGTCGGCTCGGACGTCGCAGAGGAGGCCACTTCCACGAGCGGCGTGACTGCGAAGTCATACAGCCGCACGACATGCGGACTGCGAAGCTCGGCGATCATGCGCGCCTCTTGCAGGAAGCGCTCGCGCATGCGGGCATCCAGCAGCGCAGAGTGATGCAGAACTTTTACGGCGACACGCAGGCCGGTGTCGGTCTCTTCCGCTTCGTAGACCGAGCCAAAGCCACCGCTGCCCAGACAGCGCAGAACTCGATAGCGCTCGCCTAAAAAGCCGGGATCGACACGCCCGGCATCGGGCGGGACCGCGGCGCCCATGCGCGGGTCGGGGGCCGGCGGAGGCTCGGACGGAAGCTGCTGCAGCGAAACCCCCAGCGCGGCCGCACAGCGAATGCAAAAGCGCGCGTCTTCTTCATTCGGGTAGTAACAAGACGGGCAGTCCACAGACGCAGCGTAACAGCGCCAAGCGACGTGACAATTTTTGTCCCTGACCGCAAGCAGCCGGCAGCGGGACCTGCCTATAGAGCGCTTTATCGCTCCGGCAGCGACGACGGTGCAAGCGACGACGAGAGCAGCTCATTGGGAAGCTTCCAGCGTCGCCTCGCATCGGCTTTTGCAGGTCGCGGTAACAGCAGGAACAGCGGTCGCTTCGCCGGATCGAGAAAGCGCAGCACGTGCAAAAGATCTGCCTCAGCCAACGCAGTACAGCCCGCGGTTCCGTCCAAAGGAGGCGGCGCGATGTGCAGAAAGATGCAGCTTCCAGCGCCTCGCCGCGGACGCTCGCCCGCAGAAGCGCTGCCCGGCGCCAGCAAGCGGTTGTAATCGATCGGCACCAGGAACTTGTAGTGCTCGGTGCCAAGGCGCAGGCGCTCAGCAGACTGCCACGGCTCTGGCCCGGCGGCCGCTTGTGCCTGGGTCAAGTGGTTGTATTGCTCCGATGCCACATCGTCGACGCAGCGATCGCGATCCGTGATAGCGCGATACGAAAGCCGGACCCCCGAAGGCGCCTGCGCGGCATAGCCCCACAGATCGCCCAGCGCAAACAGGCCGGCAGGCGAACGACCATCGCCCTCGCGCTTACGCGGACCCGAAAGGGCATCGCGATCCTCGTTCGCACGATCGCTGCGCCAAGCGGCACCCGCCCGGCCGATCCAGGCGGGTCGCGACGGTCCTTGGGGTTGAAACGGCTGGCCAGTCTGCTCGCGAGCATAAAGCTGCAGCATGCCTTGCGAGCTATCCCAGCTTGGCGTCTCGACCACGACCACCTGCAGGGACTGCGCAAGCAGCGCGGCTTCTTCCGAGCGCGCTGTCTTTTTCGCAGGCGGCGCGAGATCTTCGCCCGCCGCAGCCACTTCCAGCGCAAACAGCGACGAAAAGAGGCCCGCCCAAACGAAGGGTGTCGCCCTCAACTAGCTCAGGTCTTCTGGGGCCAGCGACTTGCGCGCCGTGTTGGCGGCTCGCGCCAGACGCAGCGACTTGCGATACAGATCGCCGGCCTGCTCGCTGTCGCCGCGCGCCAGATACAGATCGCCCAGCCGGATGTAACAAGCCGCCATGCCAAACAGGTCGCCGAGCTTCTCCTTGCGCGCCAAGATGCGGCGATAACGACGCTCTTCCTGCTGCGGGCTCGCGCTTACTTCATCGGACGAGACGGCCAGCGCAAGCTCGCTGCTGACCTCGGGTCCCATGGGCTCGGCGCGACGCTCGCGGCCATGGCCAGAGTCCGAGAAGGAAGGACCGAACAACGACTGTTGGGGCATACCTGTTTGGCTATCATCCGCCCACTCGTGCAGCAAATTTTTCGCTGCCGGGCGCGGCCTTTAGGCGCGTGGATGATGCTTCTTGTACACGCGTCGCAGCGTCGGAGTTTCCATGTGCGTATAGATCTGCGTGCTGCTGATGTCGGCATGTCCCAGCATCGCTTGCACGGCCCGCAGATCGGCCCCGCGATTCACAAGGTGCGTGGCAAACGTGTGGCGCAGCACGTGCGGATGCGCCGCAGCGCGCAGACCAGCGGCCCGCGCATACGTCGTGATCAGCTTCCAAAACCCTTGGCGCGTCATCGCCTGCCCGCGGTGAGTGACGAACAGCGCCGCATGCGCTCGCCCATGCAAAAGGCTCGGCCGTGCTTCGGCCAGATAGCGGGTGATCGCCTCGCGCGCCATGCCGCCCAGCGGAACGATGCGCGTCTTCTGTCCTTTTCCGACGGTGCGCAGGTACTCGGGATGCACATCGTCGCAGCGCAGCGAGACCAGCTCGGACACACGCAGGCCGGTGCTGTACAGAAGCTCTAGCATCGCCGCATCGCGCAGGCCGCGCGGCGTCTTGGTGTCGGGAGCCCGCAGAAGCGCCTCGATGTCCTCGCTCGAAAGCGCCTTGGGCAAGGGGCGACCCAGGCGCGGCAGCGTGACCTCTTGGGCGAAGTCGCGCTCGATCCAGTTTTCGCTGCGCAGGTATCGCGAAAGACCGCGCAGCGCCACCAGCATGCGCGCCTGCGATCGCACGCTGAGCTGGGCCTGCCCCAAGCCCACCGCATACGCCAACGCGTGCCGACTATCGAGACGCCGTGCGTCTTCTGCCGCCACTGCATCGTACGTCTGGACGAAGTCGGCAAAGCGGGCCAGATCGCGGGCATAGGCCATGATCGAGTTGCGCGACAGACCGCGCTCAAGCCGCAGCGAATCCAAGTACGCATCCGTCGCCAGCGAAAGGGGCAGCGCCTGTCCGCGCAGCGGCGCGCTGGATCCCGCGGCCCCTTCCGGCCCGAACGCAGCCTTCGCAGCAACCGCCGCGCGGGCCCGCGTTTTCGCAGCGGATGCCTTGGATTTCACCGTCGTTGATACGGTCGGCGGGGGAACTTTTTTGCGGCGCAGCGCCATCTCCTTTGCTGCCTCTTCAGACGATCCTGGGTGCTGGTTCCGTCGGACGGCTCGGCCCGCGGGACCACGAGGCGCGTTGACAGGTCGCGCCGCAGCGTGGTACGGAAAACCGCACCATTTAATCACCAGGCGCATCAGGCCATGCAAGCCGGTAAGGACCCCGAAGATGGGCACATCCCCATCCAGCTATGGCAGGCCCGCCCGAGAACCCAAGGAGCACACCACCATGGCTGGAATCCCGACGTCCGCTTCTGACTTGTTCGACAACATCCTGCCTGCGTCGATCGCCAAGAACCCCGCGGCCGCCCAGCAGGTCGGCGCGGTGTACGTATTTAAGATCAGCGGCGAGGGCGGCGGCGAGTGGACCGTCGATCTCAAGTCCTCGCCTCCCGGCATCAGCAAGGGCGTCAAGGACCAGGGCGTCGAGTGTACGATCGAAGTCACCAACGCCGACTTCGTGTCGATGCTGCAGAACCCGAACCTGGGCATGCAGCTTTTCATGCAGGGCAAGCTGCGCGTCAGCGGCAATCCGATGCTGGCGATGAAGCTGCAGAACCTGTTCAAGCTGAGCGCGGTCTAGGCACGTCGTACCGTCTGCTGCCGCTCGCCCAAAGCAGACCGCCCTGCACGCTGTCTCTGCCGATCGCTTGACCCTCGCTGCGACGGCATCCTCCTCGGTTCTGGACATTCCCCATGAGCACCTCTGCGCCAGTGCGCCCTTTGTCGGGCGTCCGCGTTCTCGATCTGTCTCGGCTCTTGCCGGGGCCGTTCTGCACCATGATCCTTTCGGACTTGGGCGCGCAGGTCGACAAGGTCGAAGATCCCCACGTCGGCGACTACCTGCGGCTGTTTCCTCCCTTGGTAACCGTCGGATCCGCGCAGGGATCTTGGGATGTCTCGGCGCGCTTTGCGTCGATCAACCGCGACAAGCGCTCGCTCAGCCTAGACCTGAAAAAACCGGCAGCCCGAGATGCCCTGCTGCGTCTGCTGCCCCACTATCACGTCCTGGTCGAGAGCTTCCGCCCAGGTGTGCTCGATCGTCTCGGGCTCTCGGTCGCGACCTTGCACCAGCAGAACCCGGCCCTGGTGGTCTGTTCGATCACGGGCTATGGCCAGACTGGGCCCTATCGCGATCGCGCCGGGCACGATCTGAACTATGTCGCGCTGGCCGGTGTGCTCGGTCTGTGTGGCGAGCGCGAGGCGGATCCGCCCCATGTGATGCCCATTCAAGTGGCCGATTTGGGAGCCGGTGCGCTGTGGCCAGCCGTGCAGATCTTGGGTGCGCTGCGCGTCGCGGAAAAGACCGGCCAAGGCAGCCACCTAGACGTGTCGATGTGCGAAGGCGCGCTGTCGTTCCTGATTCCCGAGCTTTGCAATCGCGCCGCGGGTGGACAGCCTCCGCGACGGGGTGGCGAGCTTCTGACGGGGGGGAAGGCGTGCTATCGAGTGTACCGCGCAGCCGATGGGCGCTTTCTGGCCGTCGGCGCCCTTGAACCAAAGTTCTGGCTGGCCTTCAACGCCGCCATCGGCCGCCCTGGCGATCCGTCTGAGCTAATCGGCGACGACGCGCAGCAAGAAGCGGTGCGTGCCGAGATCCAGGCCATCCTGTTGCAGAAGACGCGCGACCAGTGGCTCGCGCACTTTACCGCCTTGGGCAGCGATGTCTGCGTCGAGCCCGTGCTTGAGCTCGACGAGCTTTCACAGCATCCCGTCCATACCTCGCGCGAGCAGTTCTTCTCGATCGCCGCGTCATCGGGTGCGCGCAGCGACGGCACACCCATCCCTCCGCTTCCGCAGGTGCGTACGCCGGCCCTGCCGCCGCATGCGGTGACTCAGGTCTGCCCGCCACCGCAGCTTGGCGAGCACAGCTTCGCCATCCTGCAAGAAGCCGGCTTCAGCGCGGAAGAGATCCACCACTTGCAGCAGAGCGGAGCCGCCCGCCTCGCCACAGGCTCCGGCGCATGAGGTCACCACCAGCACAGCACCGCTCGCTGGGTCGCACGCTCGCCGCGCTGTGCTGTGTCTGGTTTCTGCCGCAGGGGACCTGGGCCGCGGACAGTGCGAAGCGAGCGCTGGGGCCGGTCGCGCGACCTGAAAATCCGCCGGCATTGCGCAGCGAAAAGATCGCTGAGGCGACCCTGCTCGTCTCGCCCGATTCGCTGACTTCTGCCGTCGCTGTGACCGCGCTCGTCCGCGCGCCGCAGGTCACGCCGAGCACGCCTTTGCCCGCCGCCGGACTGCGCCACCTGCTTGAGCACGCGCTGATGGATCCCAGCCACCCCGCCGGAGCACGCGCCATGCAGCTTCGAGCGCAAGGCTGGCGGGTTCAGGCGTTCACTACACCGGAATACACGGCGTACCAGGTCGTCGGCGATCGCCAGCGCCTCGGGGATGCCCTGCAGTTCGTGCATGCCCTGCTGTCTGACCCGCCCCTGCCAGAAGGCCGCGAGGCCGAGGCGCGCTTGGCGCAGCACCGGCACGCTCTGTCGCTTTCGACCGCGCTGGAGCCGTCTTCGGCTGCGCCGCTGCAGCGCCTGTTCGCCAGCGCCTTTGGTGAGCGCCATCCCGGCGCCCGGCCGATCGTTGGCTCGCCCGAGCAGCTTGCCAGCCTGTCCGCTTCCGCCTTGCGTGAGCACTGGCAGCAGTCGTATCGCCCACCAGCCCTGACACTGATCCTTTCAGGAGGCCTCGATGCCGCGGCGCTAAGCCTGGCCCGCTCTGGGCTGGCTGAGCTCGACGCGCACATCGCGCGTACCCGAGGCCGCCTGTCGAATCCGGCCGCATGGCCGCCCCCTCGCGCGGTCGGCACCGTGAAGAGCCCGCCGGCCGAGAGCCATCGACCTGGTCCGCAGCTCTTGCTTTCACCCCCCGTCGCTGAAAAGAGCAGTGGCGACGCCCCCAGTACCTGGCTTGCCTTTGCCCTCGACGGCGCCACACCCCAAGATCTAGCGGCTCTGGAGGTCGCCACGCAGCTCGGCCTTTCGCTCGGGGGAACAGCCTCGCTGATCCCCGGCCCCGGACAGAGCCCTTCCCTGTGGGTCCTACGCATCCCGAATACCGCGTCGGATCCAGCCGACAGCGTGCGCGCTGCCGTCGACGCGATCTTCCGCTTGGCCGACAGCGTGACCGACGAGCTTGTCGCACAAGCACGCCGCCGCGTCAGCCTGGACATCGCCCAGCGCGCCGAGACACCCGCGGGCCAGGGCTTGCGCATCGGCAGCCTCTGGCTGGCTGGCCTTGACGAAGCGCTTGTCCAGCAGCGCTTGATTTCGCTCAGCGCCGCGGATCTGCGACGAGCGCTCGCTCGTTTTTTGCAGGTGGACCGCGTCTCGCTGCTGCTGCCGACGCAGGCGCGGCTATCTCTGGATGCCCGCAGCGCGCTAGAGCGTCGCGTCCGCGAGCAGCTACACAGTCTGTCCAGCCGCTCTGCCCAGGTGCCGCCTGCGACGGTGCGCAGCGGTGCTGCGGCGCAGCCAGTCGAAGCCACCGCCAAAGCGATCGTGCTGCAAGCCCAGACGGGCGCCCACATCGTGCTGCTGCCCGAGGCGCGTCCGGGTCCTCTTTCGGCGAGTAAGCGGGTCGCCCTGACAGCGCTTTGGCCCGGCGGTCGCCACCGCGAAGACCCACGGCAGCGAGGCCTGCACGATCTGTTGGTGCGGGTGTGGCCGCGCGCGACGACGGCCTTACCGAGTGCTCGCTTTGCCGCGCTGTCAGCCGACCTGCACCTGAGCCTGGGGGCCGAGACCAGCGACGACGCGTTTGCTCTGCGAATGCAGCTTCCCAGTGAAAACGTGCCGCAGGGGCTGGCTTTGCTGCGCGACTGCATCGAATCGCCGGCCCTCAGCGAAGCCGATGTCGAGAGGGCCCGTCGCGATGTCGTCCTGGCGAGCCGTCGCCCACCGCTGCGCGATCTGGCTCCGCGGGCACAGCGCTCGGCGACCGAGATCGATGCAGCCCGCTTCGCTTGGCAGCTCTTCCAAGCCGGCTTGCACCGGACCGCTTTGGCGCAGCCCGCCTTGTCGCCCAAGCATTCAAGCGCACCACGCGCTGCGGCCACGACCTACGAAGACCTCGCAGCGACGGTGGCGGTGTTGACTACGCGTCAGTTGCAGGAAAGGCTGCGCACATATACGCATAACTCACTAGTGCTCGCCCTCGTCGGAGACTTCGACCCGCACGCCGTCGTGGCACAGCTCTCGCCATGGCTGGGAGCCGTCTCGGTGCTGGGCGAGCCAACGCGTGTTGCCGCAGCCGGGACAGCAGCAGCTTCCGACGCTGCGCCTGCGATGACAAGCGCTCTGTCCAGCGAGCGCGCTGCGGACGCCCAGACGTTTGCCTTTGCCCCAACCCAGCAGGCCCACTTGGTTCTGGGCGCGGCGGTGCCGGGCTGCTCGGTGACGCGTGGAGCGCGCCGCTCGCCGGCATTCGCCTCGACGCAGGCTGCTCTTTCCCTGCTGCTTGAGCTCTTGGCTTCGGAAAGCGGCATCGGTCAAGCGCAGCAGGCCCTGCTCAGCCGGCGTGCTCTGGCCTTTACCGTCGAAGGAATCCGCACGGGCTGCGTGCCAGACAGCACCCTGGCTTTGTATGTGGCGACGACGCCGCGCAACCTAGACGCCGCCGAGGCCAGCCTGCGCGACGAGCTACGGCGCTTTTTGGATCATCCTCCCGACGCCAACGCCCTGGCCTTGGCCCGCGAGCGGCTGGCGAGTCGCTGGGTCTTGGCCAGTCAGCGACGCAGCGATCGCGCTCTGCAGCTTGCCCGCGGGCTCTTGTTCGGACAGGCCGATCCGGCGCTCGGCGACGAAAGCCCAGCCGATCTTTTGCGCAAGCTAGAGCCCGAGACCCTGCAAGCGGTCGCCAAGCGCTATCTGCGCGAAGATCAGCTGCTGCGGGCCGTTGTGCTGCCTGATTCCCAACGCATCGCCGTCGGCAACCGCGGCGTCTCACTGCGCGAACGCGAGCCGATAACTGCCCAGCCAAGCGACGACGCCAGTCGCCGAGGCGGGCTACCCCCCAAAGGCTCATCGGCCAAGTCCAGCCCCACCAACCAAGCCGGAACCAAGAGCCGTGACCACGCAGCCAAGCGCACTCCAGCGGCAAAACACGCGGCGAAACCGGGCCAAAAATCGACGGGCCAAGCCGCGCGCCGAATCGCCGGCAAGCCGCCGCAGCGGCTCTGATATCTTGGTCGCATGTCTGCGCTTGCGACCGACGGTGAGCGGCTGCGCATCGCCCTTGTGCTAGAGGGCGGCCGAAGCCGCAGCGACGCGGCGAGTCTGTCCGCGGTGGCCCGCGCCCTGGAACAGTCCGGGGCCGAGGTGCATCTGATTCGCCACGGTCTGGGGCGGCTGTCGACGCTGCAGGTGCAGCGCGCGGTGCAAAAAGTCCGGCCGCACGTGCTGATCTCCACCGGCATTCCGTCGAGCCGGCACCTGCGCCGCACCGCCGAACGCTTGGGCTGCCCGCTCGTCTGTTACTTTTGGCCCAACGCCCCGCTTTTGGATCCGCACCGTCGACCGCGCAAGAAACCAGCAGCGCCGACGGGGATCGATGCGACGGCGGACGAAGGCATCGTCTTGCAGCACGCCGTGGTCGGCAGCCAGCAGCAGCTCGATGATCTGTTGCAGGTCTTGGGGAAAGACAGCCAGCGACCGCGGCTTGCCTCCGCGCGCATCCATGTCTTGCCGCCGCTTCTCGACGCTGCCATTTTTGACGCGCAGCCTGCGACGCTGAATGCCCAAACGACGACGGCCCGCGATTCGGTGGTGCTGGGTGTCTATGGCACAGCGCCAGAACAGCTCTGTGCGGGCTCGCCGGGCGTGCAGGCGGTTTCTCTCGACGGCGCACCCGTGACCCGTTCGGCAGACACCAGCGAAGCGCAGCGCTTGGCGGGCTGTTCGGGCCTCGTCGTCGTCGTGCAGGATGCGCAGGATGCGCGGGATGCTGCCCGTCGTATCGCCGTCGCCTTGGTGCTGGGTAAGCCGGTGCTGCTGGTCGGCTTTGGCTCAAGTGGACGCGTAATCCCCGCCGAGATTCAGGCGCTGGATCTGCCGCCCGCGCTGTTGCGCGCCGTCCCCAAAGACGAGCTGCCCCAGGCCCTTGCGCAGCTTGTCTCCGAGCTTCACCCAGCCGCCGCGCCGTCCGCCCATGCGGTCGCCGCCAACCACGCGTCGCTGCACAGCCTGCGGGAAGCGCTGCACCCCAATCAGGTTCTGTCCGAGCATGTGGCGCTCCTCTTTGAGATCGCCGATCTGGCCGCACACATCCAGAGCCCAGCGTCGGCCCCGCGCTCGACGAGTCGAAGCGCAGCCCCGTCCCCCAGCCTATCGCTTTACGCACGGGCGCTGGGTCTGCGCTTCTCTCGCAAGCCGCAGCGTCTGATCCTGCGCTACCAAGCCGTGGTCTCTGAGCTGCGTGGCTTTGATTCGACTGCGCTCATCACGAAGCCGACGCTGGAACAGCAGCTTCAGACGCTGCTGTCGGCTGGATATCAGCCAGTGTCGCTCTCGGCCATGGCCCTGCAAAACGATCTGCCCAGCCGCTGCGTCGCCGTGACGTTCGACGGTGGCCACGCCGGAGTCGCGACTCTTGCGGCGCCGCTACTCAAGCGCTTGGGGATCCCGTTTACGGTCTTTGTCGCCACGGATCTGCTGGTCGACGATCCCGTGTGGCCGTGGCCTGATCTGCTGGTACGGGCGCTGGCCGATCCCGTCGCTCGTGGACACAGCCTACCGCTCTTGCAAGCCGACCCTCGTCTGGCGCCTCTTTTGGCCCATCCGACGTGGCCGCAGCAGGCCCAGGCGCTGCGCCTCGCGCTCGCTCGCTTGCCGGCCGGTCCGCGCAAGGCGCTGATCGACGCGCTTCGCGCCCGACTGCAAGACCACATTGGATCCGGTCCACCGACTGGACATGTCGATGCCTCGTCGCTGCTTACGCCCTTGCTGCTGCCACAGATCCGCGCAGCCGGGGGCGAGCTAGGCTCGCATGGCTGCAGTCTGGTCCCGTTTGCCTCGCTGGATGACACGGCGCTGGAACGCGAGCTTACCGAGAGCCGCCGCGTGCTGATCACGCATGGCGAGCGCAGCTATGCTCTGGCCCCTGCGCCGCTTTCCGACGAGCCAGGCATCGATGCCAGGGTCGCGAAGGCCGCCGCCGCTTTTGGCTATCAGCTTGCGGTCTGCAATCACCAAAGGCCCGATGCGCAGGTTCCGGCGCGCTTCGCTCTTTTGCGCCGCTCTCTTTCCGAGAGCGCATCGACGGCCCGCGATGGGACCTTTGATGCCCATCGCCTGTGGCTCAGTCTGACCCGTACGGCGCCGCGCTGAGCCGCCCGATCCCCAGCGATCCCTGGCGGTCCGCGGCGAAAAGGTTGACAGGGCAGGGCGGGCTCGGATAAACGTAGCGGACTTTCTTGTGGATTCGATGGCGCATGGACGCAATGCACTGCGGTCTGTGCCCAGTTCTCGGAGGACCCCTTGGCGAACGTCGCATCGGCCGAAAAACGCAACCGGCAGCGCATCAAGCGCCGCGAGCGAAACCTGCAGCACCTTGTCACCATGCGTACCCGAGTGAAGCGCGCCCGCGCTGTGCTCGATAAGGCGCAAGAGTCCCCCGAATCGGTCACGCCGACCGTCGAGCAAGCCATCAAGCAGCTAGCCAAGGCGGCGCAGAAGGGCGTCATTCACAAGAAGACGGCCTCGCGCAAGATCTCGCGCCTGACCAAGGCTCTGAACAAGGTCAAGCCGACGCTGGCCGCAGCCAAGAAGGAACCGGCCAAGAAGGAGCCGGCCAAGAAGCCCGCCCCCGCCAAGAAAGCCGCGGCTCCCAAGACCGAGTCCAAGAAGTAACACTCGGCTGCTTCGCAGCGGCGACATCGATCTCTCGTCCCCGCCGCTTCCTTCCACCTTCATCCATCCCCGTCTGTTGCGTGTATCCTGCGTCGCTCGACGCAGGGCTCGTCTTGTCTGCTCGCTTGGGCCTGTCGTGCCTGGGCGCGGGTGACGGAATCGTCGACGCTACAGCCCAAACTTTTCGACACGCCGCAAAAGAGCAAAGCGCGAGATGCCCAGGATCTCGGCGGCTTTCACCTTCTTGCCCCCCGCCATGCGCAGCGCTTCTTCCAGCAAGCGGCGCTCTAGGTTTTCCAGCGTGTCGCGACCGGGCTCAAAGGTCACGGTCAAGCCGCGCTCGCTCGGTGCAGTCAGTGGAGCAAGCTGACGCTGCAGCGTGATCTCAGCCACGCGCGGGGGCAAAAGATCCGGCGTGAACTCGGTCGTCGTCGGCGAGGCCAAGATCACAGCGCGCTCCATCAAGTTGCGAAGCTCACGCACGTTGCCAGGAAAGTCGTAGTGCGTCAGCAGATCCGACACCTCGCGCGAGAGCGAAAGCGTCTTGCCCATGCGGCTGGCGAACTCGCCCAAGAAGTGCTGCGAAAGAAGCAGGATATCGTCGCTGCCCCGGCTGCGCAGCGGCGGCAAGTGAATCGGAAATACCGACAGACGATGAAACAGGTCCAGACGAAACTTCTTTTCGCTGACCAGCTCAGACAGGTCGCGGTGCGACGCGGCGATGACGCGGGCATCAAAGGCCACCGGCCGCACCCCGCCGACGCGCTCGAACGTGCGCTCTTCCAGCACGCGCAAGAGCTTGCCTTGCAGCGGAAACTCCATGTCGCCGATCTCGTCGAGCAGCACGGTGCCGCGTCCCGCCATTTCCAAGCGGCCGGGCTTCTGTCGTTCGGCACCCGTAAAGGCGCCTTTTTCGTGACCGAATAGCTCGCTTTCGGCCAGAGGCGTCGGCAGCGCGACGCAGTCGATGGCAACAAACGGCTCGCCGGCTCGACTCGACAGGTTGTGGATTGCGCGAGCGGCGATGCCTTTGCCGGTTCCGCTCTCGCCCGACAAGAGCACCGTCGTGTCGGGAGACGCCGCGACTTCCGCGATGCGAGCCCGCACCTCGCGCATGCGCGCCGATTCGCCCAAAAACGCCTGCGCCAGACTGCTGCTGGCCGCGCTCGCTGGGGGCGCTGGGATCTGCCTCGCGGCCCGTGCCACCCGCTCGGCCTCGACGACGCGCTCGACGACATCGGGAAGCTCGGTCGACTTGGGAACGTAGTCGGTCGCCCCACGCCGCATGGCTTCGACAGCGTTTTCGATGGTGCCGTAGGCAGTCATCATCAGCACAGCCGGCGCTGGCTTGCTCTGCCGCAAGGGCACGATCAGATCCAGGCCCGACCCGTCGGGCAGCATGTGATCGAGCAAGATCAGGATGTACGGATGACGGCGCGCTCTCAGCAAGCCCTCGGCGGCGGTGATGGCGACATCCGCCTCAATGCCGCGGCGCCCCAGCAAGCGCTGCAAGCCGCGAGCGTACGTTTCTTCGTCGTCGACAATGAGGGTTCGCCACTCGCTCATCACGCATCCTTAGGGGGCAGAAGAATAAGCAAAGACCTGCGACCGCGGATCAGCCAGCCAGCCGGCCACGCTGAAGCCGGCCCGGTCCTTGTCCGACAAGAACGGTCCCTCGACGCTGGTCTGGGCCGGAAGCTGTCCGGTTAGCTGCAAGAACAACTGACGAAGCTCGGGCGTCTCGCGCTCGCACAGCGACCAGTCGATGTCCTCAGAAAGCGGGCAGATGCCGGCTTCGGTCGTCGGGCTGTAGTGGCCGCTGCAGAAGTACTCGATCAGCGTCTCTTGTGGAAAGAAGTTGCCGTGCGCAAAGCCGGGCGGTACCCAGATCCACTCGGCCTCGTCGCGATCCGGCGACGCGGGAATGTCATAGGCCAGGATCTTGCCGCAGGTCGGCGAGCCATGGCGAATGTCCAGCACCAGATCGATCATCCGGCCGTGTACCGTGCGCACCAGCTTGCCGACGTAGGGGCTCCACTGAAAGTGCAGGCCGCGTACGGTTCCGCGACGCGAATAGCTCTCATTGACCTGCACGAAGTCGACGCCGTCGAAGCAGCGCAGATCGGGGTGATTTTGGAAGTCGCTGCGACGGTACGTCTCGGTGAAGTAGCCACGCGCGTCGCGGAAGCGGGCGAAGCGCAAGACCTTCACTTCGGGGATCACGAGGGACTTCACATGGACAAGCTTCACGACGGCCTCACCTGCGGGTCATGGGGTCTGCCAGGCGGCGTTCTTCTGTGCTGGGCCAGATGGCCTACCCCGACGGAGCGGGCCGAGGGAACCAGCCCATGAAACCAGCCAAGGGAACAGGCGCCTGCGTGGCGAAACAGACGCGCAGAATGCCGCCGTGGATCCCACCTGTCAACAGCGCCCTTGGACAGAGCCCCGACGCACAGACCGCCGGACCAGCCTGGCCTGCCAGCCGACCCGGCGCCTGCAGAAAGGCCCGACCCGCACGGGTCGCGCGGGCACGGCTCAGCCGCGAAACCTGCGTGATACGATGGCGCTATGGATGCGCAGTCCCTGCGTCTTGAGGCGCTGCCTCTGCATCGCAGCATGCAGGTGGGCACCACCCAGACTGACTACGTGCTGATCAAGATCAGCGCTCCAACCCAGCGCAGCGGCCCCCAACCCAAGCTCAGCGCGGTCCTCTTGCTGGATGTGTCGGGCTCGATGAAGGGCAACCCTCTTGCGCAAGTAAAAGAATCGGTGGCCCGCTTGTCGTCGATTTTGGGCGACGACGACGCGCTGGGAGTGGTGACGTTTTCAACCAGCGCCCAGACGGTGGTCCCCATCGCGACGCTGGGCCAGGGCAGCACCCGCCGCAACATCGAGCGCGCCAGTGAAAGCCTGGCCGCCGATGGCTATACCAACATGAGCGCCGGCCTCAGCCATGCCGCGCTGCAGTTTCCTCCGCGAGCCAGCGACGAACGACAGCTGATCCTGCTTCTGTCCGACGGTCAGCCCAACGTCGGGACGCAGACCCTCGAAGGTCTCTCGGGCGAGGTCGCGCAGATCAAGTCGCGCAGCGTTGCCGTGTCGACGCTGGGCTATGGCGCGCAGCACAACGAAGACCTCTTGCTTTCGCTCTCGGATGCTGGTGGCGGACGATATGCCTATGTCAAAGACACGACGATGGCGGCCAGCAGCTTCGCACGCGCGCTCGGTGCGCAGCGCGACGTGATCGCCGAAGACGTAGCGCTGACCCTGGCCCCGGCCCCAGGCGTCGAGATCCTGCGTGTCCTCGGCGACGCGCGGACTTCGTTCGGCGAAGGTGGGCTGCGCATCAGCCTGTCGGACATGCTGCTCGGTGAAGAGATCCATGTCGTCGTCGAGCTTAAGATCTCGGCCCGCCGCGACATCGGTCGCGTACGCACGCTGAAACTGGCGCTTAGCTATCAGCCCACGCAGACCGCCGCGGTCGCTGCGCGCAGCCAAACGCGCGAGCCGCAGGTGCTGCGCGACGAGGTCCAGATCGATCTGACGACGCTGCCCAGCGACGAAGTCGACCCCCGCGCCAAAGAGCTTGTGGTCCTGGCCTTGACCATCGAGCAGCGCCAAAAAGCGCGGGCTCTTTTCGACCAACGTGGCTTCGCAGCGGCGATCCCGATCTTGGAAAAAGCCAAAGCGCAGGTGGAAGCGGTGCATGGGGGCGTGCCTCCCGTCGACAGCCCGCTTCACGATCTGCACGAAGCGCTGCTGGACGATCTGCAGATCGCCCAAAAAGCGCCCAAGCCCGACGAATACAGCGTGCTGCGCAAGACCAACATGGATCAGCAGATGCTGAACACCGGGCTCAATCGCGGGGTGACGCAGAACGCGACACCGTCGGCGCAGCACATGGTGATCAAGCTGCAGGGTCAGCTGGGACCGCCGGCAAAGGCGCGGCTGGTCTTCGTCGATGGCCCGCAGCACGGCAAGGTCGTCCCCATCGGTCCCGAGTGCCGCATTGGCCGCGGTCGCGACAATGACCTGGTGCTCGACGATGTGCTGGCCACGCGACGGCACGCGCTGATCCAATGGGTGGGGCGCGGCTTCATCGCCCATGATCTGGGCAGCAGCAGCGGCACGTACATAAATGGCCGCCACATCGTCGACGACTATGTGTTGCAAGACGGCGACCTGATTCAGATCGGGGCCAGCAAGCTCCGCTTTGAGCGCATCGATGGCGGGAAGCCGGGCGATGCGGACGGCAAAGGAGAGCGCGGCGACCGCGCCAAGCGAAGCTGAGCTGCGGGCGCTGCGCTCGTCGGAAACGAGCGAGCACACGTGCCGCAAATGGGATGTGATAAGCTTATTCGACCCCGAGTCTTTCCCGGCGAGTCGAGCCGCCTGCCATGGCCGCCTTTTTGCCTTCACGGCCCGTCTCGCCATTACTGCCTAGGAGACTAACCATGAGCTGGAAGATGTGGGCCACCGCGCTGAGCTTCGGCATCGCTGCCAACGTCGCGGGACCAACAGCACAGGCATCCGATCGCGGCGATGGCGCTGCCGTTACCGGCACCGGCAAAGAGAAGCTCGACATCGTCGACCTGTTTGCCTGGATGGACCCGACAGGAAAAAACGTTTTCTTCATCCTGACGTTCAATCCCAACGCGCCCGTTGGGACCCTGTTTGATCCCAACTTGCTGTACGTCATCCACACCAGCGCCCGCTCGGGTCTGAATGACGCGGCCCCGGCTGCGGACATCCCCATCATCTGCCGCGTCCAAAGCACGGCGCGGGCCGAGTGCTGGGTCGGCAGATCGACCTATGCCGTCGGGGGTACCGAGCGCGTCAACTTCAGCGCTGACCAGAAGCTCAGCTTCTATGCCGGTCGTCGCAACGACCCATACTTTGCCTATGACACGCCGGCCAATGGCGTCGGCGGCATGATGGCGTCGATCCGAACCACGCTGACCGCCCGAGCGGCGATGCGACCCGCGAACGGCTGCTATCAGTTCCTGACGGCAGAACGGGATGCGGCACGGAATGCCCTGACCGGCGGTACGCGCGTCGACAGCTACGCTGGCCGAAACGTCATGGGGCTCATGCTCTCGGTCGACAGGAACCTGCTCTTGGCCCAGGGCAAGACCAACCTGGCCGTCTGGGCCACCATCAACAACCGGATGTAGGAAAGGAGGCACCCCATGAAAACTTCACTTTTTGCACTCGGCCTCCTTCTTGGACTGTCGGCGGCTGGCTGTTCCGAAAGCAACACGGGCGACTTCCTGTACGTTGCTTATGATCTGGCGCCGTCGGACATGCCGACCGTCGACATGGGCGGCGTCCCAGCCCCGCCCGTCATCGGCACGCAGATCGATCGCGTCGGACGACCGCTGATCAACCTGATGCTGGTCAACCCCTTTGAGCAGGCGCTCTCGGGTGCTGGCGCGGGCACCAGAGCGGTCATGCAGGACGGCTACAACGCATCGGTCAATCCGGCCAACTGGCAGGGCAACTATGCCGGCCGCCCCTGGATCGCCGACGCGCTGGCCTTCTGGGATGGCGTCGATGGCATCTGCGGCAACCAGTTCACGCCGCCGAGCGGCACGATGTACACGACGCTGTCGAACATCCTCGCCAACGACTACCTGTTCATCGACACCACCAAGTCGGTCTGCAATCGCTACCTGGCCATCGAGCTTGGCGATCCCACCAACTGTGGCGGCCGTCAGCCGGACATCAGCGGTACATCCAACCTGGGCACGGTCGGCATCAACAACAACGTCGTCGACACGACGCTGAACCTGCTGATCGGCGTCCCCGCAGCGGCGGGCGTTGTCTATGCCAACGGCGTCATCAAGGATGGCGATCCGGTGCCGCTGAACGTCAACACCACGCTGCCCTTCCTGCTCGGCCCCACGTAAGCTCGCCTCGCCAGCCCGGCGGCCTTCCCCGTCCGTTACTGCGTCGGCAAAAGCTCGGGCATCACGGCCCCGGTGACG
Source organism: uncultured Myxococcales bacterium (assembly GCA_964554495.1). Taxonomy (GTDB): domain Bacteria; phylum Myxococcota_A; class Polyangia; order Palsa-1104; family JAEUJZ01; genus JAEUJZ01. The sequence goes on from CAZKOY010000083.1 coordinate 21,017, forward strand.
CCGGGCAGCGTCGTGCCCAAAAGCTGCGCAACGCTCGGCGCCAGGCTGGTGTGGTCATAGACCTTCTTTACGGTCTGCGGCTTCAGCCCCGGCCCGACGGCCAGCGCAAAGATGCGACTGCAGCCAGGGCACAGCCGCCGCGACCCGAACTCGGACACGCAGTGGCCGTGCAAGGCCCACTGATCAGGCTCGGGATAGTCGTCTCGCCCGTGGTCCGTCGTCACCAACAGGTACGTCGTGCCGCGATAGTGCGGATCGCTCTGCAGCAAGGCCCACAGCCGCCCCAGGTAATAGTCGCTGGCCCGCAGCGCCTGGTGATAGTGAAAGATGCCGTAGCTCTGCGCCACGCGACGCTGCACGCGACGCTGCAGGTGGGCTTCTTCATCGGCATCGACCCACTGAATCACCGCAAAGCGTGGCTTTCTTCGCGGCAGCTCAGAGAGCGCTTCCAGAAACGTGTCCGAGTCCGCCCGCGAGCCGCCATAGATCTCGGGCTTGAAGTAGCTCGGCTGCGCCACCAAGCCCCCGCTTGGCAGCGTGGCCTGACCGGCATCTTGCGGACTCGGCGCTGAGGCAGGCCCCGCACCCTCGGTCCCCTGGCCGGGCACAGGCGGCAGCACCGCGCTGTTCTTAAAACCGCAGCTTCGGAAAAAGTCGTCAGCCGCCGCCACCGGAGGCAGCACCGCGATGCTGCACAGCGGCGACCATGAAGCGATCAGCGCCACGCCATCAAAGCCCAGGTTGAGCTGCTTGCGCAGGCCCTGAAACACCGTCGGATAGTGGCTGCGCAGATCGGCCGGCAGCGGCGTGTTCGATACCAGCTTTTCCTGCCGCCTTCCCGCAAAGATATCGCCATAGCCAGGCAGGCTGACGCCGGCCGGGTTGCTGATCTGAAAGCGCGAAAAGAACACCCCGGCTTTGCGCAGCGCCGTCAGGTTGGGCAAAAGCTCGCTCGCCCGCACTGGCTTGCCGTTGTCGTCGATGCTGCGGCCCATGACCTCGCGCATGCGCACGCCGTCGATCAGCACCAAGATGACGTTGCGGCGCTCGCTGGGCGGGACCGGAGCCAGGGGGCCAAACGTCGGCGCGGGCGACGAAACGGGCTGTGCGGTGCCGGTCTCTGCGCTGGCCGGTACACCTGTCCCTGCCGCCGCCGTCGCCGTCTTCGACGACCCCGACGCGGTTGCAGCCTGACTGAGCGGTGCCACCGACCGCGCCGTCTGCGCCATGCCCAGCCCGCGGACCAGCAAGAGCGCGGAAAAAAGCCCCAGACTCAGGCAAGCCTGACGCATCCCCATCCGACGTCGCACGACGCTATGTCGAGCGCCCACCAGATGGTCCTATCGGTGCAAACAGGATCTCGGCCAAGCGATCGAGGTCGCCGCTTTCCGCGCTGCCTTTGCGATACGCCAGGTCCAAGGCACTTGGCCCCAGCGCGCGATAGACCGCTTCCGCTTCCGCCGAGATCGCCGACAAGCCGGCCAAGTGGCGGGCCACCGTCGCTCCGTCACCGCGCGCAAACGGTCCGGTCAGCGCCGCGGGCAGGCCGAAGCGCTCGATGTTGTCGATCACCGACCGCGTCAGTCCAGCCAAGGCCTTTTCTGCGTCGGGCCGATGCAGGCCGATATTCGCCAGCACATGCGCCGCGACATCGATCAGCGCAGCCACATGGCCCGCAGCCATCACTGCCGCCGCGTGATACGCCGCCTGCTGCTCGCCGGCCAAGGGCAGGGCCACGCCGCCCAGCGCATCGCACAAAAGCTGCGCCGCCGCCTGCCCCGCTTCGTCCCCGGACACGGCAAACACCACCCCGCTCAGCGTCTTTTTCGCTGCGACCTCATCGCCGGCCACAAACGAGTGCAGAGGATGCAGCATGCCGACGCCGCGCACCTGCGGACGCTCGGCCGCAAGCACCTCGACCGGAGGCAGCGCCCCCGCACAGTGCAGAAGCACGCTCGTCGGCCCGGCCGCGCCATGCTCGACGATATAGCGCGCCGCCTGGGCAATCGCCTCGTCGCGCACCGCCAAGACCACGATGTCAGCCGCCTGCCGAGAGCTCGCCTCGGGCTCTTCCCACAGCGGCCCGCGGGCCCGCGACCAGTGGCGCAGGTTGAATCCCGCCTCGGTCAGCGCCGCAGCCAGCGCATGGCCCACCGGCCCGGCCCCCACCACCAGCACGCGCTCTTTTCGCGTCGGCACGGAAATCGGCTCTTGGTCATCGAATCGCATCGGTCTCCTCGGCGCGGTTTTTTTGTTCCGCGACGGGCCGGTACAGCCCGTGTTCTTGAATATAGGAAAGCACGCGACGGCTCACCCAGGCGCGCGGCTGCCTGCCTTCCGCCAGAGCCTGCCGCACCGCCGTCGAGCTCACCGCCGGCAGATCCAAGGGCTCGGCATGGCGCAGGTCGCTCGGCTGCACGGCCACCAGGGATCCCTGTGCCAGCGCAGCCTGCGATGCGTGCGCCAGCGCGGCCGGTGGGCGCGGTGGATGCGTACCCTCGACGTGACGGCGACCCAGCACGATGAAGCGCACGCGCTGACAAAGCTCGGCGGCTCCGTGCCAGTGCGCCCGCTCGCGCAGCAGGTCCGCGCCGATGACCAGCAAGAACTCATGCTGTGGATAGCGCGCCGAAAGCTCGCGCACCGTGTGCAGGGTATAGCTTGGGCCAGAAAGCTCTTGCTCGATCGTGCAGACCTGGACGCGCGGCAGCGACGCCACCGCGTGCTGGCACATCGCGACGCGATGGACGAACGGCGACATCTGCTTTTCAAACGGGTGCTGCGCGCAAGGCAGCATCCAGACCTCGTCGACCTCGTGCGTCTCAAGCACGTACAGGCACGCTAGCTGATGACCAATGTGCGGAGGGTCGAAGCTGCCACCGAACAGCGCGATGCGCATGGTCTGGTTACTTTACGCCAAGTCCCCGGTGCAGAGGGCAGCCTGCAGCGCCTGGGGTCTGATCCCCCACGCAGACCGCCTCGTCAGCCGGGTTTCCCGTCGCGACTGTCCGGGCAGCACCGCTCTCGTCCGTGGCATATGCCATGCAATCTTCGACCGCCGCAGCCCCGTGCAGGCAGCATGCACCGCATGCAGCCCGGATCGCGCTCGGTTGCTGGCAGCTACAGACCCCCATTCCATTCCACGCTTACGGACAAAAGAGGCCTCCCATGACCGCGTCGCCCATCTCGACCCCAGCAACGAACCCGCAGGCAGCACACACGAACGCGACGTGGCAGCTAGGCAAGGGCCTCGCGGCTGGGCTGGGCCTTGGCCTGGCTCTGTCGCTCGCTGGCTGCGGCGCCGAGCTAGACGATCTCGACGGAGTCGGCGAAGACCTGGGCCCCTATGCCGAGCGCATGCCCTGGGCCGAGTACATGGCCACCGCAGCGATGGATACCGTGCAGGGCGCCATGGAATCCAGCGCCTGCACGACGGCGGCGATCCGCGGCCTGTCTGACCAGATCGTCGCAGAAATGAACTGCATCCGCCCCGGCCTGATGGGCAACCTAACTGGAGCCAATGTCTCGTTGACCAGCGCCGCGGCGCTGCCGTACCTGCAGAACCCAGCCGCCGCCGCCATCCGCCGCGCCACCAGCGGACGCAGCCGACTGGGCCTGAACTCGACGCTGCGCACCTTGGCCCAGCAGTGGATGCTGTACGCCTGGTATCGCGGCGGACGCTGCGGCGTGGGCCTAGCCGCGCAGCCCGGACGCAGCAACCACGAAGACGGCTTGGCCATCGACACCTCGGACTACAGCTCTTGGAAGAGCATCTTGGCCGGCCAGGGCTTCCGCTGGTTTGGCTCGGGCGATCCCGTCCACTTCGACTACACGGGCGGCGCCGATGCCCAGGGCGTCCTGGCCTTCCAGCGCCTGTGGAACCACAACAACCCCGGCGATAAGATCGCCACCGACGGCCTCTACGGCCCCGCCACCGAAGCCCGCATCAAAAAGTCCCCCCGCACCGGCTTCGCCAAAGGCGCAAGCTGCGACTAAGCCAGCTTCGCC
>CAZKOY010000084.1:0-23194 GCA_964554495.1 uncultured Myxococcales bacterium
CGCATGATCAACATCACCAGCGGGGGATCGGTGCAGGTGGATGGGACGGTGGATGCGTCGCTGTGGGGGCTGTTTTATTTTGATGCATATCCGGCACAAGACCCGCGCGTGCAAGCGACCATGAAGGCAACGCGCGATCACCTATGGTGCAAAACGCCGGTCGGCGGCATGGCGCGGTATAGCAATGACTATTACCACCAGGTCTCGCAGGACATCGGCAATGTACCGGGCAATCCCTGGTTCATCTGCACGCTGTGGTACGCCGACTATCTGATCGCCACAGCGCAGAGCTCCGAAGACCTGCACGCCGCGCTCGCCATCTTGGAATGGGTCGATGCCCACAAGCTGCCGTCGGGAGTCCTCGCCGAGCAGGTCCACCCGTACACCAACGCACCGATGTCGGTGGCGCCGCTGACGTGGTCGCACGCAACCTATGTGGCGACGGTGCAGGCCTATCTAGAGAAGCTGGAATTCTTCGCACAGCGCAGCACGCCCCAGGAAGTCGCCTATCGCAAGCTGCGCAGCCACGAACTAACAGGCTTTGGCCACGTCCACGGCTAACCGTTTTCCCCGGATATTAAATCACGAATCAAAATAGATGAATATAATTTATCATCTTTTATAATTATTGATTTTATCTTCTCCGTTTCTTGGTTTATTGCAAAATCTTTCCTGGGCTATCGCTAGCCGCGCAGGCGCAGGGCCTTGGGCAGGATGGTAAACGTCGCGGGCAAGCGGCCGGGGGCTTCGCCGTCGACGTCGAGCAGCACGGGGTGAGCCGGCGCGCCGCCGTCGGTGGCATCGATTGGCTCGACCGTGACGCTGCGCCCGCGCAGGCACGAGATCTTGGGCAAGTCGATGTGCGTCCCGGCATAGATATGCCGCCCCAGGTTGACCTTTTCAGGAAAGCTGAGGTCGCCGATCAGCACGACATCAAGCAGTCCGTCGTCGATCACGGCGCCCGGCGCGATGTGCATGCCGGCCCCAAAATAACCGCCGTTGGCCGCCGCGATCAGATAGGCGCGTAGCTCTATCGCGGGCTTGTCGTCGACGCGCACGCGCAAAAGCGCGTTTTTGTAGTTGAGCGTGCCGCGCAGCGACGCCCAAAAGTACGCGACGCGTCCGCCCAGAGGCTTCTTTGACTCGTTGGCATAGACATCGACCAGCCCGCTGACTCCGGCGCCTGCGACGTTGATGAAATAGCCGCTTGTCGTCTGTCCGTCGTGCGTGACGTGGGTGATGCGCCCGGCATCGATCAAGCGACCGGGTGAGTCTGCGACCTTTTGCGCCGCCTGCTCGATGTCGCGCGGCGTCCCCAGCGTGCGCCCAAGATCGCCGCCGGTTCCCGCCGGAATGATGCCGAAGCTAGCCACTGGCTCGCCGGCTGCGACGCGATCCTGGTGTTCCAGAATTCCCGACGCGACTTCCGACGCAGTCCCGTCGCCGCCCATGGCCAACACCAGCTTGGCTCCGCTCTCAAGCGCTTGACGAGCCAGCGGCCTGCCATCCCCTTGGCGCTTGGTAAAGACGATCTCAAGTGGGCCCAGCGTACGCTGCAGGATCGGCTCGATCAGCGGCCACTTCTGCTTCAGCCAGCCAGCGCGGGCCATGGGGTTCACGATCAGCGTCGTGTCAGTCGGCATGTCTTGCGCTCTTCTTGGTTTCGATGGGATTCGATGAAGGTTCTTCGGGCGTCTTTGGCACAGCCTTGCGTCAACCGATGGCGAAAAAATCGCCAGCCCCCTCGCGCACGACGACCGGCGGATCTTCCGTCAGATCCAAGACTGTGGTCGGCACGATGCCGCCGGGACCGCCATCGAGCACCAGCGACACGGAACGAAACGCGGTGGCGATGTCCTGCGGCCACTGCAGCGGCTCGTCTCCATGCAGGGCCGCGGTCGTCGAGATCAGGGGCCGACCGAGCGCCTGCGCAATGGCCCGCGGCACAGGATGATCGGGAATGCGAATGCCGACCTGCGTGCGCTTGGGCGAGATGATCTTCGGCACTTCGCGCGTGGCCGGCAGGATGCATGTATACGGCCCCGGCAAGATTCGCCGCAGCAAGCGATAGGCGGTGTTGTCGACGACGACATAGCGAGCAATCGCGCTCAGGTCCACACAGATCAAGGCCAAGGGCTGATCTTTGGGCATGCGCTTGGCTTCGTACAAGCGCTCGACGGCGGCCTTGTTCAGAAGGTCGCAGCCCAGGCCATAGACCGTGTCCGTGGGATACGCAATAAGCTCCCCCTTTTCCAGCGCTGCGACGGCGCGCTGGATCTTGCGAGGCTCAGGATGCTGCGGGTTGATCTCGAGGAGCACGCAGTCGGCAGGATACACAGAAGCGCGTCAGGCGAATAGCGCTAGAAGCGCTCGATCCGGGCGCAGCCTGATCAGAACAAGATCTCGACGGACGGCGGCTCGGGATCGCGCAGGACGCCCAGCGCCGCAAGCTCATCGTCTGAGACCTGGATGCCCGGCGGCGGATCGGGAATGCGCGGCTTCAGCACAAAGGGATACGAGATCTCGGTCGTGCCGCTGTAATACGGCGTCGGCGGAAATTCCCAGATGCGCATGGCGTCACCGATGCACGACAAAAGCTGCGGCGCCTGCGACAGCGGCAGCGCCTTGGCCACGACGGGCGGCGACGAGCCGGGACCGGGAAGCAAGAGCGGCGGGATCTCGCTGTCACGCAGCGCCAAGCTCTGCACGCGGCCTTGGGGGTTGATCTGGAACACCGCGGTGAGTCGCCCGGCAAGCATCGGCTGCCTGCTCAGGGCCTGCTGATAGCAGAACTTGATCTCGTTTACGTGGACCCAGATGACGCGACGAATGACCTCGCGACTGAGGCTGTAGTTGCTGTTGGTGTTGGCGTCGGCAGGCGGTATCTGATGAGGTGGCGGCGCGATGGTAAACGGTGGTGGCACCAGCGCCGGGGCCGGCGCTTGATAGCTGCTGACGGCGGCAGGCGGTGGCGTGCTCGACGCAGGTGTTCGCGAGCGCAACGGCAAAGCGGCGTGCGCCGTCAGAAGTCCGCCAAGCCCAAGCGCCGCCCAGGCAGCCAAAGCGACCTGGTACCCGGCTGGGCCCTGCCTGTTCGACCCCACGTGCGTGCGCATAGCGGCGTAGACACCAGCCCCGGACGCGAGTTCCCGCGCAGGGACCGGACCGGGGCCCCGATGACTGCCTGTCGAGCCGATGTGCAGCGCTGCGGCCATATGCGCCGAGCTTATCACGCAGCGATCCAGCGACGGAGATGCGCGCCGAAAAGCCAGCGGCTATTGGCGGTTTAGCCCGACGATGCTCCAGCCGCGATCGGTCGGTGCCAGCAAGAGCAAGATGTCTTCGCCTCGCAGGTCGATGTAGGCAAAGGCCATGTCGGGCTCGTCGGCGCCTGGTGGCATGCGGCCCAGGCGCGTGCGGATCTGCGTCGCCGTGTAAAAGTGCATACCCTGGCTGCGCCCAGACTCTTCTGACACAAGCTCGCGATAGAAGGCGCGCAGCGCCGCACCGTCATCGGCCACCGGCTTACCACCGGCTGTAAACGGCAAGCCGCTTAGGCCGCTAAGCCAGCCGATATCCCCTTTGTGGAACGCGGCCAGCCAGCGCTCGGCTGCTTCGCGCGCGGCGCTGGGGACCGAGGTCTCGGCGGCGCTCTGTTTGCTCGCGGCGGCGCTGCTTCCCCCATCGTCGTTTTTCTTGCTGTTGGCGCCTGTGCCCGCTGCCGCTCCGGCTGCAGCAAGCCCGCTTCCCGGCCCGCGCAGAAGCGACCCTTCCTGCGGCTTCTCAGGCGCTTTGTCGGGCGCCTTGCCACCCCGCTGCGCAAGCGGTGCCGTCACTTTGGGCGGCGTGGTCAGGATGTGCATATCGACATAGTTGGGGTGGCACTGTCGCTCGTCGCGGTGAAAGTGCCAGGTCAGATAAACATTGCCGTCGCGGCTCTTGATGGCTGCAGGGGGCTCTGGAAACGGCGCGGCGCTGAGCACGGCATCGAGCGCCGCGGTATCAAACGGCAGCGAGCCCGAGTTCCGCGCGAACACCGTACTCGCCAATGTGCCGTCGCTGCGCACGGCGATTTCGATCGCGGTCTCCAGCGAAGTGGGATACGCGTCTTGCCCTGTCTTCCGATCCAGGTCGGCCAAGAAGCCATCGCCCCAGTAACGATGGATCTGCCGATGCATGGTGGTGATGAACGCTGCGAAGGGATGCTTGCGTGTGCCTAGCTCGCTCTGGTTTCCGACGCGAACGTTGGGAAGAAAGTTTTCCAGCGCGCTGCGGATGGCGTTTTGTTTTTCGACCAGCCGATCCCAGCGATTGGGCACGCGCGCCACTTCGGCGAGCGCACCTTGGCGCCGCTCTTTCTGGGCCAGATCACGACCCACGACCTCGTCGTACTGCTGATGGGAAAGCGATAGCTGGCTCGCCCCTTTTTGCGGTCCACCCGCGCGACCGACTTGGCTGTCTTGCGTACCGGCGACGACGGTGGTGCCGCCGGGCTCGCTGGGCAGCGCTTCGCCGACCGACGGACCTGGGGCCCCGCGCATGGCCAAGGGCTCGTCGCGTCGCCCCGAAGCCGGCTGCGGCTGCTGGGCTGCGGGGGGCGGAGCGGCAGCGAGCGCGGTACGGGCTTCCGGCGCGGGGGGCTGAAGAGGATTTGCCGGCGTGGCTTCAGGTGGCGAAGGCGGCGGCGCGGCTTTGTCCAGCGAGCGATCTTTGGCCTGCACGTCTTCGGCAGCGCGGTGATTGTTCTGCGCCAAGAAACGCGCCTCGGGGTTGTCCTGCTCGTCGGGAAACTGGTCCTGATCGACCATGGGCAGGTTGGGCAAGGGCACGACTTCTAGCGGCTTTGCCACCACCGGATCGGGCTTCTTTTCGGGCGGCTTTTCCGTCGGCTTGCGGCGCTCTGGCTCCGGTGGTTTTTCTTCTTCTTCCGGGGCGGGTTCCTCGGGACTGCTTGCGGCCTGGGTCGGACTGCTGGGGTCATCGAGCGAGACGTATGTGACCTCAAGCTCACGTTCTGGGGGGTGCAAGATGCGCTGCAGCGCAGGCGGTCCGCCCAAGACATGCAGGACCAGCGAGACCACAGCAGCCAGCCCCCAGCGGCGATACAGCCGCCTTGGGAGTGAGGCGCCAGCGCCTGTGTCTCGCCACAGAACCATCTTCCTACCCTAACAACAACGTCGCATCCCCAGCAATGCGGCGTTCCTCAGGCCACAGCGAGCCTGTCGGCCGCAGACCGACGATGAGCAGCGTGGCGCGACAGGGGAAGAACAAGGCATACCGAGAACTGCCAAGAGCACAGTGGCGACGAGAAAAAGGGCGCGGGCTTACTTGGCCTTCTTGCTGGCCTTGCTCTTGCCCTTGCCCTTGCCCTTGGTTGGACCGACGGGGGCTGCGGGCTCGCTGCCTTTTTTCGCGGGATCCGGGTCGGCAGCGACCTCGCTTTTGCCTTTGTTGACGTCCGCGCCTGCGGGGTCGCTTGCGCTCGACTTGTCCGGCGGGACCGGCGGGACAACCTGGGGGCACTCAGGCGGCGGTGGCGTTCGACGAGCCATAGCCAGCGCGGCGACACCGACCCCCAATAGCAAGCCCAACGCCAAGGGCGCGACAATCCACGGCAAGGCAGGGCGCTGCGCCAAGAGCGAGGTCGCAGCACCTTTGCCCTTTTTGCTCAGCGAGCCAACCGCCATCGTCGGTGCATAGGCCTCAGGCGCTGAGACAGCCGGCCGTTTTTCCGTCGCTAGCTCGGCCCCAGGCAGCTTGCCTGCTTGTTCTAACCCGTCGATGCTGGCGACCAGCTTGCGCATGTCGGGGCGCTGCGCGGCCTGCTTGGCCAAAAGCTGATGCACAAGCTCGGTGACTTCCTTGGGCAGCGCTGGATTCAGACTGCCAAGCTGCGGCGGTGCCTCGTTGACGTGCTTGGTCATCAGGCGCGCTGGCTTGGGATCGTTGAACGGGGGCTGGCCGCACAGCATCTCGAACGCGATGGCGCCCAGCGAATAGACGTCGCTCTTGCCGTCGAGATCGCCGCCGTAGCACTGCTCGGGCGACATGTACATCGGCGTGCCCAGCGCGACACCAGCCGTAGTGCGCCGCTCGGGCGAGTCCAAAAAGCGCGCGAGACCGAAGTCGAGGATCTTCACCCGCTCGCCGCCCGGCACATCGCTGTCGGAAACCAGGATGATGTTCTCGGGCTTGAGGTCGCGATGGATGACCGACTTTTCATGCGCTTGGGCCATCGCCGCCGCCACCTGTCGCACCAGACGCATCGCCTGCAGCACCGTGAGCTTCTTGCCTTTGCCCGCCGCTCCGTCGGCCAGCCGACTAGAGAGCGTCTGACCGTCGAGATACTCCATCAAGATGTAGACGATGTGATCGTCTGTCTCGCCGAAGTCAAAGACGCGAACGACGCCGGGATGGTTGATCAGGTTGACGGCGCGGGCCTCGTCCAGGAAGCGATCGACGTACTGCTTCTGGCGCGGATCGTTGGTGAGCTGAGCGCCCAGGATCTTGACCGCCGCGCGATAGCCAATGGCTTCTTGCACGGCTTCGTACACGGCGCCGATGCCGCCATGGCCGATGGCTCGGGTCACGCGGTAGCGGCCAATCAACGACCCGACGAAATTGCTCTTTGTAGGAGCGTGCATAGATGAACGGAACGAGAAAGAGCGGTCCGCTCGCGATTGTATAACATCGAGTCAGCCAAGCTCGATACAATAACGCGTGGCTCGTTTTGACTGCGCGGCGTGCGGTCTCATCGGGACGCAAGGCCGCGGCTCGCAGCGACATCGACTCCACATGGAGCGGAGACGCCGAGTGCATCCATGACAACACCTGAGTCCGTAGCAGCAGAAGAAAGCGGTCTGCCCATCGGCGGCAAACGGCGGGCGACCCCGGACAACGAGCGCAAGCGGCGACGAACTCCCGCCAATGACTCGGCCCCTTCGCAGTCGGACCCCAACGTCACACGTCCGCTCATCGGTACGCTTCTTGGCAAGTATCAAGTGCTGCGCAAGCTGGGCGAAGGCGGCATGGGGGCGGTGTTCGAAGGCGTACACAGCGACATCGGTCAGCGCGCGGCGATCAAGGTCTTGCACCCGCACCTGTCGAAAGAGCCCAAGTTCGTGCAGCGCTTCATCGACGAGGCCCGGCTGGTGAGCATGGTTGGCCACCCTGGCCTGGTCAAGGTCTATGACTACACGCGCACGCCCGAAGGAACCCTGTGCATCATCATGGAGTTCCTCGAAGGCGAGTCGCTGTGGAGCCGCTTCGATCGCGTACGCAGCAAGCGCTCGGATCCAACGGGGCAGCACATCGTCGGGATGCCGGTGACGGATGTCTTGCAGATCGCACGGCAGGTGGCATCGGCGCTGGCCGCCGTCCATGCCCGCGGCATCATCCATCGCGATCTCAAGCCCGACAACATCATGCTGGTTAAGGATCCCGATACGCCGTCGGGCGAGCGGGCCAAGATCCTCGACTTCGGCATCGCCAAGCTCGACCAAGCCGAGGGCGGCACGCGCAACACCACGACGGGCGTTTCGCTGGGCACGCCGACGTATATGGCCCCCGAGCAGATCGAAGGCCAGAGCACGCCGACGGACCGCATCGATGTGTATGCCTTTGGCGTGATCTTGTTTGAGCTGCTTGCGGGTCAGGCGCCCTTTGCCTCGGACACGACGGGCGGCATCCTGCGTCAGCACCTGATCAAAGAACCGCCGCCACTGCCGACGCACATTCCCGACGAGCTGCAGGCCCTGGTCAAGCAGGCTTTGGCCAAAGAGGCGAGCGAGCGACCGACGATGCAGCAGATCGTCGAGCGCATCGATCAACTGGTGTCAGCGGCGCAAGTTCAGACGGGCTTGCCGTCGCGCACGGCGGGAGCCACCGTCCCGGTTCGTCACTTTCAAGGGCTCTCGGCGCAGACTGCAGCGTCCCGACGACGCGTCGCGCTGCTAGCCGGAGGAACGCTGACCGTTCTGGGTCTTGGGGTCGGCGCGTGGATCTGGATGCACAGCATCAAGCCGCCTGTGCCAGTGCCCATCGCGATCCCGCAGACGCCGAACCTGACGACCGTGGCCGCAAAGTCCCCCAACCCGCCCAGCGTTCCCGAGACGCCCAAGGCACCACCTGAGACGACGGTCAGCAAGCCCGCCACGCCGACCTCGCCCGACGCCGGGCTTCTGCCCAAAAAGACCGGCAAGGGCGATGGCAAGGTCCGCGGCAACAAAGTCCATCGCTGGGGCGACCTCCGGCCGCGTCCGCAAGCGAAATAGGCAAGGGTACGAGCACAAAGACAGGCCTCTGCGACGCCGTCCGGCGAAGCACGCGCCTGGGTGTGGACTCGCAGCGCCCCCCGCGGCATCCCCCAGCTAGAGCGAAAGTTTCTGTGGCGGTTGGTGTTAGAATCGGGCCGTGAAGACCATCGTCGCCGCTTTTTCGCCGGAGCCGCCGCACGATCTACAGCAGGGCCTGCTGCATAGAAAGGATGTGCGACTCGTCGCTGTGCGCTCGCTGCCGGAGCTTTTGGAGCGGCTCGCACGTGGCGCCGACCTGTGTCTGGTCGGCCCTCAGCTCGACGGGGACAACGCCGCCAGCATCAGTCAGGCCGTGCGTTCTAGCCGGCGCTCGTCGGCGCTGCCACTGATCCTGATCTTGACCAGCGGCGCGTCCGCTCCCGCCGGAGCCTCGCAGCTTTTTGACGAAGTCATCGAGTGGCCGCAGCAAGCGACGAACCTGTACAGCTCGCTGGCCCGCTTCTTGGGATTTGCGGCTCGCGAGCACGAGCGCTTCCCGGTTCGCGCGCATGTGTTCCTGGGCAGCAGCGGCGACAACTACCTGGGTACGACGATGGACCTAAGCCCAGACGGCATGCTCTTGCGGACGACGCGGGTGATGCCGTTTGGCGAGCGCCTGCCGCTGCGTATCTCGATCCCCGGCCGCCCCGGCGAGATCTCGCTGCATGGGCGCGTGGTGCGCAGCGACAACCAGACCTATGCACCGGATCACGCCGTCGCGCTGCGCTTTGAAGGGGTCTCAGAAGAGAGCCGTCACGCGCTGCGCGATTACTTCATTCAGCTCTCGGGGGGCCGCAGCTTCCGCTGGAAGATGGTGCGCAGCGGGGACAAGACGCTGATCTATCTGTCGGGCTTGCTCAACGCCGATGTCGACTTGACGCCGCTTAAGCAGCTACGCGGTGAAGTTCACTTCCACATGCGCGAGTTTCGCCGCATCAGCTCGGACAGCATCCAGACGTGGATCGATCTCATTCGCTCGCTGACCGGCGCCTCGAAGATCCGCTTGTACGAGTGCCCGATTCAGTTCGTGCAGCAGGCAAACGCGATCAGCAACCTGCTTGAGCACACCGAAGTCGTCTCGTTCTTTGCACCGTATCTGTGTCCGCGCTGCGGGCTCGACGAAGAACGACTGATCGATGTCCGCCGCGAGATGTACGATGCGACGGGCGTCTTGCAGCGCCGCGCGCCTGCGGTGTCGTGTCCAGGCTGCAGCGGACCGCTCGTGTTTGACGACATTCCCGAGCGATATTTTATGTTTTTGTAAGTGCGCCGCCTGGGGCCGAATCGGGCATCACGCACTCGACCTGGCCTAGCCGGCTTGCCCAGCCTAAGACCTTCGGCCGAAGCCGCGGCATGCCATCGCAGATAGGAGACGCGATGCCCACACGCAACCCTGGTGTTCCCCTCCGCGAGAGCCCATCCCCGTCTGCCGATCGCGCGGGTAGCTCGCCGTCCTCGCTGCTCTTGCGTTTCTCGGCCGACTGCAACATCCCTGATCAGGCAGCGACGCTGATCGACAGCGGCGAAGAAGCGGGCGAGACCTTTGCCGCGCATCGCCACTTGCCAGGCAGCCACGTGCTGCTGAGCGGCGATCGAGCTTATTACGTCGTGCTTGCAAAGCGCGCGACGCCCGAGCTTGCCGAGCGGCTAGGCCGCGCGGTCGGCAAGGGGCTAAGTGTCATCTTTTCCGGCCGCACGCCGGTTCGTCGTCGCCTGGCAGCGACAGCCAGCGTCGAGCCCGAGGGAGCAGCCGATGCCGGTGAGAGCCCAGCACCACAGCCAGCCGCGCCCCCTGTTGCAGCCGCGCCCCCCCCTGGCCCGCTCGATCTAAACGCCGGCCGGGCTGGAGCCGCGCCGCTGTTCTTGCTTCCCGACGGCAGCCTCGCGGAATCTGAGCGCGGTCCAGCGCCGCAGGGCATGGCGGCCATGACGACGCTCGTCACCGCTGCCCGCTGGATCTCGGCGCGCCGCACCAGCACGTTTGAGCGTCTGTTTCCGCCGAGCGCCTTCCACCCTGAGCAAGCCGTGCGCACTGAGCGCTTGTCCGCGGCACAGGCCGAGCGCCTGCTGGCGCAGGTGGCCAGCGCCCTCGACGCAGCAGCGGTGGCTGGTGAGGCTGCTACGCGCGATGCGCAGACCGCCGCCCAGCTTCGCTCGGCCGGACTCACCGTGCTGTCACACATCGTGGCCACGCTGCGCAAAGATCCGTCGTTCAAAGACGTCGCGGCACACGCCGCGGATGCGATGTTCGCGCTGATCGATCGCGAGCAGAATCATCCCACGGCTCGTCCGTCGCTGCGGGCGCATGCGATTCAACTTTTGCAGATGCGCGGTCCGTCCCTTCGCTCTGCCCAGCGCGAGCGAGCAACGGCGCTGCTTAAGAGCCTGATTCGCCAGTCGCCACCATACGACGAGCTAAAGCGAGTCTGGCGCTTCGCCATGTGCTCGGCCTGGGATTTTCACGAGGGAGAGTGCGAGATCCTGACGAAGCGCTTCGACTTCAAAGAAATCCCGGCGCCCAGCGATCTGCCGCCGCTGCCCATGCCGGTCTCGCGCTATCGCATCTTGCAGGCACCCTTTACCAACCCGGCGGGCTTGCCCATTTACGTGTTCGCGCGCAGCGCCTCGCCCAGCGACGAAAACCTAGAGATGGGCTCTAGCGAGTTCATTGGCTCGCTGATCAACCGGCATGCCCAGCTAGGCGCGTTCGACATGCAGGCCAGCACCATCGACGTGCGCCAAGCTGGCTACAAGCTGATGATGAACACGCAGTGCGCCGGGCTGACCACGCGCTTCGCCATCGCCAAGATGTTCCCCGAGGCCGATATTTATTCGTCCTGGGACTCGACGTATTTCCGCACCGACAGCCGCAGCGGCAAGGTCAGCGACTCGGAAGGGCTCGATTGCTTTGTCGCGCTGCTGCAGGGCATGCGCCGTGGCGAGACGCACGAGCAGCTTTCCGCGCGCATGCAGCGCGAGCAGTGGCACCACGAGCAGTCCAGCGATCCGCGCTTTGTGCAGTTCGTCGGCCCATCGCACCCGCTGGTTGTCGCGCGCTATTCCGATGTCAACCAGGATGGCCGCGCCGATTACTACGACGGCTTTTTGGACTTCACCCTGCGCGAGATCAAGTCGGACTTGGAAAACGCTGCGACCCCACGCGATCCCGGTGTGGCGGCTTCGCAGATCGGCGGCGATGCAGCCAAGGGCTTGGGCTGGGCAGCCGGCAGCCTAAATCGCGTCACGCAGTATTCCGATCTGTGGCGCGATCTGCCCGGCGAAAGTGAGCTGTTTTACATCTTCAGCGCAGGCGGTTTTTACAGCCACCGCGAGCCGCCGCTGGATGTGCCGGTCACGCGCGGCGATCCGTCGACGGTGCCGGCTGTTGATTTGGGTCTGCTGCCTTCTGTGTGTCGCTATCTGCAGGCCAAGGACGACACCGGAAGCAGCATCGGCGAAGACAGCCTGAGCGTCGATGTGATGTTCCACAGCTATCTGTCGCACGCCGCGTGGGAACTCAAGCGCCTCTTGGTCGCGGCCGAAGCACACCGCCGCGCCTTGGATCTGGGCATCTTGCCGGCCAAAGGCCTTATGTCGACGCCGCAAGGTCAGCGCGGCGCGCTGCTTTTGACCCTGGCCGGGCTGCTGGAATTTCCCGCCGACCAGAACCGCATCGATGGCCTGTGGAGCACGGCACTGCGCCTGCTCAACCTGCCTTCGATCTCGCGCTCGCTGGTGCGCGGCTGCATCACCGAAGCCGATCACGACGCCAGCAACTATTACGGATCGGTGCGCGGCTTAAAGCAGCTTGTCGGTGATGGACGCAATGGCGGCGATCTGCAGCGCGCTGATCCAGCGGCGTATGCCAAGCTTTCGTCCGCCGATCCAGCGGTGGGACGCGCGCTGCCGCTGCGCTTTTCCTGATCACACCGACGCTGCGAGCAGCCGCGACACGACCGCGCGATAGTCGCGCAGTGCCCGTGCGTGCTCGGCGTGCTGTCCGCCCTTGATCACGCAACGCCCCGCAACATAGACCTCGCGAATCGCCCCACCAAGCGGCGCAAAGACCAGCGCGTCCAGCAGCGCATCGCCCCGCCGTCCGCATAGATCGGGGTTTTCTCCGTCGAGAACCAGCATGTCGGCACGCGCTCCGACCGCGATCTGCGAAGTCGGCTGCGCCGCGGCCTGCGCCCCGCCAGAAAGCACACTGCGCACAAGCGAACAGGCCACCGACGCATTCGAACCCGACAGCACGCCGCGACGACCTTGGGTCAGGCGCTGCCCATATTCAAGCAGGCGTAGCTCGGCAAAGGGGTCGACTCCGACGTTGCTGTCGGTACCGATGGCGATGCGTCCTTGGGCTGCCAGATAGCGCGGGGCCGAAAACAAGCCATCGCCCAGGTTGGCCTCGGTCGTCGGGCACAGCCCAGCCACAGCCCCCGAGGCGGCCAAGCGCTCGCACTCGGTCGGCGTCATGTGCGTGGCGTGGATCAGGCAGAAGCGCGCATCAAGCGGCGCGTTGTCGAGAAGCCAGGCCACAGGCGGCGCCCCCAGCGTCGCTTGGCAGGCCTGCACCTCGGCGGGCTGCTCGGCCGCGTGAAGATGAACCGGAGCCGTCGGATCGCTGCGATCGATAAAGGCCAAGACCCGCGCAAGCTCGTCGGGGGTCACGGCACGCAGCGAGTGCGGCGCCACGCCCAAGCGCACAGGCACCGCGAACGTCTGCTGCTGACAGCGCGCTTGCAGATCGGAAACAAGACGCAGGTACCTGTCGGCATCGTTGACAAAGCGACGCTGTCCATCGGTCGGAGGTGCGCCCCCAAAGCCGCTGTGGGCATAGAAAACCGGCAGCAGCGTGATGGCGATGCCGGCTCGCTCGGCCGCGCGCAGCATACGCAGCGAAAGCTCGCAGCGATCGCGGTAGGGCTGGCCCTTGGGATCGTGGTGCAGATAGTGAAACTCGACGACAGTGGTGAAGCCGCAGCGCACTAGCTCGATGTAAAGCCAGGTGGCGATGGCTTCGATGTCGTCGGGATTCAGCGTGGCCAAGAAGCGATACATGACGTCGCGCCAGGTCCAAAAGGTGTCGCGGGAATCGGCGCTGTACGCGTCGCTGAGCCCGGCCATGGCGCGCTGAAATGCATGCGTATGCGCATTGACCAGCCCCGGCAAAAGCGGACCTTTGGCGCGCTCGACCTGTGGTGAAAGCCCGGCTTCGCCCTGGTCGCAAAGGACCGATGAAAAGCGCCCGGTTTCGTCGATCGAAAGCAGCACATCGCGGGCCCAGCCCGTCGGCAAAAGGGCCTGCGGGGCCCACAGCGTCCGCGTCACCATGACGGCACGCTAACACGAGCGCGACGCCGTCAATTAATGCGAAGATGCAAGCGAGGAGTTCTGCTCATCGTGACTCAGCACAGCGGGAGGAACATCGGGATGTGGTGGCAGCGCAGTCGCCGAATCTGGCCGGCGCTGGCGGCACTGCTCGTGATGCTCATTCACGTGGCCGTGTCGCAGGCCGAGGTCTCGCCGGCCGACTTGGCCGATCGCGCCACCTTGCGCGTCGATCTGGGCACCCACCACTCGGCGATCACAGCCGTGGCGGCATCGCCCGATGGGCGCATCTTGGCGACGGGCGGACACGATCGCGCCGTGCGGCTGTGGGACCGCGAAAGCGGAGATCTGTTGCGCACGCTGCGCCCGCCCAGCCAAGACGTCGGCCCGGAAGGACGCATCACGGCGCTGTGCTTTTCGCCGGATGGGCGCTTTTTGGCCGTAGGTGGCGAGACGCACTACTGGGACAGCCCGCAAGGGCGCAGCGGCGGCGTCTATATCTTTGATGTGCTGTCGGGGCGCTTGTCCCATCGGCTACGGGGGCCCATCGCCGGCTCGGACCGCTTGTTTGTGGCGCGCCTGGCATACAGCCCGGATGGGCGGCGTCTGCTGTCGCTGAGCAGCCGCGGTCTGGCCCTGCCGAGCGGCGTCGCCACGCTGTACGAAGAGCCCGCAAGCACCCAGGCCGAAGACGGGCCGCTGGCGCCGCAGGGCGGCATCTACGATGCAGACTTCGGCCCCGATGGTCGCCTGTTTGCGATCAAAGGCCACGGGCTCGCGCTGTATCCCGCTGGGGCCAGAAATGGCGTCGGTGAGACCTATGTATCCCCGGACAAGCTGCAGGGCGCGGGACCGCGAGTGGATGGCGCACTGCAGCGCATCCGCGTCTCGCCCGATGGCCGGCTGCTGGCGCTGTCCTATCGCGGCTCGCCGCGCATCGAGGTGCGCGATAGCCGCAGCTTAAAGCTGCGCGGTGCCCTGGATCTCAAGGCGCAGGCGCTCGCCGAGCTAACCGATATGCACTGGTCCCCCAACGGGAAAAGCGTGGTCGTGATCGGCCAGCAGAGCACGGCAAGCGGCACAAAAGGACACGTGCTGCGCGTTCACATCGACCGCGCGCTGTCGCTGCAGCCGCTGTCGGTGCAGCCCGCGGCGCTTCGTGCGCTGGATGTGCTGGGCGACGGCTCGATCTTGCTGGGCGACGCCCAGGCCGGCCTTGCGCTTCTGGCTGCCGACGGCAAGCCGCTGCTAGAGCGCGGCCCCGACAGCCTGCTGGCCCGCGACGCCGAAGACCTGTACATCGACGAGACCGGCTCGCAGATTTGGCTGCGTTACGGACCTAATCCGACCGATACATATGGTTTTTCACTTAAATCTCTCGTCCAGCACCATCGCCTGGTGTTTGGCAAGCCCGCGCCATCGCACCTGAAGCCGCCGCGCACCGAGGTGCCAAGCGCGCACCGCCTGTCTGGTTGGAGCCATCAAAGGCAGGTCACGCTCGACGACTTCGGGCTCTTTCTGGCCGGCGAAGATCCCTGCTGTCTTTCGATCGCGTCGGATCAGAAGAGCTTCGTGCTGGGCACCAATCAGACCCTTCGTCGTTACTTCTTTGACCGCAGCGCCTCGCGCGCGGACTGCCCGCAAAAAGACACGAGCGGCTCGACGCTGCCGCAGCCTTGCCTGCAGATCTCGCTGCCGGCGCCTGCGCTTTCTGTGAACTACAGCCACGACGGCCGACGCATTGTGGCGGCGCTCGCCGATGGCAGCATCCGCTGGTACAGCGCACTGGACGGCACGGCCGAGCAGGCCTTCGTGCTGCACAAAGACCGACGACGCTGGATCCTGTGGCAGCCACAGGGAACCTTTGTCGGCTCGATCGGGGGCGGCGGACTGGTCGGCTGGCTGCTCAACCCCGCCAAGGTTCAAGCCGCGACGCTGTACCCGCTGCGCCACTTTGCCAGCAAGCTGTACAACCCGACGGGGTTCTTGCAGGACTCCGACGGTCTGCCGGCCGGGCGGGTGCCTTCTGACTCGCCCAGCGGCACGACCGAACGCAGCGAGGGCATGCCGCCCAATCCCGCCAAACCGCAGCAATACGACCCGGTAAGCCGGCACGCCTCGGGCGGCAAGAGCGTGGCCTTGCGCAACCTGCTGCCACCAACCGCCACCATTCTTGCGCCCAGCGACGGCACGGTCGTAAGCGATGGGCAGATCACCCTGCGCGTGCTGGTAAACACGCCGGTCCCGCAGCAGATCCACGGCGTACGCGTGCTGGTAAACGGCAAGCTCGATCGCAAGGCGCGCGGCATCATCGACGTCAGCCCAAGCGGAGGCGATGCATCGGGTGTACCCGGCTCGCCCAGCGCGGGCGGCGAGGTCTTCAGCGTGCCGGTGCTGCTGCCGGCGGGACAGAGCACGATCGCGGTCGTCGCCAATGGCAGTGCGGGCGCGTCGCTGCCGGCCATCCTGCGCGTGCAGTCCAAGGCCGCCTTTGCCGCCCCTGCTGAAAGCCGGCCCCGGCTTGTCGCGCTGGCTGTGGGCGTCGGTGACTATCCCAGCGAAGCCCTCAAGCTGCGCTATGCCAAAAAGGACGCCAACGATCTGGCGCGCGTCCTCAAAGAACAGGGCCGCATCCTGTATGAAGAGGTCAGCACGCGCATCATCACCGACGAGCAGGCAACGCTAAGCGGCATCCGCCAGGGCCTTAGCTGGCTGCAGAGCAGCCTGCGCCCCGACGACACAGCCTTGATCTTTCTGGCGGGCCACGGCGTCAACGAAGCGGGCAGCGGGCAGTACTTGTTTCTGCCCCATGACGTCGACATGACCCGGCTTGCTCAGACCGGCCTGTCGTCGACCGAGCTACAGCGTGTGTTGAGCGCGCTGCCGAGCCGTGTGCTGCTGTTCTTGGATACCTGTCACTCGGGCAACGTCTTGGGTGGACGACGCAGCCGCGGACTTGAGACAGAGCCAGCGGCCGACACCAAGCCGGACGGTTCGAATCAGGGCGACGTGACGCGCTTTGTCGACGATCTGACCCACGCCGAGCAAGGCCTGGTGGTAATGGCCGCATCGACGGGACGGCAAGCATCCCAAGAGTCGCCCGACTGGAAGAACGGCGCCTTCACGCTGGCGCTGCTCGAAGGTCTGCGCGGCAAGGCAGATTTCCGGCGAACCGGCCGCGTGACCGTCAACATGCTCGACCTGTACGTCAGCGAGCGCGTGCGCGAACTCACCGACGGCGCGCAGACACCCGCCACCGCCAAGCCGGTCACAATCCCCGACTTTCCCGTCGTGACGCTGCGCTAAAAGCGGACTTGCAGCGACAGACCTTGCTGTGCCGCGCGCACGTCCCGGCATACGTCAAGACGGCTGTCGCAGAAGTCGCGGTTCGAAAGCACGACGGGCACGATGATCGCGGTCGCCACCGCCGAGACACCGACGGCAGCAATCGTCCACACCCACCACTTCTGGTACCACTTCGGCGGCGGTGGCGCCTTGCGCGCGTACGGGTTCTGGTCCTCGGGTAGCTCGCGCAGGGTCAGGCTGCGCTCGATGACTTGACCGGCGACCGCGTTGATGGTGAAGGACTCGGGCGTGTAGCCAGGAAGCTCGACGCGGACGCTGTGGCTGCCGGCGGGATGCTCGCTCTCGCTGGGTGTGTCGCCGATGTACTTGCCGTCGACGTACACGTGCGCGGCCTTGCCCTCGGACGTAACGCGCAAGACGCCCGAGATCGGAATTAGCTCGACTTCCAGCGAGGTCAGGCCGCCGGACTTGACGCGAAAGACATCGATATACGGCGCAAAACCGGGACGGCTGACGCGAATGGTGTGGTCACCGGCCGAGAGCACATGCGGGGAAGAAAGCGGCGTCTGCCCAACCTTTTCGCCGTCGATAAACACGTCCGACTGGTCGGGGCTGCAGCGCAGGCTTAAGCCCGTCACCGCCGCGCCGCCGGCATACGCGGAAGGCAGCATCGTCCGCCCTCCGTCGAAGACCAGCGACATGAGCAGGGCTAGAAGCGAAAGAACCCGAGCGCGCATTGGCTCACATGTTATCAAAGCGCGCTCGTGCGCTTCCGATTTTCTCTGGGGCTACGCCGAGGGACTGAGGCTCGCTGGGCGACGCGCAATGTCGTCGGACAGCCCATAGATCCGGGCGGGGCTGACGTGGCGGTAGGTAAGAGCTTTCAGGCGCAAGCGCAGTAGCTGTTCCAAAAATGCGCTGCGCGGGTTTTCGTCGCTAGAAGTGGCCTGGGCCAGCCCGACCCGAGCCTTTGCGGCGCGCTGAATCAGGATCAGGGCCGCTTCGCGCGGATGAAACAACACCGCCCGTCCCAGCAGAAGCCGCCCTGGCACATCGGGATCGGGGATCAAGCGGGCTTCAAACAAGTCGCCTGGCTGCACCCCTGGCAGGCTGCGCCGCTCTTCGACAGCGAAGCGGGCGCCCCCAAGCAGGTCATCGAGCAGCAGGCCTCCTGGCTGCAAGCGCACGACGCGAAACAGGCTGCGCAAGCTCGAACGCAGCGCCAACAGCAAGCCGCGCCACGCCTGCTCTGCGCTTGCGGCGTTCCCAGAAGGAGGCGCATCCAGCAGCGCCTGCTCAACCGGCGTGCGACCCGCGACATCCCGGCGCTCGATCAGAAACCACTCGACAAAGGCATCGCTGCGCTCGTGGTACAGGTCGTGATCGGGACCGACGGTGCCGGTGCGGGTTTCCCATTCTTTGCGGGCCGCGAGCAGCGCGCCTGAATCCTGCGTCGCATGTCGGATCAGCTCATCGTAAAGCGACCACTTCATGGTGCCTGCCTACGCGCTTTTTCCGTCGGAAGAAAGCCCCAAGATGACGCGGCGATCCGAGCTGGTCAGGTCCGCTGGATCGCTCAGCCGACACACGCCATGGCTGGCAAAGCGTCGAGCCACCGCCGCGGCGCGTCCCCCACGAGCGTGATCCAGACACCACTGCGCATGGCTCAGCAGATGGGCCAGGCACAGCACACGTCCCAGGGTCAAAGACAGGCCGCGGGCTCCGGCCTCTAGGGCGTGGGGCTGCGTCGCGACCTGGCCCAGCCAGTCGGCGGTGTCTTTAAGGGCCCTCTCGACGACCGCGCAGGCGACACGCAGCGATGGATCGGAAGTCGCTTGCAGCTGACGCTGGCACTCGCCCTGAATCAGCGCGAACACGTCGCGGCCTTGTGCGGCGCGCAGCACATCGAGCGACAGCACATTGGTGGTGCCTTCCCAAATCGGCAGGACCTGCGCATCACGCAGCAGCAAGGGCAGCCCGGTGTCTTCGACATAGCCGGCCCCGCCACAGGCTTCGAGCGCTTCCGAGGCGACGGCGACCGCTTGCTTGCCGGTGGTCAGCTTGGCCAGCGGCGTCAGCACGCGGAAAAGCTGCTGTTCTTCGACGGTGGCCAGCCTGCGCTCGACGCGCCCGAGCAGCGCCACGACACGAAACGCCAACAGAAAGCCGGCTTCGGCTTCGGCGGCGATGCTGGCCAAGGTCTCTTGATGCAGCGGCTTGTCGAGGATGGCGGCACCAAAGGCGACACGGCGACGGGCATAGTCCTGCACCAGGGCAATCGAGCGCCGCATGCTGCTCGCCGACATGGCCGCGTTCCAGGTGCGCGTGATGTTCAGCATGGTGCTGATGTTGCGCACGCCGTCGCCCAACCCGCACACCGGCACCGCCTGCGTCCCGTCGAGGGTCAGCTCTGCCGTAGGTACTTTACGCGTGCCCAGCTTGTCTTTTAGGCGATTAACCGTAATGCCGTTGTAGCCACCGTTGGAGCGCTTGACCTCGACATAAAACAGAGCCAAGCCGCGACCGCCAGGGCCGTTTCCCTCGGGCCGCGCCAAGGTCAGAGCCATCTGGGCCGTCGTCGCCGACGTGAACCACTTGGTGCCGTACAGACGAAAGACGCCCGCGCCCAGGCTTTCGTCTTTTTTGGCGACGGTCTCGGAAAGCCCGACATCGGATCCGCCCGTGCGCTCGGTCATCCACTGCCCCGAAGTCCACATCGCGTCGGGATCGCGGCTGGTCAGGAACGGCACCGCGCGATCGATCAGGGGCTGATTGCCAAGCTCGATCAGCGTGCGAGCGGCGCCATCGGTCATGGCCAGCGGACAACTATAGACATCCGTCGACGGATGAAACAGATACGCGTGCGCAAACTGCAGCGTACGGGCGTGCTCTTCGGGGGCTGCTTCATATGCACCAGCGACGACGCCAAAGCGAGCGGCAAGACGCGCGGCCTCTTGCCACAGCGGCGAGACTTCGATGTGGTCGATGCGCTGCCCCCACGGATCCCACTGGGTCAGCCGCGGCTCGTTCAGGCGGTCGGCAAGCTGCATGCGATACAGGCGATCGCCGGACAGCCCGCCAAGCTCATGCAGCGATTCGTGGGCCTGCGAAAGCAGCGGCGCCGGCAGCGTGCGCGCCAAGTGCTCTTGCAAGAGCGAATCGCAAACGAACTGGTTTTCCAAGGACGGTGGATCTTGATAGAACGCCATGGTCGGCGGCGATTATGGCCGCGGTTGTGGCGTCGGTGGAAGCCGATTTTCTAGCGCCGACAGAAGGCATGAAAGGTCCTCTACATGGCAGCGATCCCGGATGTACAAGCAGGTTGTCCCAGCGCAGCGGCGAGCTGTCCCATCTGCCATGGAGCGACCTCACTTTCCGTCGACAATCGCCATCGGCCGTTCTGTTCTGCGCGCTGTCAGATGGTGGATCTCGGCAACTGGCTGGGCGAACGCTACGTCGTTCCTGGCAGGCAGGGCGAACAGGATGATGCTCAGAAGCCTCTGACGCCTGAGCCGGACGAGCAGGCGTAAAAAAGAAAACGGCGGTGAGCGAGCCCGAAGGCTCTGCCCACCGCCGCACAGGTGCTGCGAAGGCGAGATGCTACCTAGCGTTAGCCGCTGAGCAGCGGGTTCTGCGTGCCGCCATAGGCGTTCGCGGTGTAGAAGTCGCGGACGCGACGATCGTCACCGTTCGAGACGGCATACAGGATCGAGGCGAGCGCGGCTTCCAGCACGACCTGGTTGGCGATGCCGGCGTTGTTCTGGCCGGTCTGCGGATCCCAGTTGGTGCGCGTGCCGGTGCCGACGCCATTGCCGCCCGGCGGCACCATGTCGCCGTACCACCCTGGCTTCACGCGGCCTTGCGACATGACATAGATCCAGTTGGCCGGTGGATCGTCAGGCCAGTTGCTCTTGTCGAACGGACGCTTGCCGGTGTCGCCGTGAACGGTGATGACCACGGTGTCCGACAGCTTGCGGCTGGGGAAGGCCGGGTCGTTGGTCGTCGCCAGCTCGTCCATGAAGAATTCGAGCATGCTGTGGATCTGGTCGACGATGTTGACGGACTGCGCCAGCTGAGCAAACGCGCTGTGCGGGTCGTCGTTGAACACCGGGAAGCTGACCTGTGCCGTCAGGCCCAGCTTGAAGGCATTGGCCGTGACGATCAGCGCCTGCGCCATGGCGTCCACTTTTTCGTTGACCGGCGAGGTACCACCGCACCACATGACGACCTGGCCAGCCTTGGGCCGAAGCTGCTCGCCCAGGTTCTTGGCCAACAGCTCAACCGCCAGCTTGGCGTCGGCATACGCGCGCGAGTACGTCGCCTTGTCGGCGGTGCGGGTCAGGCCCAGGAAGGCCTTGTAATACAGGTCGAAGAGCTGCTGGTTGTTGCTGTTCTTAAGGCGGGTCACCAAGCGAGCCGCGGCGCTGCTGAACAGACCAACCATCGAGTCAGCATTGGCCACCGAGGCCACAACCGGCGCACCACCCGCGGCGCCATAGGGCATGGCCGTGCCGTCGACGTTGCGGATGCCAATGGCCGGCACCAGCGCTTTGAGCGTGCCCTGGATCGCAGCCGAGGCCGCGAACAAGCCCACCTGGCCACCGACGCCATTGGGGATGGTGTTGGTGTTGTTGGCCACGGTTGGCGAGACCTGGTGCGCGTTCGGCGAGCCGGCGACAAAGGCGCTGACCAGCTTGCGCTCGCCATATTTGTCCCAGAGCTTCTTGCCGCCCTTGTTGCGCACGTACAGCGGACGGCCTTCCAGATACTGGCTGTCGGCTGCGGTGATGCGCGTCGCGCGGTTCGGGTCGTCATACGAGTATTCCTGACGGAAGCTCGAAATGACCTTGGGGGCTGGCCACAGGAAGTGGAACCAGGAAAGGGCGCCAGTACCGGCGACGATGTTGACCGAGCGACGCGGCACCTGCGCTGCTTGCGCAAGAGCGCTGCCGCCCATTTCCTCAAAGACCTCGAACGCGCGGGTCGGGCCCAGGCCCAGCACCGCGCTCGCGGTCATCACCGCTTGAATGAACTCTCGGCGGGAGGCACCCCGCAAATCAACTTCGCGTGTCATCGTCTCCCTCCCTAGTCACACAAGAAGATGGTTGAGGCCAGGGCGGCCGTGGTAAGGCGCTTGGCGTCCAGCGCATTGATGCCGCCGCTGATCATGCCGGCGACAGAGCCAGAGCACTGATCCAGCTGACCCTGCGTCAGCGGCACGCCGACCAGACACGCGAAGCCATCGGCTTGGCACTTGTTGCTGGCGTCGAACAAAGGCAGGTTGGGGCAGTCGGTGGCGGCGCCGAACATGCCGGTGGGGTTGCCTGCGGTGATCAGCTCTTCCGCCATGGCCACCATGATGTCGTCCAGCTTGACGACGCCGCCGGTCGTGCTGCGATCCGACTCGGGCGAGCGCGCTGGGTAGTTGGCGATACCCAGCACTAGGTTGGCATTGCGATACAGATCGCGCACCGTGCAGTCAAATGGCTGACCGTCGTTGCATGGCGCGGGGGCGCCCGTCATGTTGATGCCGCGACGGGTGAGGATGGTGCCCAGCGTGCGGTACGTGATCTTGCCGCACGAGTGCGTTCGCTCGCTCTCTTCTTTGGACACGTTCAAGCCATCCTTGAACGGGTCGATATCGAGGGTGAGCGTGCCATCGTGATTGAAGCCCATCTCAGGCTGCTTCGGCTCCTGCATGGGCGGGGTGACCATCATCATCTCTTCCGGCGGCGTCATCGTCTGACTGTTGCCGCAGGATGAAACAACGCCTAGCGAGGCACACAGACCGAGGCTCGCCAGGCTCTTAAGCAAATCTGAAACCTTGCGCATGTGATTGCTCCTTCGCTTGCTCGCCTTGGCCTAGAACCGCACAAAGTACGGATCGTTGAAGATTCGCCGAATCAACTTCTTGACGTTGTACCCATCGGTCACAAGCTGCGTTGACAGCTGGTTGGCCAGGGCATCGGTCAGCGTCAAGCCGTCGTTGACCACGTCGCCGCGCGACATCGCCCAGTTCCAGACGCGCGTGCTGACGCAGCGAGCAAAGCCAGGGTCGGCCGCAATCGCGTCGCCCAGCTCGGGAAGCGTCGTCGCCGGCTTCATGTGGCGCCATGCCGTGGTCTCGCCAGGCGGCAGCCAGTCAGCGAGGATCGTCGCCGGCTCGCCGGGGATCGGCGTCGTCACTTGATACATGGTGCCGGGGACATAGACACCCATGGCGTTGAACTTGCCGAACAGCGGCGCGATGTGGTTCAGCGTCG
>CAZKOY010000085.1:0-12918 GCA_964554495.1 uncultured Myxococcales bacterium
CGCGCGCCGATGCAGCAAGCGCCGATCTATCGCGCGCCGATGCAGCAAGCGCCGGTCTATCGCGCGCCGATGCAGCAAGCGCCGATCTATCGCGCGCCGATGCAGCAAGCGCCGATCTATCGCGCGCCGATGCAGCAAGCGCCGGCATTCCGTGGAGGCTTCCATCAGGCGGCCCCGGTTGGTCACTTCCGCCGCTTCTAGCCCCGGCCGCAGCCCCAACGATTCTGCCCGCCGCTTGATCGTGCTCCTCGGCAGCGGGTCGCGCCCCTTGGTCCTAGCGATCTCCCCTCGAACTGCCCAGAACTTTACGTGCCACCGTCAGTACGGGCCGCAGCGCCCACCGCGATAGCTCACGCAGGCCGTCGCTGTCTGCGATCACCGTCGACAGCGAGGGACTAACTGAGTAGTATCCCGCAACTGCGAGCTGTCCGATGGGATGCGTCAACAGCTTCTCGTCTCGGAAGCGCCGCAGCATGTCGACTTCCGGTGCTAGCTCGGATCCGTATGCCGCCGTCGCCACAAAGCAGCCGCTTAGGGTGTAGAAGTTGGGGTTCTGCGTCTCGGCCTCGACCGTCGAGATCGGCCCCACCATGCCGCAGCGATTCACGGGGCGCACCGCGACATAGTACTTAGTACGCGCAGACAGACCGACGATGCGCGTCGAGACCTTGCTACCCGGAGACGCGAGATTGGTCGGCGGAGCGGGCGAGGCACGATCCCAGTTCTCAGCCGTGATCGGCATGCCCACTTGATAGCGAACTTGGTACGACGACGCGGGTGGCCCATCGGGGACTGGGAAGCGCAACGTCATCGTCGCATCCGTCACATCCGCGACCTCAAGCGCCGCGGGGGCCATCGGCATCTCGCAGGTACTTGGGTCACACGGCGAGACGCTGACTTTGACACGCCAGTTGCCGTTTTCGTCGGCCACGACCCGGAAGCGATCTGCCCCCGAGCCCCCGTTTTGGCTGATGGTGCTATCCGGCGGATGAACCGTGCCGTTGCGACCTAGGCGGTCGGCATAGCCGGCATAATCCACCGACGTCGCGATGCGCCCGCTTTGATCAAGTCGGAACGGCACCTTGTACACGACCGAGGGCTGACCGATGTAGTCCTGCCCCAGGTGATCCCACTCGGCATTGATGTCCGGTCTGCACTGGCCAGGCGGGTAATAGGCGTTGAAGTCGCCTTCGATATTGGCCTCGACCCACATGACGTAGTCACCGTCGGGAACATCCGAGTTGGTGAACCAGCGCACGGGCGGATCGACGACCCTTCCGTTGGGCGGTGTTGCCGCCGAGATCGCCGCCACATCGTTGTCGTTGCCAAAGCGCAAGACATCGCTGTGATCGCTGCCGCCTTGAATCTTCAGGTCGGCCCGCGGCGGATAAACCGAGGTGTACCCCGACGCATACCAGCCCTTGCTGCCGTAAAACGACGAGGCGCAGCTGACGACATCCACGCCGCCGATGTTCTGTGTCTTTTTTCCCGATGGAGAGCAGAAGTACGGCTCATCCGACGACACCGGAAAGTGGTAGGCGATCGTGCGATCGTCGTCAGAAGAAAAGCCCGCGAAGTCCTTTGGGCACGACGACAGCGTCGGGTTGGCCGGGTCATACTTATTGGAACAACGCCCGCCCATCACGACGAAGCCATAGGTCTTGTTGCGGCGATGCGCCCAGATCGGCAGCGAGCTAGGTCGACGGCCATAGGGCCAGCGGAAGTGGCTCTTTAGCGTGTCCAAGCCCGGCCGGTTGCCGATGCCGTACACGCCCACGGCCCGCGTCACGTACAAGTCTTTGCGAAACGTTCCCTCGGCGGCTTCGACCCAGACCGCGATCTGCGGGCTTAGTTCCTCGCGGCCGCTTGGGGTGTTTTGCTTGGGAAAGCCTTGTGGTTGGAAGCGAACCTCGACGATGCGACAGGTGGGATCAACCGCCCCTGCCGGCGCCATCGTCAAGGCCAACGTGCCCAGCCCAGAAACCGCTGCCAAGGCAAACGACGAACGACTGGTTCGAGAGCGCTTCATACGTTCAGTCTGTGACATCTTTCAGTTGGATGGTCAAGACGCCGCGCATGCGTCACGCCGACAAGCCATCCCCGCACAGATTTGCCGACGCAGCACATCGTCCCACCGCGTCGAGCTCGACTGGCTCGCAGATGTGCAAGTATCGCGGCGAGAAAAACCCATGGAAAAATCGCCTTTCTTGTGGTCCTCGCTCACGGCTGCAGCGCGCAGCTAGCGGCAAAATGCGTTGACGTTTCCGACGGGGCTGCGGTACGCATGGCCTTCATTAGGTGACCATGAGCTCGCTTCCGCATGTCGCGTTTACCGGTCAGCCTGCGTATGACATCACGCTGACGCTGGCCTTTGCTTTCGTCGCGGTGGTCAGCTTGGCCGCCTGGTTCATTCCATCGCCGTACGGTCGCTTCGCCTCGCAGAAGTTCGGGCTCAGCTTCGACCCGCGGCTGGGCTGGTTCCTGATGGAGCTGCCGGCAACGCTGAGCTTCCTATTCTTCTTTGTGCAGGGCGCGCGACGAAGCGATCCCGTGCCGCTTTTGTTCTTGGCCATGTGGCTGATTCACTATGGCAACCGCGGTTTTCTGTTTCCGCTGTGCATGCGCGTGCCGCGCGGAGCCAGCGCAAGCTTCAGCCTGATGGTCGTCGCCTTTGGCTGGCTGGCCACGTCGCTGCACGGCTATCTGCACGCGCGCTTCTTTTCCGGCGAGGGCTTGGGTACGCACTACACGACGGACTGGCTGCGCGATCCGCGCTTTCTGTGCGGCGTGACGCTGTATTACGCGGCGCTCATCGGCAACATTCACAGCGACGCCATCCTGCGCCGCCTGCGCACCAAAGAAGAGATCGAAAGCGGCACCCGCGTCTATCGCATCCCGCAGGGCGGACTGTTTCGTTTCGTCACCAACCCCAGCTATTTCACCGAGCTATTGGCTTGGGCGGGCTGGGCCTTGGCGACGTGGTCCTTGGCCGGCGTGTACATCTTTCTTATGAGCGTCGCCAACCTGATCCCGCGTGCCGTGTCGACGCACCGCTGGTATCGCGAGCGCTTTCCCGAGTACCCCAGCGATCGCCGCGTGCTGATTCCGTTCGTGTATTGAGCAAAGGTCTCTTATGTCGCTGACCTCTTTCCTGTTGGGCATAGGCATCTGTCATGTGCTGATGGCCTTGCTCGTCGTGTGGAACCGCGCACGAACCACGCACGTCGCGCTGGATCAGCCGCTGCCCGCGCAGCCGCCTTCGGTGCATGTGCTGGTGCCGGCGCGCAATGAAGAAAGCAACATCGGAGACTGCCTTGCCGCGCTGCGCGCCCAGGATTATCCGTCGCTGCGCATCCGCGTGATTGACGATCACTCAACGGATCGCACGCCGCAGATCATCGCGCAGCACGCCGCCGAAGATCCCCGCGTCGAAGCGCGCTCGGCCCCCGAGCTGCCCAAGGGATGGCTAGGCAAGCCGCACGCGCTGTGGTCTGGCAGCCGCGATGTCACAAGCGACTATGTGTTGTTCTTGGATGCCGACGTGCGTCTGCGTCCACATGCCGTGCGCCACGCTGTGCTGGCCGCGTTGTCGACGAAAGCGGGCCTGGTGAACATGGTGCCGCGCCTGCTCGCGGGAAGCTTCTGGGAACGCGCGGCGCAGCCGGTGATCGCGCAGATCCTGTTCACGTTCGTCGACCCGGTGCGCGTGCGCGACCCTAGCTCGGACGTTGCTGTCGGCTATGGCCCGTTCATGTTCTTTGCGCGTCCGGCGTACGAAGAGATCGGTGGTCACGCCGCTGTGGCCAGCGAGGTGGTGGAAGATCTGCGCCTGGCCCAGCGCATCAAGCAGGCGCGCTTTCCGCTGGCCTATGTGCAAGCCACCGACACCGTCGAGCTGCGCATGTACGACTCGCTGCGTTCGCTGGTTGCCGGCTGGAAAAAAAACTTCCACGTTGCACTGGGTGGAGCGCAGTGGTTCGCGCCCATCGGTGCGCTGCTGTTACTGCTGGTCTATGGCACGCCGCCTGTGGCCTTGCTGGGAACGCTTGCATACCTTGCGCTGGGCGGCTCAGGCGTGCTTGGCAGCAAGCTGCTTATCGTCGCTGCGCTGACGTATTGCGCCGACTGGCTGGGACGCATCGCGCTGCGTATGACATACGGCGTGACGCTGCGCGGCGTGCGTGCGCTGGGCGGCGCACTGGTGGCGTACATCTTGTGCGCGTCGTCCTATCAAGCGGTGATGGGTCGCCCGGTTACGTGGCGCGGTCGCTCGTATCCGGCGGCGTAACCACGTGGTTCTTGGCAGAGCCCGCAGGCTCTGCGATCGCCGATGGCGCGGGGGGCGGCAGCAGCTTTTCAGTGCGCGCAAGGAACTCGCCGAATTCGGCCTGCGCCAAGAAGCGCTCGCGCACGGCAACATCTTCAATGCAGCGTGCCTGCTTGAGCAGGCGCGTGCGGCCTTCCATGAGCACGTTGCGCGCCGAGGCTTCAACGCCCATTTTTTCCAGCACATCGGCATAACAGACGCGCACCAAGACCTCGTCGGTGCCAAGGCGTGTCAGTGCCTGCAAGATGGCGAACGCTTGCGCCGCGCTGCGCAGCGCGGATGCCAGATCGCCCTGCGCAATCTTGATGCGGCTTTGCACGGCCAGAGCACGAGCCAGAAAGCGCGGGATGTGGGCCAGATCCGTGATGGCTCGATCTGCTTCTTGGGCCGCTTGCGTCAGATCGCCGCGCGAAAGAGCGACCTGCGCCAGAAGCGCGTGCGCGGTGCCACTGACGCGCAGATCGCCGCTTGGCCCAGCCAGCGCGATCGCTCGTTTGGCATACTGCACACAGTCATCTTCGCGTCCGGTCAGACGCATGACGCTGGCTAGGCTGCGTGTGGCGACGCTCGACAAGCGATGAAAGCCATAGCGATCTGCTTGATCGAGAATCTGGCGCAGCAGCACTTCAGCGCGCTCATAGTTGGCGATATCGATATAAAAGATCGCGGCATCCAGGCGCTGCGAATACGCATTGCGCAGATCGCCGATCGCCTCGAACAGATCGCCTGCGTGTTCAAAGTGCAGCGGTACTTTGTCGAACTGCCAGTTGATCGTCGCTTCGCTGCCACGCAGCATGCTGACCATGGCCTCTGCAGCCGGCGAGCGCGTGCCCGCCGCCGCTTGCATATGAGGCCGCAAGACATTGAACAGCGCGATGGCGCGCGGGTAGTCCCCCGCGACGTAGGTCTGCATGGTTGTGCGGGTCGCTGCGATGATAAATGCATCGCTCGACTCGCCGGACTCGCCGATCTCGCGCAGCAGATCGCATAGCCGCTGCAGCTCATAGCCGTTGGAATGTCGCCCTGCTGCGATGGCCAGCACGCCGATGACTTGAAACCAGCGCGTGCTGCGTGGCGGCAAGTGCAGCAGCGATTCATTGCCACACGTGATCGCGCGCTCGGGATCGCCACGCCACATGTGTGCTTCGGCTTGGGCTGCCCAGACTTCTCCCAGGATCTCGCCGCTGGCTCCGCAGGCGATGGCACGCTCGGCATGACGGAACACCGCGTCCAGATCGTTGCCTTCCAGGGCCAGCCACGCGGCGCGCACATAGCACGCGATGGCGCGCTGTGGTTGATCGCTGCGTTCCCAGTGCGTCGCCAGCGAGGCCGCATCAGACTCGCCCGCTTCTTCGAGAAACTCGGCGGCCAAGCGATGGCCCAGCGCACGATCGTGATCGGTGAGCATGGCGTGCGCTGCCTCGCGAACCAGAGCATTCGCGAACGCGTATTCTTCGTCGCCGGCCAGGTGGGATGTCGGGCGCCGCAGCACAAGCTCGGCATGCGTTAGCTGTTCCAAAAGGTGCTTGAGCTGGCTTGCCGAGACGTGGTCCCCCAGCAAGCGCGCGACGCCACCCCGCCAGAACACCATGCCGAAGACGCAGGCCGCGCGCAGAGCACGGCGCACATCAGGCAACAAGCGCTCGATGCGCGACTGCACCAGCGCCAAGATCGTCTCTGGCACTTCCTGCAGCTCACCCGTTTGCGCCGCGCGCAAGAGCTCTTCCAGATAGAACGGATTTCCTGCAGCGCGCTCGACCAGGCCCTGCACAAGATCGGTCTTGGCTGCTGGGCCCAAGACCGCGCGGGCGATTCGCTCGCTGGCTTTGCGCGGCAAGGTGGATAGACGAATCTCTTGCACGTCGCGGCCTTCCCACAGCCGCGGAATCACATCGTGGATGTTCGGCCGGGCCAGGGCGACGACGAAGAAAGGCTTTTCGATGAGCTGGCGCAGGGCCAGATCGATCAGGCGTACGGTGGGCTGATCGCCCCACTGCAGATCTTCCAAGATCCACACGACGGGCTGCAGTTTGCATTCGCCTTCCAGCAGATCGAGCACAGCTCGGCGAACCTGATCGCCCATAAGCTGCGGATCCATGCGCGCGGCAGCCAAGGCGGGACTTGCCGGCTCGCGTTCTTGCGTGGCGCGCGGCGAAAGCG
This sequence comes from uncultured Myxococcales bacterium, assembly GCA_964554495.1. Taxonomy (GTDB): domain Bacteria; phylum Myxococcota_A; class Polyangia; order Palsa-1104; family JAEUJZ01; genus JAEUJZ01. Next base: position 6,488 of record CAZKOY010000085.1, read on the forward strand.
AAAGCAGCTCGCGCAGAAATTCGATGACGCGCGGCTGTTCAGATGCAGGCAAGCGCTTGCGGACATAGGCTGCGAGCTGCGCTTGAGCGCTGGCTTCGTCGTCGCGCAGCGCCATGATGCGTCGTACCGACTGCGCAAGCAGGCCAAACGGCGAGCCGGCGCTCAGCGAGTCGCCTTGCGCGGTCCATAGCGAGATGCGCTCGTGTCGCAGCTGCGCACGTCGTAGAAATTCCAAAGACAGGCGCGACTTGCCGACACCTGGTTCACCGACGATGACGACGGCGCGGGCGCGCTCTTCATGGATGCTGTCACCCAGCAGTGTGAGCAAAAGATCGATCTCGCGATCGCGCCCGAAAAACGGTGTCTGTCGGGCGGGCGCTGCCAGGATGGATTCATTCGGGGAACGCTCCGCGATCAAAGAATGATCGTGGGTCAAGAAGCGAGCATCGAGCAGCCCACGCGTGACATCGTCAAGAACAATGGGCGCTTCACTTCCCGCTTCGGCGTGGGGCATCGACGAAAGCAAGAGCAGCGCGCGTTCGATGGCGCCCGCGTCGAGGATGCCCTGCTGCCAGTCGCCACGACCCGTGCAGACGGCGATGCGCACGGAAACAGGAGCGTGGTCGGCAGCAAACAGCTTGCGGCAGCGCTCGCGCAAGCGCAGGGCCAAGCGCGCGGCTTGTCGTGCTTGGTCGAAGGCCGTTGGTTGATCGCTGAGCAAGGCCAGCAGCGTACCGTCGGGCAAGGACTCGATACGTGCGCCAAAGGGGGCGCCCAGCCCGCTGGCAGTGCTTAAAAGATCGCGCTCGCCGGATGCAGATATCGTCGGAGCATCCACCATGTTCAGCGGTCGCCCAGCTGCGATCACCACCGAAAGCAGGCGCTGTTCATGACTGGTCAGCGCCAAAAGCGGGCTGCGTTCTTCGCTGTGATCGCTTTCAGTTGGACTGCTTTGAACGCTGGCTGGGATGGCGAGCAGGGTCGATAAGACCTCGTCGGCGCTGGCCGGTCGCCGCTCGCGATCTTTGTCGAGCAAGCGGCCAAGAAGCAAGCTCAGCGACGGGGGAACATGCTGGCGCAGCGTGGTGATATCGGGGGCTGGTTCGAACAAGATCTTGGCGAACACCGCGATCATTTGTTCGGATGCGAACGGGGGCCGCCCCGCGAGGGCTTCAAACAGGACGCAGCCCAGCGAGAACAGATCAGAACGGGCATCGATCTCACGTCCGCCGCGCACTTGTTCGGGGGCCATGTAATCGGGCGTGCCGAGGATGGTTCCGGTGCGCGTGGCGGTCGCTGCGCTAAACGGTCGAGCAATGCCAAAATCGAGCAGCCGCACATGCTGGGCGTTTCCGTCGACCAGAAAGACGTTTCCTGGCTTGATATCGCGGTGGATGACGCCCTGGTGATGGGCGGCGGCGAGCGCGCTGGTGATGGCGATTCCAAGCTCGATCACTTCCCGGATCGCAAGCGGTCCGCGCTTGAGGCGAGCGGCTAGATCTTCGCCGCTGAGCCATTCCATGACCAAGTACGGGGCTCCGCCTTCGAATTGGCCATGGCCGATGTAGCGGACGATGTTGGGATGCGAAAGATCGTGCAGCATGCGCACTTCGCGCGAGAAGCGCTGCAGCGTGGCGCTGTCGTGGCTGCGCAAGAGCTTGAGGGCGACCGCTTCACCCCGTCGCAGATCGCGGGCGCGATAGACCGTGCCCATGCCGCCTTCGGCCACAAACTCGGTAAGTAAGTAGCGCTGGTCGACGATGGTGCCGACCGCGGGCGGCTGCATGAGCTTCATTGTAGGGGACAGGGTCGCCGCTGCGGCGATGGATCACAAAGAAGAGAAGCCGATCGGGCTAGAAGCCGATGCGGCCGCCGAAGCGGAAGTACATCGGCTCTTGGAAGGCGACGGGCTGGCCGTAGTTGCTGTTCACGACCGGGACGCCGCCAAAGATCGTGCGCAGGCGGCGCAGATCGTCGATGCTGCCACCGGGAATCGACTGCACCGGATCGCTGGTGTACGCGTCGTCGACGTTGGTGACGGCGCGCTGGTTGAACAGGTTGATTACGTCGGCGAACAGGCGCAGGGACACGCCCTTGCCAAGCTGCTGGTCGTACCCGATGCTCAGGTCGAACTGCGAGACGGGCGGCGTCCGGCCTCCGGCGCCTCGCGGCAGGATGTAGACCTCGTTGGCGCCGTAGTACAGGTGCGTGCCGAGCACTTCGATGGGACGGCCCGAGTACGCCGAGAACGTAAGGCCAAAGGTCAGGTTGGCCTTGGCGCCGATCGGCTGAACATAGAATCCAGACAGCTTGAAGTTGTGCGGGCGATCGTTGGGCAGCGGGCCGCTGCGGTTGGCAAGCAGATCGGTCAAGTCGAACTGCGACGAGCCGTTCGGATCCAGCTGACCGTTCGACGGGCTGAACAAGCCAGGATAGTTGCCGATGGTGCGAGAGTAGGTGTAGCTGCCGATGACGCTGAAGCGATTCGACAGGCGCTTGTTCAGCGTGATGACCAGCGCGTCGTAGTTGCGCACCGCACGCGGGAAGACGACGCCGGCTGCGCGATAGCCTTCCAGGCGCTTCTGAGCCAGCGCGAGCGCCTGCTGTTTGTCGCCGTTCATCGGGTCGCCCATCAGCGCTTGCTGCGCGACATCGATTTCGCGCTGTAGCTCGGTGATGCGGTTGGGATCGGCGGCCTGACCGGGGTTGGTCAGGAAGTAGTAGCTGCCACCGTCGGTCGACACGTCTTCGATGACGCGGCCCAGATCGCGGTGGATGTAGCTTACGCCAAACACCATGTCGAAGCCGACGTCGTACTGCAGGCCAGCGATGATCTCGTTTATGAACTGGCCCTGCAGACCTGGCGCCACGTTGCCGACGGTGCCGCCCGAGACAAAGCCCGTCGGATAGGTGCATCCTGGTGAGCGCTGCGGATCGGCGACGGGGCGACCAGCACCATTGACCGAGCCTGGCTGCGCGGCTTTGACACACTGCGGATTCGAGCCGGTGTAGTCGACGAACTGCGATGCGTACAGGCCTTCTCCCGTGAACTGACGATCGACCAAGTTGGTTGGGATCGAGGTGTAGAAGCGGCCGTAGTTGAAGAACACCTTGCCGCGGCCGGGCCGGCTGGTTAGCTGCGTGAAGTCCCAGGCCAAGCCGATGCGCGGCGCGAAGTTGTCATAGATGCTGAGCGCTAGCTTGCCGATGCTGGGGTTGGCAGGATCGGACTTGAGATCCATGCCGTACAGCTCTTGACCTTCCCAGCGGATGCCGGCGTTTAGCACCAGGCCAGGCAGCCAGCCAATGTTCCAGCTATCGCGCAGATACACGGCGAAGTTACGCGCCTGCGTCACGCCGCGGAAGCGATCGTAGTGACACGCGCCATCGCCCAGATCGGGGTGTGGGCAGCTTGGCGACCAGGGCTGCGCGAACTCGCGAGTGATCTGCAGCTGATCGCCTGAGCCGTCGGTGATGAAGATGCGGTGACCCGTTGCAGGGTCCGCGGCGTCAAAGTTGGTGCCGGAATAGGCGCGCTGGTTGTCCGCGAGGATCGCCTCAAAGTCGAAGCCGGCCTTGATGGCGTGGATGCCGCGGAAAGGATTGTACTTGCCGGTGAAGCTTAGGAAGGCAGTCAGCGAGGCGTTCGCCATGTGACGCTGCTGCACCTGGTTCAGGTACAGACCAAAGCCGCGCTGATACGCGGTGAGCGGGCAGGGGTTGAAGCGTTGCTGTGTGCCGTTGGCGGCGGTGCGATCTTGCCGCACGCAGGGCGCGACGTTTTCAAAGTCCGACAGCGAAAACGGGTCGGCCGGATCGGCGTTCCAGATCACCTGCTGTCCGTCGGCCATATCCGGTCGCTCGCTGCGACCTTGGTAGTGATAGCCGTACAGGATGTCGATCTGCAGCTTGCGGTTGAGCAGCTTGCCGATATAGCGCGCGTTGACGTCGTGGATCTGGTCGATGCGGTAGTACTTCTGGGACGGCAGATTCAAGCTGCCCGTGCCCGCGTAGTCATCGTATTCCGACGGCGAAGCGATGTAGCCAAGGGTCAGGTTGTGGTCTGGGCTGAAGTTGAACTGCAGCTTGGCGATGCCGTTGTACAAGCGCTTGGTGCGGATGAGGTTCTGCGCGCCGTCTGCGATCTCGTTGGTGCGCAGCGCCAGCAAGCGAGCGCCCGTGCAGAGCGCGCTGTTGCGCAGATAGTTCGGGCACTCATAGCTCGGGTCGGCCTCGGCCAGGGTGGTGCCATCGTTGTTGGGGTTGTACGTCTGCGTGCGGACGCGACGCTGCACCAACAGATCCGTCACCGTCGGAGCAAAGCCAACATAGAACCAGATGCGGTCCTTCCACAGATAGCCGCCCAGGTCGAAGCCGACGTCGAAAAGCAGGTTGGTCTTGGTGCGTGTGGCCAACGACTCACCGAGGCGGGCCACCGTGCGTGCGTCTAGCTGGTACGGCTGAATCGAGCCAAAGACGCTGCCATGGAACTCGTTGCCGCCGGACTTGGTCACCAGGTTGATCACGCCACCCGTGGCGCGGCCAAACTCGGCCTGATAGCCGCCGGTATTGATCGTGATCTCTTTGATGAAGTACTGCGAAAGCTCGGTGCCGGCGATGCCGGTGTTGGGGTCGGTGGTGTTGACACCGTCGATGAAAAAGCTGTTTTCCGCGCCGGTCGAGCCCGACACCGAGACGCCGACATCGCTGCCGGGGGCGGCACCGCCGCCGCTGGTGCTGAAGTTCCGTGGGGTCACGTCGGCCGCGCCAGGCGCCAAGGCCAGCACCGAGTCATACGTGCGGCCGCGGACAGGCGTGTTGCGCAGGATCTCTTGGTTGATCTCGACGCCGGTCGAGGCGCTGGCAGTATCGACGTTGGGCGCTGACTCGCGGATGACCTTGACCTCGCGCTTGACGCTAGTCAGCTGGATGGTCGCGTTGATGGTCAGCGTCTTGCCAATCGAAAGACGAATGCCTTTGCGCTCTTCCTTGGGTTTTTCGTCGGAGCCGAAGTAAAAGGCGATCTGATAGTCGTCGCCCGGTGGCAGCTGCGTGATGATGTACTTGCCTGCCGCGTCGGTGATTTCCGACTGAAATTCCTGCAGCGCCGGGCCCTGCACCACGACCGTGACCGAGCCTAGCTTCTTGCCATTTTCGTCGGTAACAGTGCCTTGGATGGCGCCGAGCTGGGCCTGCGCAAAGGCCACTGCGCTCAGCAGCAGCACAGAGAGCGCGCTCCAGACGCCGACCCAGCCGCGGCTGGGAAGGTGCCGGATCACGACACGTGGGTTGGAAGAGGCAGGCGACGTCTGCATAAAAGAACTCTCCTCATCACGAGTTCACGCGGCCATGAGGCCGACGAAAGTCAGCAGGGCTGCCCGGCTCCCCCCAGGCTGCGGCCCACAAGGTCCAAGACAAAGATCAGGTGACGCAGGCCGTGACATCCGCAGCGGGAACGGCCGTTTCCCGCAGGTGTTCTTCAGCGCCCATGGCAGGGTCGGCGACGATCGTGGCGTTGACCGTGATGTCCTCGCTGAGCGAGTTTCGGCCCATGCCCGGCGTGTGTGCGCTGTCTTGCGCGACATCGCGAATGTCCGAGCCCCGGATCACGACCTTGAGCGTCACGGTATCGCTGGCGCTGATCGAGTTGACCCAGGTGCCGCTGGTCGGCGCGACGAACAGGCGACGCTGGTTGCCATGTTCGCAGGTCATGGACATGTGATCGGTGGTGGTGTTGCTAAACACCACGGGCACGGTCATCTTGGCGCCATTTACGGTGAGCTCGGCAGCCTGCACCGTGCCTGCCTGGAAGCGAGTGTGATCGACGCCGGCATTCAGGGTGATGACCAGGGCGCCGCTGTTCGACAGGCCCACTGGCACGTCGTGGCCTTCGCTATCGGTCTTGATGACATCGGCGTCCTGCGTGTCGACGACGGAAAACGGCTGCGTCGTGAACGTCAGAAGCGACTTGGCGCGATCGTCCAGCAGCACTTTGTCCGCGGCGTTGCGACCGGACAGACCGGGGTTGAGCACAACGCGATACGTGGTGTTTGGTTCGAGCGCACGCAGCGGATCGTCGGCGATCTTTCGGATATTGCGCATGTTGTCTGGATCATCCCGCAGGCATGCGAGCGGCCCCATGGGGTCGATGGCTGGCAGGACTTCCATCTGCAGCGCTGGGCCATAGTCAAACGTCGTCGGATCGGGGCTCAGGGCCGAGCCGGCAAGCTGCAGTGACGTATACGCCGTCGGGATGCCGGTGCAGCCATCGCATTCGAGCTTGATGACATCGCGGTCGCGAAGATCGAGCGCGCAGATCTCGGTCGGCAGCTGACCATCGGCCGGAGCACCCTCGACATCGACCCCGTTTAGCTTGAGCGGCAGCTTGTTGAAGACCACGCGCAGCTTCATGGCGTGGTCCGGCGTCGGGG
>CAZKOY010000085.1:13018-23171 GCA_964554495.1 uncultured Myxococcales bacterium
AGCGGCAGCTTGTTGAAGACCACGCGCAGCTTCATGGCGTGGTCCGGCGTCGGGGGATGCTTCTTCAGGCTGAAGTTGTCTTTGAACGGGCTGTTCAGACAGTCTGGCGTGTCTTTGAGCTTGGCGTCCTCGCAGTCGGCTGGCGCGCTGGTGTCGATGAACTGGTGTCCGTCGCTCAGCGTCAGACGCTCGACTTTCAGCGGACCGGGGGGCTCTGCGTCCTGACCCGTGGAGTAATCGTCGCAAGCAGTAAATGTAATTAAGCTTGCGAGAGAAATACCGGATATCAGGCAGAAAGACAGGGTATTACGTCGGTTCATACTCGTTCCTTTTGTTCTGAACCTGTTAGCTGGATTGCACAGCGTTTTGGGCTCTTTTGTCAAATGTTTTCCGAGAGACATCCCGATCCACGGCCTTGGCGCAAGACCCTTGGTGGGCAGGATCGCTGACCGGCCGCGCGCAAAGAACAGGGGACACGCGCTTCGCCTGCTAGGGCGAGGCGTCTGGCCAGAGGCGCTGGGCTTCGGCGCGCAGGCGGTCGACCTCGGCCGAGACCTGGGCGATGAAGGCATCCAGCGGCTCACCCGGTTGTGGGGGCTGCATAGGGGCCCCGACGGCCACTGCGATGCGTCCGGGATAGACGGGGAACGTGTCGCGCGGCAGCACGGCATGCGTGCCATGGATCCCCACCGGGACGATGCGAAAGCCGGCCTGTTGCGCCAGGATGAAGCCGCCTTTTTTGAAGGGCTGCAGGCTGTGGCTATCGCCGCGCGTGCCCTCGGGAAAGACCAAGACCGACCGACCCCGACGCAGGCGATCGCCGGCCTGATCCATGCTGCGAAAGGCGGCAGCCCGATTTTTCCGGTTGATGAAAACGAAACCGGCCAACCACATTCCCCAGCTAAAGATCGGCAGGATCAGCAGGGACCGCTTGGCAACCATGACGACTTTTTGAGGCAATGTCGCATACAAAGCCAAGATATCGGTCAGCGACTCGTGATTGCTCAGGTAGATGTAGCGCTCGGTTGGCTTGAGCTCGGGCGAGACGCTGCGGCGATAGCGGATGCCACCGAAGGCGAAGATCACCTTGGGCCACACCTGGGCGAACCACAGATACAGCTCGCCGCGCGGCGAAAGGGGCATGGTCACCGTCGCCACGACCGACAGCAGGAACGTCCAGGCAATGATGAAGAAGCTGGTGAGGAAGGCTCGCCAGCGCACAAGGCCGCCGGGTCTCGCTACTGCCATCGGAACCATTTCTCCTTAGCTGCCGGTGGAACCAGTGTCAGAGCCGTCCCCCTTGGGCTTGACGGCGCGGGCTTTTTGCAGCACTGCGGCACGGAATTCGTCGACGGGACGCAAGGCGAAGCGGGCCAGCTTGCGCTGCTGGCCATCGCCTTCGAAGTACAGCGCGACAAGCTGAGCACACAGCGACAGCAAGGCCTGGGTCATCTGGCGCAGCGGCTGCGAGATCGGCGTCAGCGGCTGCGACGAGCTCTCTTGGCTTGCTTCCTCGCCGATGGCGCGGCGGTACAAGCGGTGGCAGCGCTCGACCTCGACCAGAAAGGCGGTGCCGGCCAGGCGATGGATGTCTCCGGCGAAGCCGCAGCGGGCGATGCGCTGCAGTCGCTCGTCGGCTTCGCGCCACTGGCTGACGTAGTCCAAGGACAGAAACGCCAAGCCATCGGGAAAGACGGTGCTGACGATCTCGGCGGCGCGGACCGCTTCGGGATGCTGCTCGCTGGGCAGGCTGGCATACGCAAGCAGGCGCTCGTACAGCAAGCGCCAGGCGGTGTCGGCCATCTGATCGACGGGAGCAGGCTCGGGAGTGGCTCCCGCGTCTTGCTGCTGCAGCCACACCTGTTGCAGCGCTTCTGCTTCGTGTCGCAGGCGACTGGCGGCGCGTCGCAGCGGCTGGGCTTCTTCGGGCGTCAGCGCGTCGAGCGTGCTCACTAGTTGGCGCGAGAGCGCGATGCCGGCCACCACATCAAAGCGCGGCAGGCGCGCGTACCGCGTCGGATCGAAGTCGTCGGCGACAGAGACTGCGTCCTCCATGGGTCGTCTCTATATCCTGCCCGCGGCTTGTGAAACAACAGCCAAGGGCGGCACAGGGCGAGGGCGTTACTGGAACAGCTGCTTTAGGACGATGCTTGCGGTCGTAAAGTAGATGACCAGACCGCTGACATCGACCAGCGTCGCAACAAACGGTGCCGATGCCGTGGCGGGATCCAGGCCTAAGCGGCGCAGCAAAAACGGCAGCATGGATCCGCAGATCGTGCCAAAGGTCACGACGCCAACTAGGCTCAGCGCGACGGCGATGGCGACGCCTGTGAAGTGCGGGCCGTACACGGCGACGCGGCTAGGCCAAAGCACGATGCGCAGAAAGCCGATCAGGCCAAGGATCGATCCCAGCACGATCCCCGACAGCGCTTCGCGACGCAGAACGCGCACCCAGTCGCTGCCTTCCAGCTCGCGCACGGCCAGCGAGCGGATGATCAGCGATGTCGCCTGCGAGCCCGAGTTACCGCCCGAGCTGATGATCAGCGGCACGAACAGCGCCAGCACCACGACCTTTTCGATCTCGTGCTGGAAGTAACCCATAGCTGTCGCGGTCAGCATCTCGCCGACGAACAACACGGCCAGCCAGCCCGCGCGCTTTTTGATCATGTCCACAAACGGGCTGTCCATGTACGGCGCTTCAAGAGCCTGCATGCCGCCCAGCTTCTGGATGTCTTCCGTTGCCTCTTCTTCCGCGACGTCGAGGACGTCGTCGACGGTGATGATGCCCAGCAAGATGCCTTGCGAGTCGGTCACGGGCAGCGCCACGCGATCCCATTTTTCGAATTCGGCGACGACATCTTCTCTGCCGGTCGTCGCGGGGATGCTGACCACCTGGCGATCTTCGATGTCTTTGACCTTGGTCTCGGGCGGCGCCATGACCAGCGTCGCCAGCCGCAGATCGTTGACCAAGCGGCCTTTTTCGTCGGTGATATAGATGACGTTGAGCGTCTCGCGGTGCTTGCCGTGCTTGCGGATATAAGCCAAGGCTTCGGCCGCCGTCATGTCAGGACGCACCGCCATGTACTCGGGCGTCATGTAGCGGCCCGCCGAGCCCTCGGGATAGCCCAGAAGCTGGCGTGCGATCTTCAGCTCCGACGGAGACAGGCTCTCAAGCGCGCGGCGCGTGACCTCGGGGGGCAGCTCTTCAAACAGGCGCGTGCGATCGTCGGGCGCCATGTCATTGAGCACCTTGACGAGCTGCTCGTCGGCCAAGCTCTGCACCAGCTTGGTCTGCAGCTCTAGCGGCAGGTACTCGAACAGCTCAGCCGCGCGCTCTTTGCGCAGGATGCGAAAGATGACGGCGCTGTCTTGCAGGGGAAAGTCTTCGACGATCTCAGCCAGATCAGGAGCGTCGAGCTCGTCGAACGCCGCGCGCAGCTTCTTCCAGTCTTTGTCCCGGATCAGCTTTTCGTAATCTGGCCTGAGCAGCGTCCCTAGCATGAGTCTTTGTTGGGGGTTCGACGACGGGAAGGCCGGCAGTCTACGCGCGCAGGCTGGCGTGGGGCAAGGCGGTTATTTGCCCTTCTTCTTCTTCTTGCCGCCCTTGGCCGGCTCTTCGGACGGCGGCGGTGGTGGCGGGCTGTCACTGGCGCCTTCACCGGCTGGCTTTAGGATGACGAACTCGACGCGGCGGTTCTTTTCCCAGCAGCTCTCGTTCGACTCGGTACACAGCGGCTTGGTCTCGCCATAGCCCTTGGCGATCAGGCGCTTTTCCTCGACGCCTTTTTTGACCAGGTAGTCCTTGACCGACTGCACGCGGGCCTGCGTCAGGCGTAGGTTGGCGTCGTCGTTGCCGCGCTCGTCGGCGTGGCCTTGGATCTCGACCAGCTCAAGCTGCGGGTTGCCTGCCAGCGTCGCTGACACGGCATCCAGGATGGGGAACGAGATGGGCTTGATCGTGGCCTTGCCGGTGTCGAAGTAGACCTTGTCGAGGATCATGATCTTGCCCTTGGTGAGCATGACGCGACCCTTCTCGGCATCGGGGCAGCCGTCTTCGTCTTCGACGCCGTTGTACGTCTCGGGCTCCATCGGACACTTGTCGAACTTGTCGGGGATGCGGTCCTTGTCGTTGTCGAGGTCGGGGCAGCCGTCCGAGTCCTCGAAGCCGTCTTTGTCCTCGGGGTTGTCCGGGCACTTGTCGAGCTCGTCGGGGATGCCGTCTTTGTCGCGATCGCCGCCGTCGGGACAGCCGTCGTCATCGTCGCGGCCGTTCTTGGTCTCGGGCTCGTTGGGGCACTTGTCGAGGTTGTCGGGGATGCCGTCGCCGTCATTGTCGAGCTCGGGACAGCCGTCATCGTCTTCCCACTGGTCGAGATCTTCAGGATCGTCGGGGCACTTGTCACGGCTGTCGGGGATGCCGTCGCCGTCGCGGTCTTCATCCGTCGGGCAGCCCTGGCTTTCCCAGGTGCCCTTGACCATCGGACACTTGTCCTTGCTGTCGGGGACGCCGTCGTTGTCGTTGTCGAGGTCCGGGCAGCCGTCCTGATCTTCAAAGTCGTCTTTGTCTTCCGGCTGATCCGGGCACTGATCGGCGCTGTCTGGGATGCCGTCGCCGTCGCGATCACCGATGCGCGGCTCATAGATGAAGCCCAAAAAGGCACGGACGCGTGGGCTGCCGGTGTGCTCGCCGCCGTTGCCGATGATGCCGGCGCCAGCCCCGAAAAGCAGGTACGAGTTCTGGGCCAGATACACCTTGGCCGCGCCGAGCACCTCAAGCGGGAAGGCCCGGCTGTTGCCCGTCAGATCGGCGTAGCCGAAGAGCTCAGCCAGCACGTCGAAGCGGTCCTTGACCAGCGCCGCCGACAGCGCCAGCGAGTAGTTAAGCTGCGTGCCCAGCGAGCGGCTCAAGCCGGTGCCACAGGGCGCGGTCGCCGGATCCATGAGGGTGTCGGCGGGATAGCAGATGTCGCTGTTGCGCAGCGGAATCGTCTTGCCCACGTCGGTAAAGGTCTCGCTGCCGAAGCGGACCAGCGCGCCGACGTTGATCGCGGTGCGGAAGCGGCGGCCGGCATCCCAGTCGCGCTCGACGATGAGCTGCGGTCGCAGCGTCACGTTGTTTTCGCCGATGAAGGTCTGATAGCCCGCATTGTTGGCCCAGCGCGACAGCGGCAGATAGACCGACAGCAAGGCACCGACGCCGAAGCGCTTGCTCCAGCCGGCCAGGGGGTCGATGAACTTGCCCTTAATGTGGATGGGCAGATCGCCGACCATGACCTGCGAATAGCGCAGCTGGTCGACGGTACCCATGTTTTCGTAGCCGCTGCATTCATCCGTGTTGGCGGTGCAGCGCTGCCGCTTGCCGATGGCGATTCCGACGGGGATGCCGACGCCGACCTCGACATACTTGAACAGGCCGATGGCGAACTGAAGCTGCGGCGTGATCAGGTGGTCGACGGAAAACGTGCGGCGGTTGTTGACGGGAAAGCCGCTGGCTGGATAGGTCTCGCCCGCGTTGAGCTGCATATAAAGCGGCTGGAACGCCCAGGTGCCGATCAGGCCCAGCGAGAACTCTAAGTGCCCCAGCGTGCGCGCCGTGTTGACTGTCACATAGCCGCGCGAGTCGATGGCCGGTCGGAATAGCTGCAGGTCAAAGGTGGGCGTGTTGAAGTTGTTGCGATCCACCTGCGCGTGCGCCGTGCCCCCAAGGCTTCCACAGAGCGTCGCTGCAAAGGTGAAAAAGGCAGTGAGCAGATGGCTGAAACGACGGCGTGACAAGCGGCTCCCTCCAACCTGGCAATGGCGCCAACAGCCACGCCCGAAGCGCCTCGTAAACCCAGCGGCTGAGACGGGCTGGCGGAAAGTTGGCACGGTTATTATTTCACAAGTTCTGTATCGGATATAACTTGTTTTACTCTGACAATAAGAGCAGTTACACCGCCTCACCCGGCCACCTCGCAGGAGCCTGTGATGTCTTGCCCACGCCGTATCCCTTCGTCTTCCGCTGAATGGCTGCGACCGCTGCGGCACCCGCTGGGCATTCTTTTTGGGGGGCTGCTTTGCGGGCTGCTGCCTCAGATGGCGCAGGCCGAAGACGTCAACTGCAACGGCATCTCGCGTGCGCAGGAACAAGACCCCACCGCTGCGGGCAAAGACTGCGTGCATTACCAGGCCAACGGTGGAAGCTGTACGCGCGTGACGAACTCTCCGACGCGCAAGTGCGATGATTACTTGGCGCCGCGGGCGGGGCAGGCCGCGACCTGTTCCGATCAGCTAGCCAAGGACAGCGATGGCGATGGCTTTGGCGATGCCTGCGACAACTGTCCGCAGATCAGCAACAGCGATCAGTCGGACAGCGACGGCGACGGCACGGGCGATAGCTGCGATAACTGCCCCCTGACGAGCAATGCCGATCAAGCCGATCGCGATCTCGATCAGCTAGGCGATGCCTGCGATGCCTGCCCTGGTTCGCCCAGCCTAAGCGGCGACCAGGATGGCGACGGCACACCGGATGTGCAGGACACCTGCCTGTGTCTGCCCAACGCCAGCCAAGCCGATGGCGATGGCGACGGCGTCGGAGATGCGTGCGACAACTGTCCCTCGCTCGCCAACGTCAGCCAGAAAGACAGCGACAAAGACGGGCTGGGCGATGCCTGCGACAACTGTCCGCAGGTGGCAAACCGCGACCAAGCGGTCACCGACATGAAAGGCCGCGACGGCAAGCCCATCCCAGTTGCCTGCATTCCGACCACCGCAGCGGGCTGCAGCGCATCGCGTGCGAGCGCCGCGCCGCATGGCTCAGGGGCTGGCTATGGCGCGCTGGCGGTGGCCGTGGCCTGGTTGGCTTCGTCGCTGCTGCGGCGCAGAGCGAGCCGTCGCCCCGCGTGAGACAAGACGCCTTCCGCTGCGCACAAGAGCCCCGCCAAGAAGAACATCATCTGCGGCAGCGTCCGCGCCTGACAGCCGGCCAGTCCCAACAGCAATAGACCCAGCCCGCGCGAGCGCTCACTGTCATTGGCCTCGCGTCCGATGAACATCAGGCCCGCGACGGAATACACCCAGGCAGTCAGGCACAAAAGGTACAGCGTCTGTGCCTCGAAGCGCATCGGCAGCCGCAGATCGAACGACATGTAGATCAAGCGCAGCGCGGTCGCGGACCAACTAAAGATGACCACCGCCATGACCAGCGCTGCCGAGACGGCAAAGCCCAAGGCAATGAACGCCGGCCGCGGGCGGGCGGGGCGCCACTCGGACACGCACAGCGAGCCCATGGCCAGGGTCGCCATCGCCACCAGCGGCCCATACAAGAGCGTCAGCAAGCCATAGCGCTGCAGATAGCCCGAGGCGGTCATCACGCCCCACTGGATCTCAAGCTGGAACAGCGCGGGCAGCATCAGAAGGACGATGCCCAGCTTGTGAATTCCTCGCGGCCCCCGTCGCTGCAGCACGCCGAGCGTGATCAGCAGAGCGACGCACACCGACGAAAGCTGCAGCAGCCACTGCGCTCGCTTGAGCAGCCCGGCTGCGGACATGAAATCCGGTGCCAGCGTCAGCAAGGCCGACAGCACCAGCGACAGACCGCCCATCATCACGATGCTGACGCGTCCCAGCGGCTGGCTGGCTGCTCCCTGCGGGCGCATGGCGGAAAGCAGCAGCGCACCGACGACCAGGATGCCAAGCACAGCGGCCAGGTTCTGACCGAAGCGGCTGGTGGTTCCGATGATCGCGGCCAGTGTGCTGCCTGGCACCGCGCCAAACAAGGGCCCGGAAAGGGGCTGCAGCACGCGGTTGCTCAGGAATTCAAAGACCGCTGCGACGCCCAGGGCATTGGGCAGAAGGCGCGGGCCCAGCCAGTCCGGCTGACTGATCCGCGCGTGGCTGTCGCGCACCGCCTGCGTCCCCGAAGGCACATCGTTGGACATGCGAATGCCCTGCGCCTTAGGACCGCACGGACGGATGCAGCCGAGGGTTCTTCAGGTTGGTTGAGATGAACACGTCTGCCCATCCTAGGCCCAGAAGCCGGCACAAGAAAAGCCCCGTCTGTGGTTCGGGCGGATTGCCGCCACCGGGCTGCGGTCGAGCAAGCTGTCGATGCGGAACCTGTTTTCAAGGAAGGGCGATCGCCACTAGCATGAAGCGGTGGTCTTGCGCATGAAGCCTCGACGCCAGGCTTGGTTGTTCTTGTGTTCGCTGGGTCTTGTGGGCGCCTGTGACGTCGACATCTATCACGACTTAAGCGAGCGACGGGCCAGCGAGTCCTTGCTCACGTTGCGGGCGGCTGGCATTCGCGCCGACAAGCGACTGGAAGCGCGTGGCAGCGCCGGTCGACCCAGTACCTTTGCCTTGACCGTGCCGCGCAGCGACGAGACGCGCGCTCTGGCCTTGCTCACCGAGCGCGGCCTGCCGCGTCCTCCTGAGCCGAGCGCGGGCAGCAGCAACAAGCTTCTGTTCCTGCCCTCGGCCCAGCGGGAAGGCAGCGCTGCGACGCAGAGCGCCATGCTTGCCGAGACGCTGGAGCGCATGCCCGAGATCATCGAAGCCCGCGTTCACCTGGCCCTGCCCGAACCCGAGCCACTTTCGAGCCAAGGTTCGCTGCGGCCGAGTGCCGCGGTGTACCTCAAGCTGCGGGCTCCTTTGGTCGTATCCACCGTCGAGATCGCCCAGCTTGTGGCGCACTCAGTGCCCGGCTTGGATGCACAAGATGTCAGCGTCCTGGCGGCGCAGGCCCCGACGCTTTTGCCCGGTGGCGCGGCGGCTCTGTCACAGCTTGGTCCACTGCGCTTCGCGCCCGAGTCGCGCCCAGCGCTCTTGTTTCTGCTGACTGCGCTCGTGGTGTTGACGCTTGCCTGCGCGGGCTTGGGTTTTTTGGCCTGGCCGCGTCGAAAGCGCGCCACTCGCAGCGAAACCCCAACCGCCACGGCGGGGACCAACGCCAGCGTGTTTCGTTCCTAAGTGAACGCACGAGAGCCACCTGACTCGCCGTGTGCGAGTCAGTCACGTGGTGCGCTAGAGCAGCGTGCAAAGAAAAAGAGAGCGGGGAGGGCGAGACCGCGAGCGGCGGTCCTTATGCGCTAGCGACGCTTCTTGGCGGGAGCGGCCTTCTCGCTCTCGGCGAGCGCGGCCTTGATCATCTCGTCGAACTTCTCGAACGGATAGGCGCCGGCAATCTTCTTGCCGTTGATGAAGAAGGTCGGCGTGCCCATGCCGCCACCCGGCAGGCTGCTGCCGTACTTGAAGTCCGCTTCCACGTCGCCCTTGTAGCGGTTCGTGTCGAGGTCGGCCTTAAACCGCGCCATATCGAGACCAATCTCCTGCGCGTACTTGTCGAGCGAGGCGCGATCGAGGGCCTTCTGGTTCTCGAACAGCTTGTCGTGCATCTCCCAGAACTTGCCCTGGGCATTCGCGGCCATCGCTGCCTCGGCAGCCAGCGGCGCCTGCGGGTGGAAAGGCAGCGGATAGTTCCGCCACACGATGCGCACCTTGTTGGCATAGGTCTCTTTGATCTTCTTGAGCGTCGGAACCACGCGCGAGCAGAACGGGCACTGGAAGTCCGAGAACTCGACGATGGTGACCGGCGCGTTCGTCGGGCCGAAGCTCGGACCGTTGCCCGGCGTGACCTGATAGACCGTCTTGTCGTCTTCCTCGTCGCCGCCTTTGGGCGCCGCCGCTGCTTCCTTGGCGTCGCGCATCAGCTCGTCATAGATCTTCGTCGCTGGGATGCGCTTCTTCTTCAGAAGCTCGTTCACTTCGGCGAGCGCAGCGTCGATCTTGGCCTTGAAGGCATCGAAGGGCTGCGCCCCCGACAGCGAGCGGCCGTTGATGAAGAAGGCCGGCGTGCCATTGGCGCCGATCTTGTTGCCTTCCTTGAGCTCCTCGTCGACCTTGTCCTTGTACTTGCCGCTGTCGAGCGCCGCCTTGAAGCGGCCCATGTTCAGGCCCAGCTCTTCGGCGTACTTCTCTAGCGCCGGGCGGTCGAGAGCGCGCTGATTCTCGAACAGCTTGTCGTGCATCTCCCAGAACTTGCCCTGCTCATGCGCGGCCAGCGAGGCCTGGGCAGCTAGGTGCGCCTTGTCGTGGAACGGCAGCGGAAGCTGCTTGAACGCGACGCGCACGTCCTTGGGATAGGTCTCCATGATCTTGTTGATCGTCGGCTCGA
>CAZKOY010000086.1:0-22953 GCA_964554495.1 uncultured Myxococcales bacterium
GCCCGCGCTGGGCACAGACGGGGCGCGCTGTGCGAGGGAGGTCGCGTTCATCTTGAATTCAAGATAACGTGCAATAACTGCAAAAACTACGATTCCTACTTTTGCTACTTTTCTGCGGGATTACTAAATGTGCGCAAATTTTTACGTAGTCCTGGCAGCCGCCTGTCAGAGCAGCGACGAGAATATCTTGGGAGGATCTAGGTAGTTAGATCAGGCAGGTTTGACAGGCCGGGCCTTGGTGCTAGCGGACGTGAATTTTCTGCGCGTGTACCAGAGTCAAGCGAACCGCTCGGCCGACTGGCTGTACACGGTCGACCGAAGAGCCCGCGCTTGGGGAAAAAGCCGGCGCGGACGCGAAGCTAGAAGCCGCGCTGGTTGCTGGGATAGTTGGCGGGAGGATCGCTGGGACTGGGCTCTGCGCTCGCCGGAGGAGGCGGCGCGGCGGGGGATGGGGCGGACGGCAAGACAAAGCTAGGCGGTGCAGCGACCTGAGGAGCCGGGGCCGCAGCGGGTGGCGCAGCAGCCGGTTGTATCGGTGGCGCCGCGTCTTTGCTGACCGCTCCCAGCGAGCCACTGCGAATGCTGACCCCATCGGGAGGCTCGCGCGAGGGCCGCGATCGTGGCGTGGCCATGGTGCCGGTAACCGCGAAGCCCAGCGCTCCATCGCTGCGCTTGCCAGCAGCCATCGCGTTGCTGAGGATCTCCATCGTCGGCTCGCGCTTGATCAGCGCTGGCGAGGGACGGAAGCGCAGATACAGGCGAAGCTCAGAAAGCGGCAGTGGATCGCGCAGCTCAACATAGCCTTCGAGCGCGATCTCAGCGTCGGCAGACTGACTGCGCACATCGCTGAGTGTGGCGCGGCCGCGATCAAAGACGACGCGGCCCGTGACATTGCCGAGCGCCAGCTTGGGAAACGTCAAGCCCTGCGACAGAAACGGATCCCCTGGCACCGCGAGCTTGGCCTTGCCATCCCCGAGCACTCCTTGCTCGATGTGAACTTCGATCAGGCCTGCGGTCTTGCTGTAGTCGAGCGCAACCGCCAAAGGTCCGCTGGCGCCGCGACGGGAGACTGTTTCCTTTTCAGCGCGACGTATCGGCACCTTGATATCCGCCGTACCGCTTAGCACCCCCAAGACAGGCAGCGGCACGAACTGCGCAAGGATCGGTGCCCGCGCAAGGGTCAGCTTGTCTAGCTCGGCTTTGAGGATCGCGCCATCGCTGATCAAGCCCCCATCTGCCGTCACGGTGCCCCCAAGCGCTTGCACATCGACGCCCAACACACGGTCGCCGAACAAAAGCGCAAAGACCGGGGCACGCACGCGCAGCGAGTCGACAAACGTCGCCTTGCTGCGCTTTTGCGCATCGCTGTCCGCGCTTGCCCCCGCAGTCGGACGCGGACGCAGCGTCACATCTGAAGCAGAGGCTCCCACGGGAAGCAGGCCGAGCCCGATGTCCCCAATCGTCACATCCATGCCGGTGCCAATGCCCCATGCACCCGAGCCCGGCAGGGGCGGCCCGCTATCCTGCGATAGCTCGCGCTGCAGTCGCTCTTTGATGCGCTCCATGGGCAGCGAAAAGTAAAACGACGCCAGGAACACGGAGAAGGCAAAGATCGGATAGCCGACGATGCGCAGCGCACGCGCCTGACCCTTCTTGAGGCGAAACACGCGCAGCATGCTAGGGCACCTCTTTGTTCTTGTCGCCGTCTTTGTCCCCGTCGCCGGGCTTACCGGCGCTTCCCTTGCGCGGTGCCTTGGGCGCGTGCTCGTACGTCGAGACGGTCAGATCGACTTCAAAGTCTTGGTGCTTGTCGTCGCGCGAACGCACGGATAGCTCGGTCACCAAGACCAAGTTCTGCGGATACGTCTCAAGCTTGCGCAGGAACTTCAGAAGCGGCTCCAGCGCGACCTTGCTGATGCGTACGTCGATGCTCTGCTGCAGATACTTTTTGCCGATCGGCTCGGGGCTGCGCGGGTTCGTCTCGCGAATCTCGATGCCCACTTCCTTGGCTAGCTGCTCAAGAAAGCCGGTTAGCTGCAGCGGGCTGGATCCGATGCGCGCTTCCAGATTCCGCTCACGTGACTTGGCCGACAGATACGCGCCGCGCTTTTTTTCAATGTCGCGAAGCGCACGCTGCATGGCGTCGTTCTTTTCTTCCAGCGTGTCGATGCGGTCATACACGCTGTAGACCGTGACGGCTACGCCAAGAAACAGCGCAGTTCCGAACAGCCCCAACAGCAAGGCTCGCTGCCGGGCAGGAATGGCATCAATCGCCTCACGCAGACGCGTGCGCACGGCGGCCAGCGCGCCGCTGCTTTCCTTCGATGGAGAATTCTCTTCGTTGCTCACAGCCAGGCTCCTGCCTAGGGACAGGTGGTGGTCAGCTCAAATGTGAACTGCTTCGCTTCTATCGGTTTTCCGTCGGGTCCCGTGTTCTTGACGGTCAGGACTTTGCCCTTCTGCACGCCTTTTACACAGGCGAGCTTCGCCAGCGAGGTAGCGAAGTCTTCAACGTACTGAGCCGAGGCCGCCGTCGCCTTGAGCTCAATTTTTTTCGGACGCACGTGCATCTCGACGACATCCAGGCGAGCCGGGTTGCCCTCTTTCGATTCGGGAGCGGCGTGCGAGATGTCATCCAGAAGATCCAGCGCTGAGACCTGCGGGATGCGTCGCTCTCCGCCTTTGTCTTGCGCCAGCGCGCTATTCAGCTCGGCCAACACCGCCGCTCCATCGGTCTTGGCCTCACCAAACAAGGACGTGGTCTCAGAGGTGAGGCGCTGCCGCAGCCTCTCGGATTCCTTTTCCAACAGGTGTAGCTGCGCCGATACCCAGCCACCGGCACACAGAAGCAACGCAACCAAGAAGCCGACCAAGTACGGAGCGCGTTCACGCAGAAAGGCATAGTCGGTGCGGAATGCGAACTCGCCTTTGCGAAAATTCACCTGCGGCGCTTGGCTGCCATAGATCTCAGACAGCGCGAGTCCAACTGCTGGAGCGCCTGCGCAGAAGCGCCGCAGCAGCGCGAAGCTAGGCATGCGCATCTTGGCCAGCGTGGCTGTGTCGATCGAGAGCGACGCCGACATCGTGGCCAGCGTCGGAGTCGGTCCCTCACGATTGCCGAACCACGGTGCCCGCGGTGGCGGCACCAGCGGCAGCACTTCCAGATCCAACTCGTTCTGCATCAGCTCAAACAAGCCGCGCAGCTCGGATGTACCACCGCACAAATACACCACGCGCGGCGGCTCGCCCATGCGCGCACTGTATGCCGACAGCGTCTGTCGCAGCTCGCGAATGAGCGGACGAAGTGCGCCGCGAATCGCCTGCGCCGTCGTGGCATCGGCTGACTCATCGAGGCCATACTCATGCTTCAACATCTCGGCTCGCGTCATGTGCAAGTTGTGCGCGCGAGCGACGGCCTGCGAGAGCTGCAGCCCACCACGAGCAATGGTGCGCACAAAAGGCACTACCACTTGCCCAGGACGCGAAGGATGCTGCGCGACGGCACAGATATGGGTGAAGCGATGCCCCATATCGATGACCCAAAGGGGCATCGGCGGCCCCAAGCCCTGCGTTTCAGTCGATCCTTTGTTCTTGCTGCGAAGGCGCGGTGGCGTGATGAAAAGCGGCGCGGTCGCAAGCGCCATTGCGCCGATGCGACGCGGCTCGATACGGCGCGAAAGCAGCGACTGCAAGTGCCAACGAATGTCCTCGCGCGGGGCGCAAGCAGCCACCCACTGTGATGGTGCTTCGCCTCCGCCTGGCTGCGGACTTCCGACGCTGATCAGCGTCTGATCCACCACTTGATCTTCCAAGTCCGTCAGAAGCTGCCCCGCCAGCTCAAACGGCAGCGCCAGCTGCACTTTCTTTGGATCCGAAAGTGGAAGATCCAGCAGCCGCAGCGTGACGCCTTCTGAGAGCGCGATGATTGTGGTCTCGCTCTTTGGCTTGATCTCGGCCAGCAATATGGACAGCGCCCGAAGCTGCCGTTCGTACAAGCTGGCACTTTCGGCAGCGCTGTCATGGATCGAGGTCGCCGCGTCCGTTACATCGGCCGCCGCTGGCTCTGACCCGTCGGTGGGCTCGGCAGCGGCCGGAGCCACGACATCCGCAGCGGGAACACGCGCTTCAAAAATGCCGACCAGCTGCGCGCTGCGAAAGCCGGCTTCGATGCGCGCGACTTTCACTGCGTAGCTGCCAAGGTCTATGCCCAAGATCGTGCTGGCCATCTTTTTCCCAACGGGGCTCGCGCGGTGCCGCCCCTGCGTCTAGTCGATACGGTAATAAAGCCAAGTGCCACGTGTGCAGCTTGGATGCCCTGTGCAGAGCGGGTTGAAGTTGGCGCGCCGCGTATCCCAGACGCCGCGGATATGCACCTGCGTCACTCGATTGGCACCACGCTGCACGATGCCGGTTGAGTCGACGCGATAGTAACGGCGCGGGTTCTGGTTGCCGCTGCCGCGATCACGCAAGAACTGACTTAGCGCTCCGGGGCACATCGGAATTGGGCGCAGCCCTGTGGTGGGACGAGGCGGAGCGCTCATACCGGTCATCGAAGCCAAGCTATCGGCAAGCTGCGGCACACTGGCCAACGCTTGACCGCACATCAAGTTGGACAAGAGCTCAATGCCATCGCTGGTACCACTGCTTGGGCTGCCTGGCGGGCCACCCGCTTTCTTCGACGGAACGACAACACTCGATGACGGCGTCGGCAGTGGAGCCAACGTTGGGCACTGCCTGGTATCGACCTGGCACTTGGGAATCGAAAGCTGCTGCGCCATGCTCCGCAGAGCAGGCAAGCCCGACTTCAAAAGCCCGGTGATCTGCTGCGCCACCACTGCCGTATTTGGATCGAAGACCGCGTTCTTGTCCGCCGCACTGGCAGCAATCATGGCAGCCACCAAGGGCCACGCCGTCGGCTCAATGGCGCTGGCCAACACGCGACAGTCCGTGGTGTTGCCAGCGCTAGTACCGCCGTATGCCGTGAACATCTCGCCAAATGCGCCCCAGAAGTCCTCGCTTACCCCGCGCACCTGCATCATCTCTTCGATGGTGTCGAGATAGTGATTGTGCGCCTCATAGCGATCCGTGCCGCGGTCATAGCGCTCTTCACTCGCGGAAGCGGGCCCCATGGGATTAAAGCGCAGCGGGTCAACGTCGCCCCAGTCGATGAGCGCCGTCGGCAGGTCTTCGCGCGTAATCACGATGCCATCGCGATCCGCGGTGTTGAACATGCGGTCATAGCGCTGCGGTCGAATCAGGTTGTAAAGCAGGTTGTACAGGTTGCGCTGCTGCTGCGCGTACGCGTTGACGCCGCCCCCACAGTTGATCGGGAACTTGCCTTCTTCCGATGAGATCACAAGGTCAAGATTGGTTCCCTGCGGCGTGCCCAAGCCTTCGACGTTGCGCAGATCGATGCCGATCAAGCCGCCCAGTCCTTCGCGCGCTTCCGCATCACCCGACAGCGCCTTGGCCAGAAAGCCGGCGTAGTCCGTGATGACGATGGCATCGCGCATCTCGGGCGGCAGCATCTGCAGCATGCCCTGCAGGCCGTCTTGCACCGCCGTTAGAAGCTGCCCCAGCTGCATACCGGATCGCGCCAGATACTCGGCCCGCAGCTGATCGCGGCTATTGATCGCGGCTTCCAATTCAATCTGTGCGGTGTACGCAAAGTCAGCCGCGGTTGCGCCGATGATTGCCGTGGTCACGACCACCACCAAAATGGCCACTCCACGCTCGCGCAGAGATGGCTTCTTGCGCTTTTTGCGCTCCGCCGATGGCACAGCCGCCGTCGCTGGCTCGCCAACACAGGGATCTGGAATAGAAGGGTACTCGCGCATTACTGACTCTGCGGCCCGGTATCCAGAAGTTGAATCATGGCCAAGCGGGTCTCGCTCATGAAGGCCATGTCGTTGCCATTTTCGTCATGCACGACCAAGCGCACGCGCACGCGGCTCGGCAAGCGATTGGGAAAGCCATCGGCGCTGGTGGTCCGCCAGTTCTCAAGCCACTCTTTGCGGTCGGGGTGGTAGTAACCGATCTCAAGGCGCACGACGTCATCGCAGAGAAGCTCTACTTCGCCGGGAATGTTCTCGAAGCGATCCGCCTGCAAGCGCCGCGTCTCTTTGCGATACAGGTTCAAGCGGCGTGGATCGTCGGGATCGCGGCTGGAAAAATAGCCAACCGCGGCGGTGTCACCTTCCTTGCTGTCGGCATACAGGCGCTGATGACCAAAGTATGAAAAGCGCAGCTCATCGATATCGGGACGTCGCTGGCCTTCGAAAAACGTCCGGGGCGTCTGTTCCGTGCCAGGGATGTTGTTCTGGCTCAAGTACGCCATCTGCACATCGCGCAGGATGCGATCCATAGCGACGCGAGCCGCGCGATAGCGCGTCAGGTTGCCTTCGATCAGACGACGCGTGCGAAACGTCTGCTGAAACGATCCCCAGACCAGCACCGTGATGCTGGCCAAGATACTCATCGCGATCATCACCTCGATCAGCGTGAAGCCAGCAGACGCGCGTTTCCTTCGGATCGGAAGATCGCGCACAAGCACTGGCCGCTGACTGATCAAGAAGAACATCCGCTTGCCTGCCTTACATCGGGACCGCCGGCACGCGGCGCATGTCGGTATAGAAGGTCACAACTTCCACTTTCTGCTCGCCCTTACCGGGCTCATCCCACGTGATTCGCACGGTGACGCGGCGAATGCCCTGCTCTAGCATTTCTTTGACCGGGCCGATCATGCCGCCGATGTTGCTACCGAGGTTGGCTCCAGATCCGCCGGCAGGGCCTCCCCCGGCACTGCCGGCTGCACCGCCGCCGATCTGCTGCTTGTCTTGGATCAGCTTGGTGGCAGCGGCTTGGATGTCGCTGACATTGGGAAGATGAATGCGCTCGACGGTGCGCGACCACGCGTAGCGCTTGAATTCGTCTTCTTTGTATTCACCGTGCTCTTCCTTGACGCCGGCTTCATCGGTGAAGCCTTCGACGATGAACTTGTCTTCCAGCTCGACCAGCTTCTGCCTGCACAGAAAAGTTGCGGTGGTCATCAAGCGGGCGTGATTGGCCACCCGTACTGCGCGCGTGACCGACAGAGTCAGCCCGGTCAAGACGCCGGCCAAGATGGCCATGGCCAACATGACCTCGACCAGCGTGAAGCCCCGCTGATGCTTGCGCCGAGGACGCATCAGCGGCCTCCTTTGCCGACGCCGTCATCACCCGATCCCGGCGCGAAATCACGAGGAGTCGGCGCACGTCCTGGCAGCACTTCAACACGCCCGGTGAGCGCATGCACCAAGAGCGAGAACTGCTCATCCTCGGCCGGGTTGTCCGAATCGGGACCGATGTGAATCAGCGCACGCTCGGTGTGTCCGTCGGGGAAGAAGTGCAGATAGGCATGCCCGCTGCGATACGCTTCGCTCTGTCGCGGTGTCATGACATCTAAGATGCGAGCGCGTGACAAGCGCACTGGCTTGAGCTGACTGTCGACATACGCTGCGAACTTTGGCCGGCGCGGTGAAGGAGGAGGCAAAAGCTCGCTGGACACGCCGCTGGGCTGGCCTTTCTGATCATCCTCTTGTGCGCGGCGATCTTCGATGTCGCGATCCTCGCCGCGCCCATTGCGCGATGCCCGTTCGCTGGTGTTCAGCAGCACGCGGGCATCCGCCTTTTCCAGGCGATACGAGTTTTCTTCAAAGTTGATATGCAGTCGGTAATACGCCCCCGTCGAGATCGCGCGGTCGTAGCTGTAGCGAATGGCCGCGGCCAGCTTGGTTGCCGTGCTGCGAATCTCGCTGCGCACAAGCGAGCGGAACCCCAAGATCGCCCCGCCAGCCACCAAACCACCGATGGCCATGACTAGCATGATCTCGATCAGCGAGTATCCGCGTTCGCGCTGCATGCAAGCGACCTGCATCCTCAACTACGTCGTGTACATCGTTGACTAGGGCTTCTTGGCGTCTTCCTCTTCCCACGACTTGATGTCGTCGGGCGTGCCTTCCTTGCCATCTTTGCCGAGGCTGAGCAGATCGATGTCGTTGTTGTGCTCGCCTGGGCACTTGAACTGAAACGGGTGTCCCCAGCCGTCCTTGGGTTCTTTGTTGAGGTGCTTTTTCTCAACCAACGCAGCCAAGCTGGGCGGACAGGACTCGCCACCATCGGCCTGCCACGTGACAACGGCCTGCTCAATGATGTGCATCATGCGGCGCGTCTCTTTGCGGCGCGACCGTTCAAGCATGGCAAAGCCACCAAAGCCGGCAGCGCTCATCAGCATGCCGATGATGGCCATGACGATCATGATCTCGACGAGGTTGTACCCTGCTTGCCGTCGGCGAGCTTGTGGACCCAGCAGGTCCTGGCGCTGCGCCCACAGCCGGCGGCTCTGCACCCAGATCAATCGGATTCGTTGTGTGAAGCGCGTCATATGTCTCTCCTTGCCCAAGCTTTGGCTACTGCGCGAACTCGTTCATCTGCATGATCGGCATCAGGATGCTGAACACCACAAAGCCGACGGCACTGCTCATCAGCATGATCATCAGCGGCTCCAAGAGCGCGGTCATGCGAGCGAGCTTCATGTCCACTTCGATGTCGTACGCGGCCGCGACATTTTCCAGCATCTGTTCCAGCTGACCCGATCGTTCACCGACGGCAATCATGTGGCACACAACGGCCGGGAACTGGTTGGAACGGCGCAGCGGCTGCGCGATTGACTCGCCTTCGCGGATGGACTCACGCGCTTCTTCCACGACACGCGTCAGCACCATGTTGCCGAGCACGTTCTTCACGATCTCCATTGCACGCAAGAGCTGCACACCAGAAGCCAACATCGTTGCCAACGTCTTGGCGAAGCGGCTGACCGCAACCATGCGCGCAAGCGGTCCAAAGATCGGCAACCGCAAGACTGTTCGGTCCCACTTCAGCCGCCCTTGCGGTGTTCGCAGCCAGCGGCGAATCAGATACACCACACCGAAAAAGCAAGGCAGCACCAGCCACCACCAGTCGGTGAGCAGCGATGACATGAAGATCAGAAGCTGCGTGTTCCAGGGCAGAACGCGTCCGTTGTCAGCGTATAGCGCCGTTACTTTAGGCACGACGCTCTGCATCAGGATGGCCATAATGCCGCTGCCCATCAGTGTCATGGCCGCGGGATAGAACAACGCGGTGACCACTTTGCTGCGCAGCTTGTTCTGCGCTTCCAAGAAGTCGGCCAAGCGAAACAGCACGGCTTCCAGGTTGCCCGCGGCCTCACCGGCCGAGACCAGGTTGGTGTAAAGCTCGGCGAAGATGCGCGGGTGACGACCCAAGGCCTGGGACAGCGCCATGCCTTCGTTGACCTGCACTTTTACGTCGGACAGCACGCGCTTGAGCCCTGGGCGTTCGGCCTGTTCAATCAGTGCGGCCAGTGCTTCGCTTAGCTGCACGCCAGCCCGCAACAGCGTCGCCAACTGACGAGTCAAGATGGCGACCATCTGCGGGTTGGCATCGCTTCGCTCAGATAGCCACTGCAGCCAGGCCAGCGGCGAAAGCGTGCTTTTCACGGCCCCGATATCGATGCCACCGCTCGAACGCCGCCGCGCCCCTTCTTGGCTGCGGCCCTTGCTTGCCCCCGCAGCCGCACCGCCGGCCATCGGCGCTTCACGCACATCGGTCAAAAGCACGCCGTCGCGCCGCAGCGCTGCACGCAGGCCACGCGGGCTGTCAGCGTCTTTCACTCCGCTGACCGGCTTCCCTTTGCTATCGAAGCCTTTGTATTGGAAGACCGGCATTGTCTTGACCTGTCATAAGTCGGTGGTGCTGAGTGGTCGGCTGCCTGCTCAACGTCGCGGGCAGCACGCCTTAATTCGCATCTTCTGCAGTGATCAGAAGAACCTCTTGCAGCGACGTGATCCCTGCTATCACTTTGCCTGCCCCATCCATTCGCAAGGTGCGCATGTTGGCATCCAGCGCGGCCTTCTTGATCGTTGCGGCATCTGACTTCTTCAAGCTCAGCGATCGGATGGTGTCGTCGATGTGCAGAAGCTCATAGATCGCGGAACGACCGCTATATCCGCGCGCACGACAGGCCGAGCAGCCGCCTTCGTGTACGCGGTACAGCATGCCGGCGGGCGGCGGCGGTGCCTTGGTCTTGTACGTCGGCATCTGCAGCGTGCCCGCGCGAAAACGCGCCACATCCAAACCCAAGCGATTCAGCTCGTCATCGGTTGGGCGATACAGCTCGCGGCATGCGGTACACAGCCGACGGACCAAGCGCTGCGCCAGCACACCGGAAAGCGACGAAGTGACCAAGAACGGCTCGATCCCCATATCGATCAAGCGCGTCACGGCACCGGCTGCGTCGTTGGTATGAATCGTCGAGAACACCAAGTGGCCTGTCAGCGAGGCAGTGATGGCCATCGACGCCGTCTCTTGATCGCGGATCTCGCCGACCATGATGACGTCGGGGTCGTGGCGCAGGAAGCTGCGGATCGCCGATGCGAAGGTCAGCTCAATCTTGGGATTGACCTGCACCTGCGAGATGCCTTCTAGCTGATACTCGACAGGATCTTCGACGGTTAGGATGTTGATATCCGGCGTGTTGATCTTCGACAGCGCGGCATAAAGCGTCGTCGTTTTGCCTGAGCCCGTGGGACCGGTGACCAGCAGGATGCCGTGCGGCCGCGACACCAGGTCGTACATCATCTGCAAGTGGTCTTCGCCAAAGCCAAGGTCTGACAGATCCAGCAGCACTGCGCTGCGATCGAGCAGACGAATCGTGATGCGCTCGCCATAAGCGGACGGAACCGTCGCGACACGCATGTCGATGTCTTTGCCGGCGATCTTGCGGCGGATGCGACCGTCCTGCGGCAGTCGCTTTTCTGCGATGTTCAAGCCAGCCATGATCTTTACGCGCGCAACGATCGAGTTGATGAAAGCGCGCGGTGCCCGCTTGTGTTCCTGCAGGTCGTTGTCGATGCGGAAGCGCACAACGAAGTCTTTCTCGCGTGGCTCCATGTGAATATCCGATGCGCGCTCGCGAACGGACTGGAAGATGACCGAGTTGACCCAGCGAATGATCGGCGCTTCGTCGCTGACATCGACGAGATCAACGTCTTCTTCGGTCTCTTCTTCGGTGGCGGTCTCGCCTTCCTTTTTCTCAAGCTCGGTGTCGATGCGGCCGCGCGAATAGACCTTGTTGATGGCCTCGACGATCTGCGCCTCGGGCACCAGCACTGGCTCGACTTCGCACTCGGCGGCTTGCCGCACGTCATCCAGCACGTGAACCGCGGTGGGATCGGCGATAGCGACTTCCACCAGATCGCGCGCTGCATCGCGCGACATAAGCAGCACACGCTGAGCCTTGGCAAAGTTGATCGGGACGCGCTGTGCCAGATCCGCATCGACGCGGTCAGGAGCTAGCTCGGGCAGGACTGGCAGATCAAACTGCCGCCCCAGCGCTCGCAAGACATCAAGCTCGCCGATCACTTTGCGCCGCACCAAGATCTCGCCCAAGCGCGAGCCTTCGATCTGCATTCCGGGCTGCGTGCGCTGCTCGCTTTGTTCGATCAGCGCATCGCGGATTGCTTCATCGCTGACGCCAAAGTGATTTCGCAAGATCGTGCCAAGCGCTCGCGGCGGGGCGGGCTTCACGGCTGCGCCGGTCACGCGCTGCTCACCCGATGACTTGGATCCAGTGCGTGCATCAGCACCGCTCGCAGCCTTGGCTGTTCCCGAGGCCGGGACGATACGCTGCTCGCCAGACGACTTGGGTGAGGCCTTGCCCCCGCCACTGCGCATAGAGGGAGGGAGCGGTGGTGGGTTGCGGCGACCACTAGGTGGATCAGGCAGTGCCACGATCGACTCCTACTGAATCACCGGCTGCGGACTCTGCGGACTCTGCCCTTCACCCGGCGAACGCGGGTTGGTGGCCGCAGGTGGCGGTGGCAGCGACGGCGACGGCGACGGGCTCTGCGGCACGGGCAGCGGAGCATTGCCGAGGCCAGCCGAACCGCCTGGACCACTGCGCGTGTTGGGCGGCAGCTCAACGGGCCCTGAGTCGGTGACTTCGCGATTCAGCGACTGTTCCGCCGCGCGAAGCTCCAGAAGCTCGCGCTCGGCTTGCACCGCGGTCTGGTTGATCTCTTCCAGCGCGCCGCGACGACGTGTGTAGTCCACCGGGCTGCTGAGGTCACGATCGTCACTGAAGCTGGCGTAGGCATCGATGAACTCGCGGCGCTCGCGCGTCTTGCGCTCGAAGACGCGCGCCAGATCCGCGGGGTCGTTGATGACGTAGGGCGTAAGCACGATCAGCAGCATCTGTTTCTGCGTCTCTTTCGAGCGCGTCTTGAACAGATAACCAAGAATCGGAATATCGCCGAGCAGCGGAATCTTGGTGATGGCCTCGCGCACTGAGTCGCGCATGATGCCGCCCAGCACCACCGGCTGCTGATCGCGAACCACCGCGACGGTCTCTAGCGTGCGCTTGTTGGTCGCCGGACCCAGGCCGTTGAAGTTCTTGTCGGCGACATCATCGATGGTGCTCTTGATCTCAAGGCGTACGAAGTCACCGCTGTTCACGTGTGGCGTCACTTCCAACTTCAGCGTGACGTTCTGCCGCTGCACCGACTGCAGCGCCGCAAAGTTGCTGAGCCCACCCGCCGAGCCAAGCTGCGGCAGGCCGCCCGTGATCGCGCTGGGAAACGGCAGGTTCTGGCCGATTTCGATCAGCGACTTTTCGTTGTCCGTGGTCAGGATGTTCGGCACCTGCAGGATGTTCACGTCGTTGTTGGTCTGCAGTGCCTGCAGGATCAGGCCGAACTGCGGCGGAATGATCGATCCCGACGCGGTCCCCGTTTGGCTGAAGATGCCGGTGCTGGAAAACTGCGGGCCCATGACGCCGCCGACCAGGCCCGGCAGCGTCAACAGCGACAGCGGCGACAGCGAGTTGAGCGAGCCACTCTTTAGACCCCCAACCAAGAGGCCCTTGTTGTCAAAGAGCGGAATGCCGCCGTGGTACGAAAGGCCCAGATCGCGCGACTTCGACAGGCTGATCTCCATCACCGTTGCCTCGATGAAGACCTGACGACGCGGCACATCCAAGCGACGAATGACGTCGCGCAGAACCAGATAGTCCTTGCCCGTGGCATAGATGACCAGCGAGTTCGTCGCCTTGTCGTCGACGATCTTGACCTCGTCCTGGAACAAGCCTGCGCCTTGTCCACTGCCGCTCGACGAGCTGCTGCTAGATGAGCTGCTCATGCGCGAGCGTCCCGCCGGACCGCGGCTTCCTGAGGACACACCGGCCGAGATGCCAGGTAGCTGGCCCAGCACGTTCTTCATGTCTTCGGCGCTGGCGTTCTCAAGCGCATAGACGTGGATGCGATCGGCGCCCCCCTCGGTGCTGGCGCCCTGCTGTTCCAAGCGCTTGACCAACGCAAACACGCGCTGATACGTGCGCTCGGACGCCACGATGATCAGCGAGTTTGTGCGGTCGTCGGGCAGGATCTGGCTGAGCGAGTCATCGCCCGATCCAATCTGAGACGGCGGCAGGCTGCTGCCATCGCTCGATGGAACGTTGATCGGCGCACGCTTCTGACCGGCCTGCTGTGTCTTGCCGACGTTGAAGACCTTCTCAAGCATCTGTGCGACTTCCGTCGCCACAACATTCTTCAGGCGCAGGACCCAGATCTTCTCGCCGCTCATCGCGACATCCAGCGCGCGGACGACTTCCTCCATGCGCTTGATGTTGGTCGCCAAGTCGGTGATGACCAGCGTGTTGGTTGTCGCGTACGGCATGATGTCGCCGTCTCGGCCCTTCAGACGGTTCAGCACCTGCACGACCTCTTCCGTCGTGATGTACTTCAGGCGCAGCAGGCGGGTGACGAACTGCTCGCTGCGCGGCACCGGATCGCCTGGCGAATACACCGGGATCGAGGACTCGCGTGCGCGATTCGATTCGATGATCTTCAGCACCTGCCCCTGCGGCTGCACCGTCATGCCCATCGACTCAAGCGCCGACAAAAAGATGCGGTACGCCTCATCGGCCGTCACAAGCTCGGGCGCGATGATCGTCACTTTTCCCTGTCGAATGTTCGAAGGCAGGATAAAAGGACGGCACGAGATCGACTTGATCCAGCCAACGAGCTCCATAAGCTCGGTATCCGGCTTCAAGTTGATGAGCACTTTCTTGTTGCGCGGGTAGCGCTGGCACTCGGAAAACTCTTTCGCGCCCGGCAGCGGCAGATCGTCGGTCGCTCCGCCGGCCGCGGCCGTGCTTGGGCTGCCGCTTCCCTGCGTGGTCGTCGCGACCGAAGTCGTCCCGGCAGGCGCCGGCTTGGCTGCCGCCGGCTTGGCTGCCGCAGGGGCCGTCACCGTGCCAGAGGCTTGCGAGCCGCGGACTGCCTCGGCGCCGAACAAGCCCGCAGGGCGAATGACGCGCGCTTGATCCGTTGCCTTGGCGGTCCCCTGGCCTGCTGTGCCATCCGCGGCCTTGCCCTGAGCGGGTCGCGGCGCAGGCGGTGCCGCGTTCTGCGCCCACACAGGCGTCACAAGGGCCAGCCAGCTTCCGACGAGAAGTGCGTGTGATCTGCGAAACATATGGGTGCTCATTGGCATTGGATCTCTTCCGCGTTTTCGCTAGCCATGCGAGAACTCGTTCGCGCTGAGCTCAGCGGATTTGGTAATCGAGGGTGACGTTTTCGCCTCGGCGCTCGACCTGCACCGTCAAGTGCGAAGCGCTCTTGAGCTTGGTATAGGCCTCAAGCGCGCGGTCCGGTGTCGACATGTCCAAGCCGTTGATGGCCTTGATCAGGTCGGCGTTCTGCAGGCCGATCTTTGCGAAGACCGAGCCGGGGCGAATGGCGTACAGCTTGAAGCCGTTGGGTTTGCCTTCCTTGATCGAGGGGACAAAGCGTGCGCTGGTTGCCAGCGCCGTCGTGTTCGACAGGATCTTGTCGATCAAGCTCTTGTCGACTTCGCAGCTAGATCCCGAACAGCGAACGCCCTTTTCGACGTCCTTCTCAAGACCGGTTGGATCGCCGGGCATTGGTTCAGCCGCAACGATGGTCGTCGATGGTGGTGGCGGCGGCGGACCTTGGCCTTGATCCAGGTACTCGACGCGACGACCGGCCACCAGATACGCGCGACCGTCGACCACTTGCGCCAAACGGGCATTACCCTGCGGCAGGGCGTCACCGCGGCGATAGATGCGCACGCCCTTCTTGTCATCGCCGTTGTCGCGGATGATGGCCATCGACCACAGTGGATCTCCAGGCGCCACCATCGTCGCGAGCAGCGTTAGGTTCAGGCTGCTGCGAACCGGCGTCGTATCCACCGGTCCCGTCGCTGCTTCTTCGACCTTGTCCGGCGTTAGGCTGATCGGCGCGCAGCCACTGCAGAAAATATTCCGCCGCAGGATGTACTCGATATCTTTGCCACGCGCAGCGTCGACGACGGGGGCTGCATCTGGCGAACGCCGCGATACCGTGGGCCCGTCTCCGCTAAGCAGCGTCGCCGTCAGCACGCTCGCCGCCGCCCGTCCCAAAAACGACGCGCACACTGCGATGGCCAGCAGCGTAAAGGCCCATGAATATTTTTTGACGAAGGCGTCCATTCCGAAGCTCATACCAAAACCCCAGCAGATGCAGAGCGGGATCGCCCGAGAGGGTTCTCTGCGGGCTTGGCTCTAGGATTTTGCAAGGGTGATGCCAAGGACTCTCTGGGGTCGCTGCGTGTGCTGCCCCGCCAAAAGGCCGCGAACCCTCACGGCTTTCGTCGCTCACCGCAAGGGGTCGCGGCGACCCTTCGTCTCTGATGCGTAGCTGCATTGTCAAATTGGCAAGGGGCTACCACCTGGACCTGTCGGCGTGTCAATTTCGCGCGCTTGTCGGCAGGCGCTCGCAGTCAGACTTGACGCTATTCATCCGAGAGCAGGCGCAGCGTCACGTAGCGCTCGATGCGGGCGCGCTGCTCTCTCGCAAGCCGCACAAATGCAAGGCGCCGAAGCTCAGCCCGCTCACCGTGGCTGTCTCGCACGACGACCTCCTCAGCGACGCTGACCAGGGCTAGATCGCCGCGCCATGGCGCGCCGTCCGCATCGCCGTGGACAGGCGCCGGGCTGTCCGGCATGAAGGGCAGCGGCGCCGGTAGCTGGAGGCGCGTCGAAAGCGGCACACCGCGTAGCTCTTCGGGAAGCGGCGAGCGCAAGCGCAGACCTGCAGGCTGAATTCCCGTCGCCAGGCGAATGTAACGCGGCCCCGACGCCCCCAGTCCGCCCGCCGGCCACAGCGCCACCGACACACAAAGCGGAGCGAATTCCTCGTCAGAGAAGTCGGCCATGAACGACCCGCGGAATCTTGGCCAAATCAAGCTCGCTGCGCACGTCAACAAAGCCGGCTTGCTGCAGAAGCGCCATCGTCGCTGTGGCCTGTCCCGCGCCAATCTCTAAGGCGATTGCCCCACCGCGTCGCAGCATCGACCTAGCCTGCGAAAGCAAACGCCGCACCACAACCAAGCCATCGGATCCACCGTCGAGGGCGCTGTGCGGCTCGTGCCGAACTTCGGCCTGCAAGGCGGCAATCTCGGCCGTGGGGATGTAAGGCAGGTTGGCGACGAGGACATCGGCTTGGCGGTCTGAAGGCAGCGCTGACAAAAGATCGCCTTGCCAGAATTCAACCAGCAGACCCAGGCGCGCCGCGTTCTCGGTGGCAACGGCGATCGCGACGGGGCTGATATCAATCGCCAGGACCTCGACATCGGGTCGCAAGTGTTTGATCGCAAGCGCTACTGCGCCCGATCCGGTGCCGACATCGATGACTCGTGCCACGGCTCGCCCAGCGTCCTCTTGCGACGACGCCGCAGCACTTGGCTCCGCACTTGGCTCCGTACCTGGCTGCGCAGCGAGCGCAGCGGACACTGTCCCCTGCCCTTCCGCCTTCGCTTGAACTGCTTCTTCTTGTTCTTCTTCGCCCGGCGCTTCGGTCGCGTCGTAGTGAACCGTCATCTCGACGCCCGGCTCTGGCTCATGCAGCGCCGAAGCATGCGGCTCTGCAGTGCTAGCAGCCGCGGCTTCGACTGTGGATGTCGGTTCCGGCTCGTGCTCGGCATCCGCAAGAACCGTGGCCGAGATCGGCGGTGGCGGCAGCAAGCGAACCGCCACATCGACCAGAAGCTCGGTCTCGGGCCGCGGAATCAGAACCGCCTCGCTGACGTGCAGGTTCAGGCCATAAAACTCTTTTTCGCCCGTGAGATATGCGACGGGCACACCGGCCAAGCGGCGCACAATGCACTCGCGATAGCGGGCGAGCTCGTCCTTGCTCAACGGCTGGTCGAAGTGCGTGTACAGCGCCACACGACTGCGCTGCAAGGTATGCGCAAGTAGTAGCTCGGCATCGAGCCGCGGAGAAGGCAGGCCGCGCGCCGCAAAGCGCTGCTGCGTCCAGCGCAGCACACGCCCGATCGTCCAGAGCTCAGTGTCGCTGGCCGGCGACTCACCTTGTGCCGAGCTAGGCGCTGGCAGGGCGGTCCCGGTCGAATGGGGCGTGGGTCTGGACGGTGAAGCAGGCGTGCTCACGCGCGGAATCTACCATTATCTGCGTCGCGAGAAGCAACAGCCGCGCGATATAATACGCGCGTGGCGACCCAAAAACTGCCGGCGCTTGACGGGCATGACGGCAGCACTCTGCCCCAGGGCGTACCGCAGGCCGTACCAGACGAGCGGTCGCTGCCCGCGGTCTCTGGCAAGGTGAAGATCGCTGCGCCCCCGGCAAGCAGCGTCGCCACACCGCAGGCTGTCCCTGTCCTTGTACCGCCGCCCGCCCCCAGCAGCACGTCCAGTCAAAGCGAGGTCAAGCCACCACGCGCCGAGCTCAACGCTCCGTACGAGATCCTGGGTAGCCCCGACGAAAGTGTGCGCAATGCCTTCCCGCCCGAGCGCATCGTCGGCGGTCGCTACATCATCGAAGAGCGGGTTGGCGAAGGCGGAATGGGCCGCATCTACAAGGTGCGCCACCGCGATCTGGGCAAGCAGTTCGCGCTGAAGATCATCCACAAGAATCTCGCGCAGCAGCCGCACATCCGCGACGCGTTCTATCGCGAAGCGCGCATGGCGGCGTCGATGAATCACCCCAATATCGTTTCGGTGTTCGACTTCGGCGTCGATCCAACGCACGGCGCTTTCATCGTGATGGAATACCTGTCCGGCGAGACGCTGGCTGAGCGCATGGCGCGCGAGGGCGTACTAGAGCCCAAGGCTTCGTGCGACATCGTGTTGCAGTGCGCTGAGGCGCTGGCCTTCATACACAGCTTCGGCGTCATCCACTGCGACATCAAACCCGAGAACGTCTTTCTGTGTCACCCCACGCAAGCCAGCGATGCCCGCCGCAACAACGTGCGCTTGCTCGACTTTGGCCTGGCCAGCCGGCCCGCCATTGACTCGCGCGAGATTGTCGCGGCGACCACGGTCGCAGGCACCCCAACCTATCTGGCCCCCGAGCGCATCCGCGCGCAGTCTCCGACGCCAGCTTCCGATATCTATGCGCTGGGCGTGTTGTTTTATGAGTGCCTGACCGGCCACCCGCCCTTCGATGGCCGTCTGCAAGAGATCATCTTTGGCCACCTGCGCCGCGAGCCGATGCCGCCCAGTCAGCGCTTGGGCCGGCCGCACACGCCGTTTCATCCCAGCTTGGAAGCGCTGGTGCTGCGCGCCCTCGGCAAAGAGCCTGGTCAGCGCCCCGGAAGCGCCGCCGAATTCGCGTTTGCCCTGCGTCATGTCATGGCCGAGATGGGGGTTGCGCGACGCCTGGACGCCGTCGGTCTGCCTTCATCGCCACGTGCCGATCTGTGCGAAGCGCTCGTTGACTCGTGTCCACTGCCGATGTTCGTCGCTTCGCCGACCGGCGAGATCCTCTTTGGCAACGCTGCGCTCTGTCAGATCCTGGGCATTCCGCCCGCCGATCTGCGCGGCAAGCTCAGCTCGACCTTGCTGGCCCGCTGGTGTCCTCGCATCGAGCGCGACGTGCGTCAGGTCCTAGCCCGAAAGCGCGCCAGCCGGCACACGTTGGTCGTCCACAACCAAAGCGGCGAAGCCCGCGGTGGCTGGCTGACCCTGGCTCCGTTCCGCCGCGACGAAGACATCGTCGGTGTCTGCGGCATCGTCGCGCTGATGGGCGATCACGAAGGCGAAGGCCGCAGCTAGACGAACCACTAACTTGGCCCGCATCGCCAAGTCTCGCGGGGGCCGCGTCGCTGCGTTGCTGCACCGCGTCATCTGCACTGCTTCAACCACTCGGCCGCTAGAGGTCGAATCCTCGACGAGAAGCGACTGCAAATCTCACGAAAATATGACCCGTCCGTGACAGAACCGTGACAGTGCGAGCGCAGCATGGACCCATGCAGACCGCACTACCGCCCCTTCGCATTGCCCCCGCTGGCCCAGGCCTCAGCGAACGCGGCGACGAGCCAGCTCCCTCGACTGGGGAAAACCCGCTCGCCAAGTTCTTTCCCCCCTATGTCGAAGGCGACGAGCGCCTCGATCGCTGGACGAGCATCCCGTATGTCTTCGTCCACACCGTCGGAATCATCGGCGCGGGTGTCGCCATCGCCTATGGCCAGGTGACCTGGGTCGATGTTCTTCTGTGCGGCCTCTTTTATTACCTGCGCATGTTCGGCATCACGGCCGGCTATCACCGGTACTTCTCGCATCGCGCATACAAGACGGGGCGCATCTTCCAGTTCATCCTGGCGTTCATCGGCACCACATCGCTGCAAAAAGGCGTGCTGTGGTGGGCGGCGCATCATCGCCAGCACCACAAGTACAGCGACCAAGAGCGCGACATCCACTCGCCCGTGCAGCGCAGCTTTCACTGGGCGCATCAGGGTTGGTTCCTGTGTGGTCGCTATGACCGCACCGACTGGGAACGCATCCAAGACTTTGCCAAGTACCCCGAGCTTCGCTGGCTGAACACCAACTTCCGCGGGCCGGCCATCGGCTCGGTGATCTTGATGTTCCTGATTGGCTGGCTGGTTCGCGGCGATGTCATGGGCGGCCTTCGTGTCGGGCTGTGGGCTGGCTTCTTCAGTACCGTTCTTCTGTGGCACGGCACCTTCACCATCAACTCGCTGGCGCATGTCTGGGGCTCACGTCGTTACAAGACCACCGACGACAGCCGCAACAACTTCTTCCTGGCGCTGATCACCATGGGCGAAGGCTGGCACAACAATCACCATCACTACCAGAGCACCGCGAACCAGGGCTTCTTCTGGTGGGAAGTCGACTTCAGCTACTACATCCTCAAGGTCCTTTCGTGGTTCGGCATCGTGTGGGACCTGCGCACGCCGCCCAAGCACATCCTGGAAAACCGCACCGCAAGCGCCTAGCAGATCCTCTCTCGCCTCGCTTCGTTTCAACGAAGCATGCTGCACGTCGTTGCCTCTGCTCTGTTGGCTCTCGCAAGCACCCTTCCCGAAAGTACTCCCCGGCTCAGCGATCGCGATCGCGGCATTTTTCCTGACCTTGCTCCGCAGGCACAGATCGCGGCACCCGACTGGTCCCCATCGGATGGGGAGGCCTGGCTGCGCGTCGATCTAGCGCATCGCATCGCCACCCTGTACCAAGGCGAATTTCCGCTGATCGCCTATGCCCTGTCCGGCCCGCTCTCGCAGACTGCCGCCGGGCCCGCCCAGCTTGCCACCGTCTTGCCCTGGTTTTCCGAGGCGGATCGTGCCGATCTGCTGCGCCGTCCCAGCGTTCGCGTCGCGTTTGGTTCCCCTGGCCCGCGCGAAGATCACGACGGCGACGGAGTGGTCAACACCCTGGATGTCTTGCTGGGCGCCAAAAAGCTGTGCCTTAACAAGGCAGCGTATGTGTCGAACTATCGCGCGCTGCGCTATCCCGGTGGCGATGTGCCGCGCACCGAAGGTGTCTGCACCGACACGCTGGTGCGCGCCCTGCGCAACGCCGGCTGGGATCTGCAGCGCGAGATCCACGAAGACGCCGGCAAGAAGCCGCAGCTTTATCCGCTGGCCGGGAAGGCTCCTGACGCCAACATCGATCATCGCCGCATCCGCATGATGCTGCCGTGGTTCCGCCAAAACTTTGTGCAAGTCTCCGACGGAGCGCCCTATCTGCCGGGCGATATCGTGCTGTTTGATACCTTCCCCAACAAAGCCGGGCCGGATCATGCGGGCATCGTCTCGGACCGCCTGGGGCCTTCGGGGCTGCCTTTGGTCGTCAACAACTGGACCGACGGCTACGTCGAGCAAGAGATGGATCTGCTCGGCTGGGTGCCCGTGACGCACCGCTTCCGCGTGCCCATGCAGCCGACTGCCACGCAAGCCCCACGCCCACCACTGCGAGCGCAGTAGCCGACCGCCCCCGCGCCCGACTCTCCAGCCCGCTCTGCATGCACCATAGGGAATCAGCGCTGGGCCGTGCGGATGCGCGCGTTGCTAAGACGACTCCTGACAGCCCTTTTGCACGCCGCCGCCAAAGCGGACGAAGGCCACCTGAGGCGCGCTTTCGTCCAGCGATAGCCAGACATAGCCATAGCCTTGTCCGTTGCGTCGCAGATGAAATGTCGTGTGCGTTGCCGACTGCGCGTTGATCAGGGCAACCTGCCCTGAAAGCGGTCGCAGGCAGGAAGACAGCGCGTTGGCCGGCCAGCGATGGAAGCGACGAGGGCGCTCACCTGCAGGGGCTTGTGCTTCAAACAGGTCGGCCCAGTGGGTGTGACCGGAAAGATGCAGCACGCGCAGGCTCTGCGAAGCATCCAATAGCTCGCGTTCAAACGCCGCAGCCCCCATGCGCATGCGTCCGACCAAGCCCACGCCGGAAGAATTGGTCCGTGTGCTGACGCTAGCGCGCGACGGTGCATGGCTGAACAGGACCACACCTCGGCGACCGCTCTGCTGCGCGGCCACCAGTTCCTGGTGCAGCGCAGATAGCGATGACTTGCTGAGCCCGCGGGTCAGGATCCGCGGCGAGATCACCGACGCCCCACTGTCAAAGCCTATGAACTCCCAGCCATCGAGCGAAAAGTTGAACAGCAGGTGTGGATGGAAGACGCGGGCGAACGCGGGCCAGCCTGCACCATAGCGCTCGCCGAGCAGCGTCTTGAGATCGAAGCCTAAGTCATGGTTGCCCGGCACCACCACCACGGGAGCAGCGACACGCAGCAGGCGATCTCGTGCCTCTTCCAAGAGATCTCTGCGCCCGCCGATATTGGCGATGTCCCCAGTGACCAGCACCAGATCCGGGCCACGCGCATTGATGTCATCAATCACTCGTTCCAAGTGCTCGCGCAGATCCGAGTGGCCCTTGCCGATGTGAATATCGGAAAGCTGCGCGATGCGAAGCGGCCGCGCGCCTTGGTCGGACGATGCCGGGCGAAGCCAAACAGCCTTGGGTGCCACCGTCGGGGGATCGACCTGCGAGGCAAGCTGCAGATCGTACGCTTGCGCGGGCAGCGCCACCGCGGGCTGCACCGATACGATGAGACGCACCACCCCAGCGGCCACCGGCTCGCGTCGCTGCGACAGGATGCGCAAGGGAATGGCCTGGCCATCGCGCAGAAGCGAAAGCTGCGGTTCGCTCGGCTCGCCGCGCTGCAGAAGCTCTACTTCAAAGGCCGCCCCCGTCGAGGCGATGGCAGGCAGCCCAAAGCGCGGACGCAGCAGCCCTAGATCCTGCGTGGGGTTTTCGTCCGATGCCTGAGCAAAAAAAGCGGGATAGTCGTCAGCAATCCGCTGCAGAACGTCCTGTGGCTGCAAGGACTGCGGACGTACGCAGCCGATCGTCAACGCCAGCGACATCGCAAGGACCGCGCGTGGGAAGAACGATGTACGCATGGCTCTACGGTAACAGCGCCTGCATCTTCGCGAGGCGATGAACCGATCCACGCACGACGCGCAGGGACGGCGAAGCGCGCGTTAGTTGTTGGGGGCGCCCGCTTGAATCCAAGCGCGGATGGTGGCGATTTGCCC
>CAZKOY010000087.1:0-22348 GCA_964554495.1 uncultured Myxococcales bacterium
CGGCCGGACGATAGATGTCGGCAGCGACGAGCAGCGGCTTGCGCTTGTGGATCTTTTGCAGCCAGCGGGCTAGCTTGCCGGCGGTGGTGGTCTTGCCGCTGCCTTGCAGACCGACGAGCATAAACACCGTCGGGCCCTTCTTGGCCCAGTTGATCTCGGTGGGGCCGCCCTCGGCGTTGCCCATCAGCGCCGTCAGCTCTTCCTGACAGATGCGGATAAAGTGATATTCCGGCGTGACCTCGACGGACTTCAGCGCCTTTTCGCCGAGCTTGTCCCCCGTCGGTAGCTCGGCCTTGGCGCGTAGCTGCACGCTCTGACCGATGGCTTTTTCTTTGACGCGCTGCAGGAACTGACGGACGACGGGCAGCGCGACATCGGCCTCAAGCAGCGCCATGCGGACGTCGCGCAGGGCGGACTCGATGTTTTCTTCGGAAAGCTCAGCAACGCCGGTCAGACGCTCGCGGGCGGCGCGGAAGCCTTTGCTCAGGGTCTCAAGCATGGGCTTTGGTCATATCACGACCGGCGATGCGTCGAGAAGCCCAAAGGCATGCACCCAAGCCGGCGCAGACCACGTCGCGTCAGGTCGACTTTTCTTCGCGCGGCGGCAGCGGTACGCGGGTGAAGTCAGGCCCGACGACCACATCGGGAAAGATGGCGCTCGCCTCGGCGACGAAGCCATCGAGCGACGTGTAGCGCTGTGAAAAATGTGTCAAAAGCAGCGTGCGCGCATTCGCATCACGCGCCAACGTGGCGGCCTGCGCCGCGGTCATGTGCTGATAGTCGTGCGCTTCTTCGGCTTCGCTGCTTAGAAACGTCGACTCGCAGACCAGAAGATCGGCGCCTTGCGCCAGATCCAAAGCCCCTGCGCAGGGCCGCGTGTCCATGACCAGCGAAAAGACCTGGCCTCGACGCGGCTCGCTGACCTGTTCCAGCGCAACGGTCCGCCCAGCCACGTCGATCGAGCCCTGATCGATCAGCGCTCGCACGTGTGGGCCAAACACGCCGGCTTCGCGCAAAAGATCGGGACGCATGCGCCGGCCATCGCGCTCTTGCAGACGATAACCAAGGCACTCGATGCGGTGATCGAGCGGCGCGATGAATAGCTGCACGTCGTCGCGCGACCAGACCTCTTGCAGGCGCTCGGGCGAGTCGTCGCGATAGCGCAGCGGACACGGCACGATGTTCGCCTGCTCGCGATAGATCGAGGCGTAGCGCAGCCGCTCGAAAAACACGCGGCCACTCTCGGGAAACAGGACATGGACCGGATGCGGCACGCGATCGAGCGAGATGCGCTGCAGCATGGCCGCCAAACCCAGGCAATGATCGCCGTGAAAATGAGTGATCGCGATGTGCGTGATCTGCGTCGCTGCGATGCCGGAAAGCAGCATCTGGCGCTGTGTGCCTTCACCGGGATCAAACAAGATGCCCAGATCGTCCCAGCGCAAAAAAAGCGCGTTGTGTCCACGCGCCCGCGTCGGCACTTGACTGGATGTGCCGAGCAGAATGACTTCACGAGCCGACATGCGCTCGCATTATATGCGGCACGCTGCATCGCCGCGCCGGTTTGGATCGGCTGGCCATCGGCTGGCCCAAGAACTTCTGCTTGTTCTTTGTTGCAGCGCGCCAGAAAATATTCTCGGCAGGGGGGCGTCTTTCGACGATGTCCCCCGATTTAAGGAGACCCCGATGAACAAGCTCTATGGTGCTCTCTTGGTTGCGGCTCTGGCGACTGGCATCGCGATTCCTCACGCATTCAGCCACTCGACCGGTCACGAGTCGCGCATCATCGCTCACTGCCAGCGCCTGCCGAACCCCGAGCGCCAGGCCTGCACCCAGTGCGTGACGCGCCCGATCAAGCACCACTACCACCCGGATTACCCACCGGGAGCCCGCTGCCGCCCAGACAACGGCAAGCCATAGCGCGGTCTTGTCGCTCTGCCGACGCCCCCTTTTTTCGCGTCCTCTCTCGCCACGTTGCACCTGCGATTGCCGCCTTGCCTTCGGGCTATTCAGCGACGACTGCCGCGTGCTAGCTTAATGATGTTGTGAAGTCTGCGCGCTCACCGTCTGACGAGCTGCCTACGACGGGAACCGGCACGGTCGGCTCAAAGCCTGCTGATGCCACGTCCTCGTCGGGAAAGCCCCTGATCTCCGACAAACCGGCGACATCCGGCGCGACCGCTACGCATGTCGCGGCACCTGCGGCTGGGCTCAGCCGTCCGCTCGATGTCGAAGACGAAGCGCTGTCGACGTTGCCGTCGCACCTGGAACGCACGCTGCGCTATGCCCTGGAACAGCCGCCGCGCGATGTCCCCGATATGCGCTTGGCCAAGACGCTCGACGAAGCAGGACCGCGAACGTTTGTTTATATCGACAACCAAGGCCGCGTGCGTTCGCCTTTGCACTACCGCGCGATGCAGGCGCTTTCGTACTCGCTTCTGGCCAGCATTCTCGTCGGAGGAAGCGCACTATACAGCCTGCTTCTGGGTCCACAGGGTCTGCTGTTCGGCGTGGTCTTCGGCCTTTTGATCGGTCGCAACCTGCTCAGCACGCGGCAGATCAACCAAGCGGCGCTCTTGTCTTCGCACGACCGCCTCGACGAAGCCGAGATCTTGCTGCGACGGCTTCTGCGGCGACGCTTCTTGGGCAAGCGCTTGCGTGCGCTGTGCCATCACAACCTGGGCGCCGTGGCGACGCGACGCGGGGATCATGAAGAGGCGCTGCTGCAGCTTCGTCAGGCCATCGGCCTGTATCAAGTGGCTTGGCCACGCAGTCCGCACCTGCGCTCGTGTCAGTACGGCGAGATCATCGCGCTGTGCAACCTGCGCCGCGGCGACGAAGCCAAGCAGCGCTATCTATCGCTGCCCAAACAAGACGAAGGCGACTATCTGCAGATCAAGGCCTGGACCACCGAGCTGTACCTGGCCTTTACGCTCGATACGCCGCCGGCTCTCGACAACGAGCTATGGGAGCGCTCGCGTCGAGCTCTGCGCATCACGGCAGCCTCGGCTCTCTTGGCTTTGTACGCGTGGGCTTTCCTGCGCAGCGGCGAGCCCCATCGCGACATGGGTCTGCACCTTCTGCGCGAGGCCTTTGACCGCCTAGATGGCGAGCCGCTGGGTCAGATCATGCCGCCCCTTTGGCGCTGGATGGAACAGCATCGCTCGCAGACCGGCGAAGCGGCCTAGGCGCCGCGTTCGCTTTATTTTTCCGACGGGAGCGCAACCGAACACATGGCCAGCCCCTCTGCCGCACGCGACGCTGTCTCGGCTGCTTCGGTGGCCCTGATATCGCGCCGCGTTCTGGGGGATGCGCTGGCCCAAAGTGCCACCCCTTCCAGCGAGCCAGTGCAGCGGGCC
Organism: uncultured Myxococcales bacterium; assembly: GCA_964554495.1. Lineage (GTDB taxonomy): Bacteria > Myxococcota_A > Polyangia > Palsa-1104 > JAEUJZ01 > JAEUJZ01. The sequence continues at coordinate 3,360 of CAZKOY010000087.1, forward strand.
TTGGTCGCCATCGATCGGGACGGCTTTATCATTCCGCCGCTGCGTCGCTATGCCGGTCAAGCTGCCGCGTATAGCGCGCTGGGCCTGCTGGGCACCATCGGCGTGTACACGCTGGCTGCCGGCGATCCCTTGGTCATGGCGCTGAGCTTGGTCGGCACCGCGGCCTGGGGCCACGGCATCCTGGTCACACACTGGCTTGAGCGCGCCTCGGCCCGCATGTTGCGCGGCGATCTCGACGGATCCGAGGCTCTTTTGCGTCGCTGTCTGCGCCCGCCCTGGGGCAGCGAAGCGGTGCGAGCCCAGGCCCACTTGCGCCTGAGCAGCCTGTACAGCCGACGCGGCGAACACCGACAAGCCCACGAGTCCGCCGAGATCGCCGTGCGCCTGTTTTCCGCCGAGTACCCACCGCAGCCACAGTTCGTGCAGCTTTCGCGCTATCAGGAAATTCGCTCGCTGGTGAACATCGGCAAGCAAGCCGACGCGCGCTTTCGCATGGACGAGATCGACCCGATTCCCATCGGCGATTTCCTGCGCGCCCAGCACTATCTGACCGAGCTATACATCGCGCTCGTCGACGATCGCCTGCCGATGCTCGATGCGGCGCTGTGGGAACGCAGCGAGCTTGCCCTGCGCACGCCATCGGCCGAGCCGCTGATCGCGCTCTGCGCATGGGGCTTCAGCCAGCTTGGCGAGCACAGCACAAGCCGCGATCTTCTGTCGCTGGCTCAGCAGCGCATCCGCGAGCCCCTGGATCGAACGCTGCCGTTTCTGCATCGCTGGATCGAGTCCGTGCGCGAGCCCTGGCACCTTTAGAACCCAAACGCTCGACTGCAGAACCCAAACGCTCGACTGCACCCATTTCGATCGTTGCTGTTGACGCGTGGTTTCCGACTGGCCTATGAAGGCACGTGCTCGACCATCCACCTCCGAACGCGTCTTTCGGTGGTTCGTCTTCTTCGCTTCTGGCGTTTGGCCTGCGCGCTCTGCCGTTTGTCTGGGCCGCGCTGCTTGCGATGGCTTGCACCTCGCTGCTTTCGCGGCTGTTTTCCGCCGATCCTCGCGCCGTCTATCGCCTGTTCTTCGTCGGGACCTGGGGCAGCGTCTATGGCGTTGGGCAGGTGCTGTTCAAGACCACGCCTCTTTTGCTGACGGGGCTGTCGGTGGCCTTGGCGCAGCGCGCCGGGCTGTTCAACGTCGGCGGCGAAGGTCAGCTAGCCGGAGGCGCCTTGGCCATGGCGCTGTGCGGTGCGTATCTGCCGGCCAGCGTTCCCGCGCTGGTTTCGGTGCCGCTGTGCTTGCTTTCCGGCTTCGTCTGCGGCGCCCTGATCGGTGGCGCGGCGGGTCTTTTGCGCTGGCTGGCCGGAGCCCACGAGGTCATCGTCACCATCCTGCTTAACTTCATCGTCCGCGCCCTTCTGGTTGGGCTGGGCGGCGTGCTGTTTGTCAAAGAGTCGGTTCACACCGCGCCGATTCACGCCGCGGCTCAGCTTCCACGGCTGTCGCAGTGGCTGCCGGCGCTGCACGGCTCGGCTCTGAACGCGACGCTTTTCGTCGGGCTTTTGGTGGTCCTTTTGTACGCCGCGATCTTGCAGCACTCGCATCTGGGATTTGCCCTGCGTACCGTCGGTCAGAACCCCGATGCAGCGGCCGCCGCGGGGCTCTCTGTCGGTCGACTGCGCACGCTGGCCATGGCGCTTTCAGGAGGTCTGGCTGGCCTTGGTGGCGCCAACTTCGTGCTCGGCTACAAGCACTACTATGAAGACGGCTTCTCGGCGGGACTTGGCTATCTGGGCATCGCGGTCGCCGTGCTGGGGCAGGGCAAGGCGCTGGGCATTCTGGTCGCTGCGCTGCTGTTCGGCACGTTGTCGCAGGGTGGCCTGGCGGTCAATGCGCAAGTCCCGCGTGAGCTGATCGATGTGCTCTCCGCCGTCGTGATCCTTTCCGTCGCCACCGCCAACCCAGAAGTCCGCCGCTTGCTTGGCCGACTGCCACAGACGTTGCGCCCGTCGCTGGCATCGCCCGCAAACACGCCCGGCCCGGCCCGAGGCACTCCATGAACGCGGCGTGGTGGCTGGGCCTGCTGCTGGCAATTCTGCGCTTGAGCGTGCCGTACGTGACCGCGGCCCTCGGGGGCACGCTGTGCGAGCGCGCCGGGGTCATCAACATCGCTCTTGAAGGCTTTCTTTTGATCTCGGCCCTGGGCACCGCCTTGGGGGCCAGCCACGGAGCCTTGGCCGCCGTCGCCTGCGGCCTGGCTTCAGGCGTCGCCTTCGCCGCGCTGTACGCGCTGATGGTTGTCTATTTCCGCGGCGATCAGATCGTGTCGGGAGTCGCACTGTTCATGCTGGCGGACGGCCTGTCCCGCGTGCTCTTAAAAGCCTTCTATGGATCGACCAGCAACTCGCCGCGCTTGGCCGTGCTGGAAGGCAGTGGACCGGCGCTGTTTCTTTTGGCGGCGCTGTTTCTGATCGTGGGGTTGCACGTCCTTTTGTATTCAAGCGTGCTCGGTCTGCGCCTGCGTTCCGTCGGAGAACACCCGCAAGCGGCTCGCGCCTTGGGCGTCTCGGTGCTCAACGTCCGTGTCGTGGCCGTGCTGCTTTCCGGGCTTTTGACGGCGATCGGCGGCGTGTATCTGGTCTTTGAGCAGCGTCAGTTCGTGGCGCTAATGTCCGGCGGACGCGGTTTCTTAGCCCTGGCCGCGATGATCTTTGGTGGCTGGCGCCCGCTGCCCGCCGCCGCCGCCGCCGTGCTGTTCGCCAGTGCCGAGGCCTTGGGCATCAAGCTGCAAGCCAGCGATCTACACCTGCCGAACTTCGTGCTGCAGGCGCTGCCGTATCTTTTGACGCTGCTTGCGCTCTTGGTCCGCGGTGTCCTGCGCGGCAGCAGCCACGCCCCGGCGGCCCTCGGCATTCCGCGAGACTAGCGCATGCGCGTCGCTGCCATCGTGAACCGCAACGCCAAGCGCACGCGCGATCCAGCGCTCGTGCCGACGCTTGAACAGGCGGCGCAGCAAGCCGGAGTGCGCGCGGCCATCGTACCGACCACGTCCATCGAAGAGCTTTCGCTCGCACTGCGCGAGCAGCGCGACCAAGGCTGTGATGCGCTGACGATGTGCGGCGGAGACGGCTCCCTGGCTGCGCTGATCGCTGCCGCGGTCCCGATCTTTCCATCGCTGCCGCCGATCATCCTTTTGCCTGCCGGCACCATGAACACCGTGGCCCGCAACCTGGGCGTGCGCGGCTCGATCCCTGCGCTGTGGTCGCGGGCGCTGCGCAATCTGGCCCAGGCCGCCGATTCCCCGCGCCTGCCGACGGCGCCCGTCGATGTCATGCGGGTGACTGTCCGCGACGAGCGACCGCTGCTGGACACGGAGCCGGACCTGTCCGCGACACCGATCGAGCGAACGCGCTATGGCTTTATCTTCGGCGCAGCGATGGGAGCGCGATATCTCGCCGCGTATGACAGCCGCCCTGGCCCGGCATGGGCAACCTGGCTGGCTCTGCGCACCCTCGGATCTTCACTGATCCCCGGCGGCGGCCCGTTCGCCCGCTGGCTGTTTTCGCCCGCGCAGACCGAGCTGTCCATCGACGGAACGACCCTGGATGAGCACGCGTTTCGCATCGTGCTGTGCGCCACGGTTCCCGATGTGGGGCTGGGCTTTCGCGTGCCCTGGCAGGCCGGCCGCGTGCCGGGTTGCTTTCACGTCGTGGCCTCGGGCATTCCGATCACGCGCAATGCCTTGCAGCTTCCACGCATGCTGCGCGGACAGCCGCTTGTCGGCTCGCCGCACGTCGACCGCTTGGCGCAGACCGCCACGCTGGCCTTCGATCGCCCGCAGCAGCTTACGCTGGATGGCGAGGTGTTTTCTGGCAGCCATATCGAGCTCGCCGTCGGGCCAACGCTTCAGATTCTGCTTCCGACCTGAATTGCTTGTAGAATCGCCAGGATGCGCGCTGTCTGCACAGCCCGGCCCAAGACCCCACGCTGCGACGAGCAGAAGGCGCTCCCGGCGTCTGTTCAACGGGAGCGTCGTTCGCTGCGCAGGTCAAGCGGGCGGGCCCTGATCGCGCTGCTTTTGGGCCTGGCCTGCTTTGGGCTCTCGCCTCACCTGCGCGTGCTTGCGGATCCGCTGCCGCTGGCTCCGCTGAGCGATGCGCCTCACGTCGTGCGCCCAGCCACCGTCGAGCGAGCCTTGACCGCGCTGCAGGCCCGGCGGCTTCCCAGCGACCCCGACGACGACAGCAAAGCCATCGAGCGAGTCTATGAAAAGCTCGACCTGCGCACCAAGTTCAAGGACTGCTGCGGCTATCCACTCGGCGAGCGCGGCACCTTTAAGATGACGTTTTACTGGCTGGCCTATGAAAGCGAGTACGCCAACGAGCCAGCTCGCGTCGACATTTACACGCGCCAGGGCTTCATCCTCGGGCGCTTTCCGCAGACCTTTGTGTTCGAGTTCAAGCTGGAAGGCTCGGCGGTGCTGCGCGATGGCCGCGTGCTGAACTATGACGGGCGCTGCCCGTACGGCATTGGCTTCTGCTTTCAGACGCTGGATCCCATCGAGCATCCGCTGGGCAAAGGCGGGCAGGGGCGGGCGCTTTGGCCGTATCGCTCGGTCGCGGTGGATCCGCGCTTCGTGCCGCTGGGGACGCCGCTGTTTCTGCCCGAGATGGTCGGGATGATCCTGCCCGATGGCTCGCGTCACGACGGCTGCGTACGCGCCGATGACACGGGCGGCAACATCCGCAGGCGCGAGCTTGATTTCTTTGTCGAAAGCTACGCCAACTATAAGTTCCTCGACGAGCAGCTTGCCGGCGACAACCACGTCACGCCGTACATCGAAGAAGCGCGCTGCGCGTACCTGCGCACCGCCGATCCCAGCCTGGATCGCCGCAGCGAAGAAGCCGACTGGGCCAAGCTGCACGAGCACAAAGCCGCGCCGAGCAAGTCCAAGCAGCGCCCGAAAGCGAAGCCGTCGAAGTCTTCGTCAAAGCCAGTGGCCAAGCTGCCGCAGCGACCCTCGCCCGTGCTGACCCGCAACAAGGGCGCAGCGCTGACGCGTCGCAATCCCACCGTCTTGGGCGAGCACGAAAAGAAGAAGCGCGCCAGCCTGAACCGACGCAGCTAAGCACCGCGGTCTAGGCATCTGGATCCGGCGCTGCGCTCTGCCCACGTCCGTGGACAGAAGTCCGCCGCTTGACGTCGCAATCGACTAGAGTCGCCGGGACCTTATATCCCCAATCCAACAAAGAAAGCGTAGGTTCCGCCGATGTCCACCGTGCAGATCACCATGAAGAACTTTGAAGAGACCGTGCAGAAGCCAGGCATCTTGGTGCTGGACTTCTGGGCTTCGTGGTGCGGCCCCTGCCGTACCTTTGCACCGATCTTTGAAGCGGCCGCAGAGCGTCATCCCGACGCGACCTTCGGCAAGGTCAACACGGATGAAGAAGGCGAGCTAGCCGCGGGCTTCGGCATCGAGTCCATCCCAACCCTGATGGTGTTCCGCGACAACGTGCTGCTATTCGCCGAGCCTGGGGTGATGCGCCCCGGCGATCTCGACGAGCTGCTCAAGAAAGTGCGCGGTCTGGACATGGACGATGTGCGCAAGCAGATCGCCGAGCACGAGCATGATCACGAGGGCTGTGATCACGATCACGACCACGATCACTAAGACCGTCGCTGCGCAGCCAGCCACCGACATTCACACCCCATGGCTGGCGGGTATCTTTTCCTTCGCACCGTCACGCTTGCTGGGCCTTGGCTCTTCGCCAGCGCGCCCATACGAACAGGGCCAGCGCGGCCATCCCACCCACACATGACAGCCAACTTCCGACGATAAATGTCGTCGGGCGATAGCGCACCGTCACGTGATGCGCCCCCGCCGGAAGGCGCACGGCCAAGCGGCCTCCGTCGCGATCGCGAGGGTGCTTTTCGCCAAACTTTTCGATCGTGCCCACGCTGGTCTGAAAGTGCTCGTTCCAGTTGCTGTTGAGCAAGACCACGGTCTCGCTGGCGAGCTGCACGCGCAGCTCGATGCGACTGGGTGCAAAGTGCGTCACCGTCACTTGCCCGACGCTGGGATCAAGCAGGCGAGCCTGCGGCACGTCGCCCAGATCCAGCTCTTTGGCGCGCTGAAGCGGCGCTTCTTCGTCGCAGCCGATGACGCCATGATTCAAAAGGATGTCGGGCAGCATGGTGCGCCAGTGGCTCTGCACTTGATAAAACGGCGCGCCCACCGACGCTGCGGGAAAGGCGGTCAGCGGTGTACCGCGATACAACCACGCGGTATACGCAACGCTTTCGATGGCAAACACCGAAAACAAGAGCCACATCGCCAGGCGACGCTGCGGACGCGTCACAAGCAGGCTCTGCACCGTCGCTGCAGCCAGCAACGATGCCGCAAGCGCTGCCAGCAATATGTACCGCGAAGGCACGCGCAGATCGCGAAACAGCGGCAGCTTTTTCAACAGTCCCCACGGTCCGAACGGCAGCGCGCTGCCCGCCGCAATCGCCATCCCCACGATGAAAATCAGCCACAGATCCCAGCGCGCCCGCAGCGTCTGCCGACGCAGCGCAAGCAGCAAGAGCGGCCAGATCAAGAGCGGCAGCTTCCAGCCGTATTCGTGAAAGGCATATGGCTTGCCGGCGACTGCTCCCATGCCATGCCAAAGCACGGCGGCCTTCAGCAAAAAGGGCAGCACGTTGAAGTCGGTCTGGTTCATTGGTCGCGGGTGATCGACGGCGAACTGCAGTGCTGGCAGCAGCCGCAGCGCACCGATCAACACCGTCGCCAACACGGCCAACAAGAGCGCCCAGATGGGCCGCGCATCCCGCCGCTGGATCAGCGCAACCAGCGCCCCCAAGGCCAAGCCAACAGTGGCCATTGCCGGCGTGGTGGTACCGCCCAAGCCGATCAGCCAGGCCATCAGCGCGCCGAGCGGAATCGCCCACTCAAGCTGCCTATGCGCCCGTCGCTGGCACAGCATCATATACGGCAGAAGCGCGGCGCCCGCGAAGTTCAAGTGACCCACCGCAAGGTGCAGCCCAAACCAGCCGCAGCCGGCGAACGAAATGGCCGCAAGCAGCGCCGCGTCGTCGTCGAGCCCGTGCTCGCGCGCCAGGCGATACATACCGTCCTGCGCCAAGAACAGGTACGTCACCAACATGAGCTTGGCGCCGAGCGCTGTGCCAAACAGCAGCGCCAAGACAAACGTCGGCGCGGCAATCGTCGCCTGCGGGTTGGCCAGATAGACTTGCCCGCCGCAGGTCCAGGGATTCCACAGCGGAAAATCGCCGTACCACAGCACGCTGCGCCGCCCCGCTTCCAGCCACGCCAGGAAATAGCGAAAGTCATAGGTATCGGGATAGGCCCCCGGCCGCACGAACAGCGGAGCCACCAGCGCAAAACCAAGCAGCAGGAACAGCAGGCTGCGCAGCCACGCAGGCAGCGGCTTGGGGAAAGTCGACGAGGCAGTTCCTTCGGCGAGCAGCGACATCGGGCGCACTATACCGACTCGCGCGGCCGGACCCTATCGTCAAGCCATGCTTGTTGACTTCCCAATCTCCTCTGCCTTAAATCAGACCACCATGATCATTCAGCGCACCGACCCCCGCTTCTGGGACGTACGCGTCGTCGAGCGCCGCATCCGCCGCGGCGAGCTTCAGCGCAGCGATCTCGAAGCCTATCTCGACAAGCTTCCCGATGTATCTGAGCTGTCTACGATCTCGAAGCCGCTCGAAGAGCCCGATGATCGCGCCCGCGAACGTCGAGCCGCCAAGCCCAGCCTGATTGCTACGCGTCCGTCTGTCCGCGCCGACGACATCCTCGATGACGACGACGATGATGATGATGACGATCTGACGATGGCCGACGACGATGATGATGACGACGACGGCGACATCGACGACGATGACGAAGAGTAGCGATCACGAGGGCGCAGCCCCAAGCGCAGCCACTAGCCCGCACGAAGCGATCGACTTCGCGACCTTTGTGATGTCACTGGCTGCTTCTGCTCTGATCAACCTCGGCGAGCACGAAGACGATCAAGGCAAGCTCAACGTCAACCTTCCTCTGGCCAAGCAGAGCATCGAGATCCTCGGCATGCTGCGCGAAAAGACGCGCGGCAACCTGTCTGCCGAAGAGCAGAGCACGCTAGAAAGCGTGCTGTACGATCTGCGCCTGCGCTTCCTAAAGCACCAGCGCCCCTAAGCGCGGCCCAGATCGTCAGCCCCAGATCGTCGGTGCCACATCGGCATCCACGGTTCCATCCATCCCCTGCAAGCGGTCGAGGTATCCATGCAATCCAGCGTTTCGTTTTCTACGTCGGCGGGCTCGGCAAGTGGTTACTTGGCTCGTCCCGGTCAACACAAAGTCGGCGTGATCGTCCTGCAAGAGTGGTGGGGCTTGGTGCCGCACATCAAAGATGTGGCCGGACGCTTCGCCCAAGCAGGCTTCGTGGCCCTGGCCCCCGACCTGTACCATGGCAAGAGCACCGTCGACGCAGAAGAGGCCTCGCACCTGATGAAGGGCCTGGACTGGGGACGCGCCGCACAAGAGATCGCTGGGGCCGTCGAGTATCTGCGCCACCACGAAGCCTGCACACGCGTCGCAGTGGTCGGCTTCTGCATGGGCGGTGCGCTGTCCGTGATCGCAGCCAGCCAGCCAGGCGTCGACGCCTATGCCGCGTTCTATGGCTTCCCGCCGAGCGGTGCCGCCAACCTGGACGCCATCCACAGTCCAGGGCTTCTGTTCTTCGGCGAAAAAGAGACGTTCTTTTCGGTTCCCGACGCCAAGGCCTTCGCCGAAAAGCAGACGGCGCGCGGCATCGCGACCGAGGTAATCGTCTACGAAGGCGCGGGACACGCGTTCTTCAACGACTCGCGAAAAGAAGCGTTCCGTCGGGCTCCCGCCAATGACTCGTGGCGTCGCACGCTGACGCTGTTTTCGTCGCTGCGCTAGTGCCCTTATACCCTGCCCCCCTCCTGGGGCGATGGGCTCGCCTGCTCGACGGAAAAATCTGTCGCGTGGTATGTTGCAAGCATGAGCAAGAGCTATAAGTGCCCGCTTTGCGACAACGAGGTGGACGCCGCCGCGACGGTCTGCAGCAACAAAGCCTGCCGCGCTGAGCTGGCCTTCTGCTCACACTGCCGCGACATCACGACGTATACCTTGGCTGAAGAGCGCACCGGCAAGCGGCGCACGGCGTATCGCTGTGACCGCTGTCAGCGACTCGGCGTCAAGTGTTACACGTGGCAAAGCGGCGGGTACTGCAACGGCTTGGCCCGAACCGGTGAGCGGGTCGATATGCCGCTCTGTGCCAACTGCACGTCGCGCGCGGCCGAAGTCTCGCGCCAAGTGCTCAGCTGGACTCTGATCGGCGCCGTCGGTGCCATCGTGCGCGGGCGCGGCAAGTAAGCCGGCCTTGGCGAAGAAGCGCGCCAGACATGAACACGTTTGTTTCGCCACCCAAGACACGGCTTGGTGCGGATGAGCTTCAGGCGATTCTGCGCCAGTACAGCCTGCGCCTGCGCGACTTCGCAGCGATTCCGCAGGGCACCATCAACTCGAACTACTGCGTTCACTCCGACGAAGGAACGCTGTTCTTGCGCGTCTGCGAAGGCAAGTCGCTGGCCGATGCGGCGTTCGAGTCCTCGCTAATCTGGCACCTGGGCACACGCGGTCTGCGCACGCCTCCGCTTTGGCGCACGCGCAGCGGCAGTCCGTTTGTGCCGTTTCGCCCTGGTCAGCCGGTGATGCTGTTTTCTTGGGTCGATGGACGCCAGCTCACCGACGCTGAGCTCGACGAATCCTATGCCTTTCACATTGGCGAGCTTCTGGCCCAGCTTCATCTTTCGACGGCCGATCTGCGCCATGGCCACGTCGGCATCTATACGCCGCGGCACATCGCGGATCGACTGCAGCGCATGCAAAACAACGCGCTGGCGCAAGCCGCTGTGGGCTCGGTGCTGACCTCTATCGCGCGCGAGCTTGACTGGCTGTCGCGGACCCGCCTGCGCACACTGCCGCGCGGCATCGGCCACAGCGACCTGTTCCCCGACAACCTGCTGTTTCCCCAAAAGCCGCCGCGCCACCGCCTGGGCTCGACGAGCACACCCCCGCAGCACAGCGGCTGGGTCCTGGATCTTGAGCAAGCCGCGACCGTGCCATTGATCTATGACTTGGCCGTTTCGCTGCTGGCCTGCTGTGCACCAGTTCCCAAGCTAGCGATGCAGACGGCAACCGACCACGACCACGACGAGCCACCTGAGGAGCCAGCGGCGGCGACTTTATCAACCAGCGACGCCGCGGCCGCTTCCGATTCGAGCCGCATTGGCCCGCTTCAGTCTCGTACCGCTCGCGCGCTGGTTGCCGGCTATCAGTCACTGCGAGCGCTGTCATCGGAAGAGTGGCGCGGCCTGTATGCCGAGCTGCGCTTTGCCGCCGTGCGCTTCACCATCACTCGCCTGACCGATGTGCATCGCTATGGCAGCGTGTCGCCGATCTCGGTCGTCGCTGGCAAGGACTTCCGCGAGTTCCTGTGGCGACTGCACCGCTTGATCGCCACCTCGGACGAGCAGTTGTGTGCGCACCTTCAGCAGCCGTTCTGATAGCATCACGCCGTCCCGATGATCGATCCCCGACAGAGCCTTGATTTTGAGCGCCCACTCGTCGAGCTAGAGAACAAGATCGAAGAGCTGAAGCGGCTGGCTGGCGGTGAGCTCTTGGCGGCCGAGATCCGGCTGTTAGAGCGCCGTGCCCAGCGAGCGCGCGAGGAGATCTTCGCGGCCCTGACGCCGTGGCAGAAAGTGCTTCTGTCGCGCCATCCGCTGCGCCCGTATGCCATGGACTATGTCAGCCGCATGTGCAGCGAGTTCATCGAGCTACATGGCGATCGCGCATTCCGTGACGACGAAGCGATTGTCGCGGGCTTGGCCCGTCTACGCGCGTGGGACAACCAGTCCATTCTGCTGCTTGCGCATCAAAAAGGACGCGGCACCAAGGAAGCGGTGCGCCGCAACTTCGGCATGCCGCGTCCCGAGGGCTATCGCAAAGCGCGTCGGCTGATGGATCTAGCCGCGCGATTCCGTCTGCCCATCGTCGCGCTGATCGATACGCCAGGCGCCTTCCCCGGCATCGACGCCGAAGAGCGCGGTCAAGCCGAGGCCATCGCCAAAAACCTCGAAGTCATGGCTGGCCTTCCGGTGCCGATCGTCGCGGCTGTCATCGGTGAAGGAGGCTCAGGCGGGGCCTTGGCCATCGGCGTCTGCGACCGCTTGCTGATGCTGGAATTTTCCGTGTACTCGGTAATTTCTCCCGAGGGTTGCGCGTCGATCCTGTGGAAAGACCAAGGCAAGGTCGATCAAGCCGCGGCACAGATGAAGATGACCGCCGAGGACCTTAAGTCGCTGGGTGTCGTCGACGAAGTGCTGCGCGAGCCACCAGGCGGAGCGCACCATAGCTATGACGAAGCCGCGATGATCGTCGGTGACGCCGTCGCCCGTCACCTGCGTGAGCTGTCCGCCCTGCCGCAAGAAGGCCTGCTCGACGGTCGCTACGCTAAGTATCGCGCGCTCGGCCGCTTTGAAGAGCCGCGCGGCTGACGCTTAGCGCGGACCCGCTGACTCTTCGCCGGGCACCGTCGTGATGTAGCGCGCTTCCACGTCTTGCGCGACTAGGACCAGCTTGCGCAGCTCGCGATCAAAGCGCGCTTGGCCCATGATCACCCAGGCGTGCTCGCCCGGCTTAAGAAGCTCGCGACCTTTGACCTCACTTGGCACTTCCAGAACGTACGTGTGGCGCTCGGCCGCGATGGCAAAGCGCGATAGTCCGTTCGCTGCCGGCAGCGCCTCTTGCACAAAGACGCGGTTCAATATCGCCGCCTCAGGAGGCAGCGTCCACTCCACGCGATCGATGGCCGAGCGCAGACGCCATTCGCCGAGCAGGTGTATCGGGTTCTGCGTCTTTTGCATGATGCGGGGAGGCTCTTTGATGCGCACCGCAAAGCCCTGCGAAAGGATGTTGTCGCGAAAGTCCGGCGGGAACTTCGAGCCCGATCCCTCGGAGTGCCGCGACATGACACACAACAGCACCAGATCGCCAACCTGCGCCGTCAGCGGCCGACCCAAAAGGTACGTGGGCCCCTGCGACGACACGGTGTACGTCGCGCGCTGCGCTTCGACCCGGTACAGCGTGATCTGTTCACCGTCGTCGAACGCATTCTTCGGCGGCAGACGCACCTGCTCTTTGCGCACGACGCGGCCCCACTCGCCGATCATGTCGGCGCCGCCCCCGCGCTGCACCGGATTCTTGGGATCGCGATACAGTCCGCAGTGCGCCCCGACGATGCCATCGACTGTGCGCGCGTCTTCTAGCTGGCGCTTGTGTGCTTCCTGCGCCCGCTTTTCTTCGGCGACCTCGTCTGCACGCAAGGCTTCGCGCTTGCGCCAAAGCTCGCCGAAGCGCTGCAGGCTGGCTTCATAGTCCTCGCCGCGAGCCAGCTTGCCAAGCAGCGCATCGCGCTCGGCCAGCTCTTCGGGTGGCAGCTCCGAGGGAGGCCGCGCATCGACGGTCACGCTGGCCAAACAGATCGCGGCCACGACGAGAGATCGGCACTTGCTCATGCTCTTGCTCCTTTGTGACCCCGGTTATTCATCCAGCGGCATGCTCGCTTCATACAGATTCTGAAAGCGCAGCGCGGCCGTCTCATCCACCTTCATCCACTCGGCCAAGGCCTTGCGCAGCTCGACCCAGTTGCCGTGCAAGTACGCCCCCAGGCAGATCTCAGACAGGATTTCACCTGGCGGTTTGTTGCCGAACGCCAGACAGGCCCGATACAGGCGTGCTGCTGCCTCGTGCTGTTCGGCCCGCTGGTACATGCTCGCTACAAGGCAGAGGTCCCAACGAGCGCTAGGGCTCAGACTGTCTACATATTGTTGTGCTTTGGCCACGCCGGCCTCGATGTCGCGCTTCCTCTGGATCGCCACCTGCACCATGCTTTTTATGCCCGCAAATACCGTGCTTCCTGGGGCTCGGGCCATGTAGCGCTCGCCCTCGCGCAGCACATCGTCCCAGCGCTTTAGCATCATCAGCGTCGCGATTAACTGGCTGGCGATGCCGTCAATCCACACGCTGATCGGCACGCCAGGCCCCAGCCCGTCGAGAAATCCCTTGGCCTCGCGCACCAGCGCATGCAGCTGCCGAGCCTGCGAAAGCCGAGTCAACAGCAAAAGCTCGGTCTCCTCGATCTCGCGCCGAGTGGTCAGCACCTTGAGCTTCTCGCGCAGTACAAGAACCTCGCGCTGATGCATCTGCAGCGACGTCGCTTGATACACACGAAGGCGCTTCTCAAGCTCGGCCAAGTCTTTGACCGCGTAGCTGAAATTCTTGTCTTCGGCGACGGCCAAGGTCAGGTACTGTCGGCGCTCATTGTCGTCGCTGGCCACCACGGCCTGACCGTATAGTTCCAGGGTCTTTAAGCTGCCCATATCCGGCCGTCGCGCCGAGTCATCGAGCACTTGCTTGGCATGCACGGGAAAGCCCGCCGATTTCAGCAACGCGGCCGTCACGCGATCTTGCAAGCGCAGAAACTCGCGCGTGCTGCCGTCGACTTTCGCGGTGCCAATGATCTCGCTGGTCTCGACCTTGATAAAGCGAGCCGTCAAGCGCACCTGCGGCAGCACTTTCTGGTACGCACCGACGACGATTAGATTCGCACCAAGAATCTTGCCGATCTTCACCAGCGTCGCCGTGTCCGGCTCTTGCGTCTGAAGCTGCAGGTTCTGCTCGCCCAGGACCTTGTCGAGGTTGCCGCGCTCGACGACACGCAGCGAACCGAGCTGCTTCAGATCTGTGGTCACCGTCTCGCGAATGGCCTCGCCGACATAGCGCGAGCCTGCAGACAGATCGCGGAAGGGCATGACCGCCACGGCCTGTGTCTTGCCTGCCGCCCAAAGCGGCTGGCAATGCCCCGCCGGCCCCACGATCCCAAGCGCGATACCCAGAAGTACCCTCATCCAGATCGGCATATTCAGACGGTATCGGACGGGCAACCCTGGCCGCAAGCGATGGTGTGCAAAACTTCCGCCCGCAACCGGTTTCGGCATAATGCCCGGCATGTCGACCGCCCCCACGGATCCAGCCAACCCCATCGCCGCGACGTACGCCGAGCTTCTTTACGAAGTCCGCGGAGGCGTCGCCACGATCACCTTCAACCGCCCTGAGCGCCGCAACCCCATAGGCCCTAGCACCGTCGGGGAGCTTTTGCATGCTCTGGGGCGCGCCCGCGAGGATGCCGCCGTCCGTGCCGTGGTCCTTACAGGAGCCGGCAAGATCTTTTCTGCCGGCGGAGATCTGAGCCAAATGAGCGGCGCCAGCGGCACACCTCTGCAGTCTGGATCGGCGGAAAACCGCGTCGCGGGTACCTTCGCAGACCTAATGAACCTGCTTGCTGGCACAGGCATAGGCAAGCCCACCATCGCCAAGGTCAATGGCCATGCCATGGCCGGCGGCCTGGGAATCGTCGTCGCCTGCGACTTGGCCATCGCGGCCGATGATGCAAGCTTCGCCACTCCCGAGATCAATGTCGGGCTGTGGCCGATGATGATCATGGCGACAATCTTCCGCAACGTGCCGCGCAAGCGCGCCATGGAGCTGATCTTGACCGGCGACCGCGTCGACGCAGCGACGGCAGAGCGCCTGGGCCTAATCACTCGTGCGGTACCGCGCGACCGCCTTGATGCCGAGGTACAGGCGCTGTGCGACAAGCTCATCGCCAAGTCGCCGCTCATCGTCAAGATGGGCCTCGACGCGTATCACCGCATGCAAGACATGCCGCTCGATCCGGCGCTGCGTTACTTGGAAGGAGAGCTAGGCAGCGTGCTCGGCACCGAAGATGCCGCGGAGGGTTTGATGGCCTTTCTGCAGAAGCGCGCTCCCATCTGGAAAGCCAAGTAGGGGCGAAGTAACGGCACTTCAAACGGGCTCAGCCTTACGAAAATCACGATGGGTGGTGAGTTGCCCATTGCCTCATCCCCCCCCATCGAGTATGACTGCGCCCAACAATCGCCTGTGGACAAGCCTGTGGGTATCTCTCTGACTTGCGCCGTGGATATCCTGGGAATACCGCAACCCTGTGGATCTAGGCCCCGTTTTTACACACTGTCCCACACCGCTATCCACACCCTGATCTTCCTGTGTTTCCGAGGAGAAGGGGCGAGTTATCCAGAAGATCACAGGCCCGAATTCGATCACGGATCTTAAAAAGATCTTCTAAAGAGATCCGGATCTAGGCCCCCTGCCCAACCGTCCGCCAGACGTTGAAACAGATAAAGGTCGGGCCACTGTTTAGGCATAACAAGGGAGAAGACCGCTATGGAGTCCCGTTCTGAAAAAGCTGCTTCACACGCCGCTGCCCAGGCGGAGCACGCTCGTGCGCCCTCGCTCTCTTCGTCGCTGCGCACCATGGAATTCCGCATCGAGAAGGCCGCCTTTCTGCAGGGTCTTTATTTCGCGCAGGGCATCGCCGACCGCAAAGCGACGATGCCAATTCTGGCCAATGTGCTCTTGCGTACCGAGGGAGCCGACAGCCTGACTGTCGCCGCCACCGACCTGAACCTGACGGTGACATCCGAGATTCCGTGTGAGGTGACCGGTGATGGCGGCTTGACCGTCGCGGCCCGTCACCTGCATGACATCATCAAGTCGCTGCCGGGTGACCGTCTGACGCTGCGCCGAGCGGACAACAACTACGCCGAGATCTCGGCGGGCAAGGTCAACTACAAGGTCGTCGGCCTGCCGGATCGCGACTTTCCCAAGCTGCCCAATCATCGCGAGGTCACGTTTCACAAGGTCGATGCGGCACCGCTGCGAGACCTGATCAACAAGACCTTCTTTTCCATCAGCACCGACGAGACGCGTGCACACCTAAACGGGGTCTTGTTCGAGTGTGACGGGGCTGGAGACAAGGCGGTTGCGCGCATGGTGTCAACGGATGGGCATCGCCTGTCCAAGTGCGAGCGCGTCCTTGCCAATGGACCCAAGCTGCAGCCTGGTGTGTTGATTCCACGTCGCGGTTTGATTGAGCTACGTCGGGCTCTGGAAGGCACCAGCCATATCGAGATCGGTGTTCACAGCGGCAACCTGTTTCTGCGCACAGGACCGACGGTGCTGACCGTGCGTTTGACCGATGCGCAGTTCCCGCCGTACGACCAAGTCATTCCGCGCGACCATCAGCGACAAGCCAAGGTCTCGCACGTCGCTCTGCTCGACGCTCTCAAACGCATCTCGCTGGTTGCGTCTGAAAAGACCTATGGCCTGCGCCTGTCGCTCAGCAAGGGTACGCTGCGGATCGAGTCGGACAACCCCGACCTGGGACAGGGCCGCGAAGAGCTCGATGTGGTCTATGGCGGTTCCGACTTTGCGATTGGCTTTAACGCCAAGTATCTCATCGAGCTTCTGACCGAGATCGACACGCCGGAAGTTCTGCTGGACCTAAACGGCGAGCTCGATCCGGGTGTCCTGCGACCCGCGGACAGCCAGGACAAGCCGGGCAATATGTATCTCGGCGTCATCATGCCGATGCGCCTATAGCGCTGTGCGCGTCCACGCCCTCACCGCCGAGGGATTTCGCAACCTGCAGCCCCTCGCCGTATCTCCTCACCCTCGCTTCAACGTTCTGTCTGGCGACAACGGCCAGGGCAAGACCAACCTCCTCGAAGTCATCTATGTTCTGGCGACGCTGCGCTCGTTTCGCACGACGCGACTCGATGAGCTGGTTTCATTTGGCGGCGAGGCGGCAGCCCTGCGTGCCCGTGTCGAGCATCGACAGAGCGAGCGCGTGTTCGGCGTCGACATCGGCCTGCGCCCTTCGCGCAAGCAGGCCCTGTGCGACGGCAAGAGCGCGCGTACCGGCGAGTATTTCGGGGGCTTTAACCTGATCCTGTTTGCGCCAGAAGATCTGCGCTTGCCCAAAGGCCCACCGTCGGGGCGAAGGCGTTTCTTGGACCGCGCGATCTGGAATACGTGCCCCAGTTATCTCGACGAGGTGAGGGTGTACGAGCGCATCTTGCGCAGTCGCAACATCCTTCTGCGCGCCGGACCTGGAACATCCAGCGCGGCGGAAGAGGGTGAGCACGAGCCGTCGAGATCGCGGAGAAGCGCAGCCCTTCCCGACAGCGCTGCGCTGCTGGATATCTATGACCAGCGGCTAGCCAGCGCAGGGGCGGTGCTGTTCGTGCGGCGACGGCGCTACGTCGAAGCTCTGGCGCCACGTGTGGCTGACGTCTTCGGCCGTATCAGCGGCGGCGAGCACGAGGTGCAGGTGCAATACCAGCCGGCGCTGAAGCCTTCCAAGGCCGCCGAAAAGAGCGGTACCCATCTCGATTCAGGCCACACCGATCCCGAGATCATCGCCCCCGTTGTCGACGAACAACGCGTCCTAAGCGAGCGGCTTCATGCGCAGCTTCAGCGCGATCGTCGGCGCGATCAGCTGCGCGGTTTCACACACAGCGGACCGCACGCCGATGATCTTGTGTTCTTTCTCGACGGGCGACCGGCGGATCTGCATGCTTCGCAAGGGCAGACACGCGCACTGGTCCTCAGCCTGAAGATTGCCGAGATCCAGCACCTGCACGCCCTGCTTGGCGATCCGCCTGTGCTGCTGCTCGACGACGTTAGCAGCGAGCTAGATCGCGACAAGAACGCAGCCTTGTTTGCGTTTCTGCGCGAGTCGGTAAGTCAGGTGTTCATCACCACCACCGACCCCAACTACATCCGCATCGGTCCCTCGCCAGAGGACCGGCAGGACTTTGCGGTGCGGGCTGGACGCATCGTTCCCGTCGAATCAGCGACGTCGGGTGAATAATTGCCCGTCCTGTCCGACCTGTGCTAGGTTGCGCCCCTACACGATGAGCGAAGTACCGTCTCCATCCGATAGCTATACCGGCGAGAACATCCAGGTTCTCAAGGGCCTTGAGGCCGTGCGCAAGCGCCCCGGCATGTACATCGGCGACACCGATGATGGCACCGGGCTGCATCACATGGTCTATGAAGTCGTCGACAACTCCGTCGATGAAGCGCTGGCCGGTCACTGCAAGAACATCGAAGTCAAGATTCACTACGACAACTCGGTCACGGTCGTCGATGACGGCCGCGGCATGCCGACCGATATGCATCCGACCGAGCACCGTCCGACCCCCGAGGTCATCATGACGGTGCTGCACGCCGGCGGAAAGTTCGACAAGAAAAGCTACAAGGTCTCGGGCGGTCTGCACGGCGTCGGTGTATCGGCGGTGAACGCGCTGTCGGAATGGCTGAAGCTTGAGATCCGTCGCGGCGGCAAGGTCTATCACCAGGAATACCGTCGCGGCGCGCCGGTCACACCGCTGACCGAAATGGGTGTATCCAGCCGCACCGGCACCACGGTTTCGTTCAAAGCTGATGTCGATATCTTTTCGCGCGTCGAGTACAGCTACGACACGCTGTCGCAGCGCCTGCGCGAGATCGCATACCTAAACCCCGGCCTGCACATCGTCGTGGTCGATGAGCGCAACGACAAGCGTCTGGACCTTTTGTCGTCGGGTGGCATCACGCAGTTCGTCAGCGATCTCAACACCGGCAAGGAATGCGTGCATGAGCCACCGATCTCGGTCACCGGCTCAGCGCCCGCCACCGAGCTTGGCATTCCCGACGCTGAGATCTCGGCCGATGTCGCGATCCAGTGGAACGACAGCTATTCCGAGAACGTTTTCTGCTTCACCAACAACATCCGTAACAAAGACGGCGGCAGCCACCTGACAGGCTTCCGTCAGGCGCTGACTCGGACGATCAACGCTTATGCCACGGCCAACAACCTGCTCAAGGACATGAAGCAGGGTCTGTCTGGTCAAGACCTGCAGGAAGGCCTGTGCGCTGTCGTTTCAATCAAGCACCCGGATCCCAAGTTCTCGAACCAGACCAAGGACCGCTTGGTCTCGTCGGAAGTCACTGGCATCGT
>CAZKOY010000088.1:0-22082 GCA_964554495.1 uncultured Myxococcales bacterium
CCGAATCAGAGCCTAGAGCAACAGCACAAGCAGGCTCGGCGGATTGATTTTGCCGATCGCGTGCAGCGCGATGACGCGTCCAGTTGCCAAGCCGTGCAAGAGCGCCTGCACAGCGGGGCGTAGGAAGCCGGCCGCTTCGTCCCTGGCCACGAAGACGGCGTTCACCACTTCCAGCGACTGGTCCTGCGCTTTCTGCAGGAACGTCCAGCGCATCCCAGCACCTGCGACGAAAAATAAGAGGACGACGGGCCCCCGCTTCAGATGTCCCCGCTCGCCGCTGCGCGTCGTTCCGACCCAAGTAGCCCGTCCCCGCGCGTCGTGAATCAGCCAGCGCACCGCCTAGCTGGACTCGCTTCCCCCCCCGCTGGCTCACCTTTGTTGCGTTCTAGTCTCTGCGAAAAGCTTTCGCCTCGCAGGCTTGGCGATATGATGCGGCGCACTTCGCTTCGGGAGGGTTTCATCATGGGCACGCGACACGACAGCTTGGCTGCGAATCGACGCTGGACACAGCGACACTGGGCGCTGGGATTAGGCCTGGTCCTGGGGATAGGTTGCGCGGGCGGCGACCCTACGGCATGCGACGACACGGGACATAGCGTGACAGCGCTTCGCGACTATGAGCGCGATGCCAAGCCCCTTCTGGATCGCTACTGCACGACCTGCCACCGCGAAGGGGGCATCGCGCCGTTTGCCCTTTCCGACTATGAGTCAGCTCGTGCCCATGCCGCGGCCATCGCGGACTCGGTCAAGGCTGGTCGCATGCCGCCCTGGATGCCGTCGAAAGAGAGCGTGCCGCTGCGCTATTCACGCGCCATGGCGGACGAAGACAAGGCGACCCTTTTGCAGTGGGTCGCTGACGGGGCGCAGGCCGGCGAAAAAGGGGCAGCGCCGCGCGTCAAGCCAGCACCGGCCGATGTGTTCACGCCGCCGCGTCGCGATCTGCTCTTGGATCCGATGGTGACGTACCAGCCCAACAGCGCGTCCAGCGATGACTATCGCTGCTTCATTATCGACCCGGCAGGCCCGACGGGCGGCGGCATGCCAGAAGAGCGCTACATTCAAGCGACGCACGTGCGTCCGGGCAACGACGCCATCGTCCACCACGTCATCCTGTTTGAAGTCCCGGCGAGCCAAGTGGCAACCGTGCAGCAGAAAGACGCCGCCGAAGCTGGACCTGGCTTCACTTGCTATGGCGGCGCGGGAACCGACAGTGCCGAGTTCGTGACGGGCTGGGCACCGGGCGGCGTGCCGCAGCGCATCGAACCCGACATGGGTCTGCGCATCCGCAAAGGCTCGGTGTTCGTCATGCAGGTCCACTACAACCTGCAGCGCTATCGCGGCCAAGGCGACCGCACGACGATCGAAGTCGAGCTCGCCGCAGAAGCACCGCCGTATCGCTTGGTTGTCGCTCCGCTGGCCAATCCTAGAGGCCTGCACATCAAAGCGGGGCAAGCCGATGCCTCGCAGACCGTCGCCGTGCCGGTCTCGCTGGCGATGAAATACTTTGGCATCAAGGGCAACGAAGTGGTGATCACGTCGGTGACGCCGCATATGCACATGCTGGGAACCAGCATCACTACGTCGCTGGGAGCGCAGACGCTGGTCGACATCCCGCGCTGGGACTTCCACTGGCAGCAGGCCTATATGTTCCAACAGCCCATCGCTGCGACTGGTGATCAGCTCCTGCTGATGACCTGCATGTACGACAACAGCGCGGCCAACCAGCCGGTGGTCAATGGCGTAAAGCGGATCCCGCGCGACGTCACCTGGGGCGAAGGTACGCTCGACGAGATGTGCCTAAGCTTCCTGGGCCTGCGCGTTCCGCGCGTCATGGGTCCAAGCTAGCTCTTCGTTCTCGACGGAGTTTGGCTCGATAGCATTCTTGACCCGAGATAGGCAGGGCGATACCCTCAGTCGAAGGAGCCGCGATGAGCCAGTCTTTCATCGCGCTCTGTCGACGACGGCTGTGACAAGGGAAACACGATGGATCAAGACAAGAAGACGATGCGCCACTTTTATTGTCGCGACGTCCTCTGGGAGACGTTCGAAGCGATGGCGAACGACTTCGATTGCTCCATTGATTATCTAGTCAACGAGTCGATGCGCCTGTACGCACGCTCGAAGAACTATCAGGTGCCGGGGGCCGCGAACCCCAGTCAGATCTTTTCGGCCACCAGCCCTGGATCGCCGCTGCGGCCTGCGGTCGCCTCGTCACCGGGGCTGCGTCCGGTGGGGGGGATGCCAGTCACGCCGCCTGCACCTCTGCCTTCGGCGGCGCCTGTGATGCCGCCGCGCCCTGTCACCCCGCCAACGCCGCCATCGGCTCGAAACTCGACGCTGCCGCCCAGTATGGCTGTGCGCCCCGGCATGCCCACGCCGTCGGCCAACAGCGGTGCTGCGAACAATCACCTGTCGGGGCCGCTGCAGGCTCCATCGGCTGCCTCGCCGCCACCTTCAAGCTGGTCACCGCCGATCGCTCCGTCGGCCCCACCGGGCTCGATCGATGCATCAGCACCGCCGCTGTACCTGATCTTTCAGGGCCAGCGCATGCTGGTCGACAAAGATCAGTTTGTGATTGGTCGTGGCTCAAAGACCGCGGACTTGGCCATCAAGGACGGCAACATCTCGCGCAAGCACGCCGTGGTGCTGCGTCGCAACGGCGTCTATTACATCAAAGACCTTGGGTCGACGAACGGCATCGAGTACAAGGGCATGCGCATCGACAACAAGCGCATCGACGAGGGCGACAGCTTTTCGATCTGCGACTACGAGCTTCGCTTCACATATCAGCCCGTCTAATTGACAAATAAAAATCAGGCACGATATTAATCTATAAATAGTCGCTATTGTAATTTACAAAATAAAACATTCCCGTCGAGCTCTGCGCCCTGCCCAGTTCCTGCGGTCGCGCGCGTCGCAGAAAAACAAGCTCCCCGCACGCGACGGGATCAGACAAAATAAGCCAGCATGAACCGTCCAACCGATTGCGTGCGAGTCCCTGGGGGGCCTATGGCGAGCGTGCTGAAGGTCGCCGTGCTGGCCGCGCTGGCTTTGCTGAGCGGCTGCGGCAAGTCCGGCATCGCAGGCGAGCTTCAGGCGTTTACTGACACCGGTCACAGCGTCGCTGGCTTCAATGAGACCGATGCCGGGGCGATGGGCGCCAAAAAGTGCCAGGCCGGAACTATCGACCAGATGGCGGCCTTGGTCTGTGAGTACAGCAGCACCGATGCGGCTGCGCTGGGGCAAAACGCCGCCGAGACCTGGGTCGGCGAAGCCAGCACCGCCGTCGTCCTGCGTCGCGGCAATATGCTCTTTGCCGCGGCGGATCGCAGCGGCAGCGACGCCACGGGCAAGACCATCTCGGCCCTGGGCAAGGTCTTCCGTCGCATCAAAAAGTAAGCGACGGCTCTCAGCCAGCGCAGCGGCTCAGATCAGGCCCGGCCGCGTCGGCGCGTTCTCGGGATCTTCTTCAAAGCTCAGGGGCGGTGGCGGAAGCGGTCGCCGCGCTCGCAGACACGCCGCTCGGATCGTCACAGCGAATACCGGCCGACTGGGGGTTGACGCAAGCCCCCCTTTGCCTCGCGCAGCGTCGTCGATTGCGGCACACAGTTGGACAAACGTCGCCTCGCGATCGACGTGCTGCTCGCCAAAGATCGGCAGCCACGCTGGCAGCGGACCCTGCGCGATCACCGGGGCATAGAAAAAGTCAGGCCCCCCGGCAAACAGCAAAGAAAACGGCCGCGTCACGATCGCCACGTCTTCAAAGCCAGCCTCAAGCGCCCACGAAAACAGCGTCAGAGGCTCGGGCCGCGTCGCCACGTGCTGTTCCAAAAGCGCCGCCTCGCGCGGGCGCTGGCCGACGAGCTGGGCCAGAAGCTCAAAGAACTCCGCGAAGCTGCCACGCAGAGGCAAGGTGGCGAGCAGGGTTGCTCCGGGCTTCGCCACGCGGAACAGATCAGCCAGCAGTGCCCGCGGATCTGCGACGGCAGCCAGGCCCAGGTTCGACAGCACCAAGTCAAAGACCTCGCTGTCAAACGGCAGCTTGGGCTGGCTTTCCTGCGTGCGCAAAAAGACGCGCCGACCGAGCAGCGCCCCCGCCTCTCGACGCGCCAAGTCGATCAGCCCCGAGGCGCCATCGATCGCCACCAAGCGCGCCTGCGGCGAGCGCCGCAGAAGCGGCAGGCCCGCCTCGCCAGCCCGGCACATCGCGTCGAGAATCGTGCTTTTGCCAAGCTGCGGCGCCTGCGAAACCAGAAGCTGCGCAAACGGCTGCGTCCATACCGGCGCAATCTCTCGCTCATACAGCGCCGCCTGACTGGCCTCGGCAAATAGCTCGGCATCCGGCTCGGCCACCACCGGGGGAAGCGCCGGAGCGCTGGCCTCGGCCTGAGCGAGCATCGCCGCAGAGTTCATCACCGCAGCTTGCGAAGCACGCGCAGAGGAAGGAGGAGAGACGGACGCCATGGCGGCGCCATAATATAGAGAGGCTCCCTGCGGACACAACGCGCAAGACATCAAGCTCTGCGAAATCGCAGCGCACAGCCGGCCCATCCACTTGTGGTGCCGAGCCTGCTCTCCCAGCTCTCGACGAGCGATCCGCCCGCAGCGAGATCGAGAAAGGACGCACCCCATGGACAGTCGCTACATCGTCCTGGCTCTTCCCGTTTTTGCCCTGAGCATCTTGCTTGAGATCCTGCTCAGTACACGTCGACCCCAGCTGCGGTACCACCTGCACGACACGCTCGGCAGCCTAAGCTGCGGCATCAGCCAGCAGGTCCTTTTGGGCTTTCTGTCGGTGGGCGGCTTCGTCACCTACCAGCTTGTGCAACAGCACGCGAGCCTCTTTGCCATCTCGCCCAGCTCACCGCTCGCTTGGATCGCGCTCTTGTTCCTCGACGACTTTTGCTACTACCTGTATCACCGCGCCAGCCATCGCGTGAACTTCTTCTGGGCCACGCACGTCGTGCATCACCAAAGTGAGGAGTACAACTTGTCGACGGCGCTGCGGCAGAGCGGCCTCACGGGGCTGACCTCATGGCTGTTCTACCTGCCGATCGCGCTGCTCGGATTTCCGCTTCTTATGTGGCTGACCATGCACACGTTCAACATCCTGTATCAGTTCTGGATCCACACCCGGCTGATCTCGCGCATGGGGCCGCTCGAATGGATCTTCAACACGCCCTCGCATCACCGCGTGCATCACGGCATCAACCCGCGCTACATCGATCGCAACCATGGCGGCATCTTCATCCTTTGGGATCGCCTGCTTGGCACGTTCGCTGCCGAGGACAAAGAGCCGGTCTATGGCACCGTCAAGCCGCTCGCCAGCTTCGATCCAATCTGGGCCAACCTGTCCGACTGGCAGCGCCTGTGGCAGATGTCAAAAGCCACCTCGCGCCTGCGCGACAAGATCTGGGTCTGGCTCGCCCCACCCGAGTGGCGTCCCGCGGATCTCGGCGGCCCCGTGACCGTGCCCGAGATCGAACGCGCCGAGCAGCGCAAGTACGACGTGATCACGCCGCGCCCCTTAAATGCCTATGCCGTCTTCGTCTTTGTCTCGGCCTTGGCGGGTGGCATCGTGTTTCTGCAGTGGAACGGTGGCTGGCCGCTGTGGCAGCGCATCGCGATCGCCGTCGAGCTTCTGTGGGCGCTGTGGGCCTGGGCGGCCGTGGTCGAAGAGCGCCGCGGCATCTGGGCGATCGAGATCGTGCGCAGCCTGAGCCTGGCGCCGCTGGGCTTGCTCTTGCCGCTATCACTGAAGGTCGCGTGGCTCAGCTTCCTTGTCGTGCAGCTTGTGTTTCTGGCCGCGGTCGCTGTGCCGCAGCAGCGAGCGGCCAGCCTCGGCAAGTAGCTCGGCAGCGACGTCCACCCAGCGCGCAGCCAGCTTGCTGGCGACGCCCTGCCCATGCCTCGTCGCTCGAACCTCGGCTCGATTGACACGCGCCGCCCGTCCGCGATACGCAGCACTCTATGATTCGTGTCGGAACCGTGGGGGCAGAGCGCGCAGCCAGCATCGCGCAAGCCGTACGCAGTGGAGATCTGCGCTTGTGTGCGCGTCTGATTCGCGACCTCGACGATCGTCAGCCCATGGCTCGCGCCGTGCTGCAGAAGCTGTGGCCAGCGACGGGACGAGCCTTCATCATCGGCATCACAGGCAACCCCGGCGCCGGCAAGTCGACCGTCGTGGATTGTCTGATCGCGCACTATCGCCAAGCAGGTCTGCGCGTCGGAGTGGTGGCCATCGATCCATCGAGTCC
Source organism: uncultured Myxococcales bacterium (assembly GCA_964554495.1). Classification (GTDB taxonomy): domain Bacteria; phylum Myxococcota_A; class Polyangia; order Palsa-1104; family JAEUJZ01; genus JAEUJZ01. The sequence goes on from CAZKOY010000088.1 coordinate 6,258, forward strand.
GTTTTCCGGCGGCGCCATCTTGGGCGATCGCATCCGCATGCAGCGACACGCGCTCGATCCCGGTGTGTTTATCCGCTCGCTGGCCTCGCGCGGTCACTTGGGCGGCCTTTCTCGCTCGACGGGAGAAGTGGTCGCCGTGCTTGATGCCGTCGGCTTCGACGTCATCCTGATCGAGACGGTCGGCGTCGGCCAAGGCGAGGTCGATGTCGTCTCGCAAGCCGATACCAAAGTCGTGGTCACCGTGCCCGGACTTGGAGACGAAGTACAAGCGCTCAAGGCCGGCATCTTGGAAATCGCCGACGTGCTGTGCGTCAACAAAGCGGATCGCGAAGGCACCGACCGCACCGTGCGTGACCTGCGCACCATGCTAGAGCTACGCAGCAAAGAGAGCGATCTGCCGCCCGAAGCGCCACACGGCGACGTCGAGATCGTGCGCACGGTGGCCACGCGCAACGACGGCATCGCCGAGCTAGCCACCGCCATCGAGCGTCATCGCAACAGCCGCACCGAAGAAGCCCAGGCCCGCCGCGCGCACCGTGCCCGTCGCGAGCTTCGCGATGCTCTGCTCGATCAGCTCGGCCTGCTCATCGATCAGGCGATGCAAGAGCACGCGCCCCTGCTGTCGGCCGTCGAGTCGCGCAGCCAAGATCCGTATACCGCCGCCGAGACGCTGCAGCGCGCCGTCTTCGATATCTACATAGCCGCCGCAACGGCGTCGCAGTCGGTATCGTCATAAATAGCGTGCGAAATTGAACTAGTGCGCGCACGAATAGTGCGATATCGAACCTTCCCAGAATTGTCGTTTGCCGCAATTCCTGCGCATTTTCCCGAGAGGCCGTGGCCCGGCCGGTGTGTCGCAGCGGTCAAAATGGAAAAGAGACTGCTTTTCCGTCGAACTGCGTGTTAGATAGACGCAGCGTATCGACATAAAACATGAGCACACTGCTACTGACCGGCGCCAGTGGCCACTTGGGCGCCAACCTGCTTCCGCGCTTGCTAAAGGATGGGGCGACCGTGCGCGTGCTGCTGCGCGAAGGCAGCGACAACCGTGCCGTCGACGGACTGGACGTCGAGAGGGTCTATGGCGACCTGCGCGATCCCGAAGCGGTCGACAAGGCGGTCCGCGGCTGCTCGCGCGTGTACCACACGGCCGCGATGGTCTCGACGCTGTATGGCGACCCCAGGCACAAGCGCGCGATCTTTGACAGCAACGTCCTGGGCACACGCCACATCTTGCAAGCGGCGCAGCGCCACGGCGTCGAGCGCGTTGTCGTCACCAGCAGCCTGGGTGCCGTCGGCTATGACGAAGCTCAGCCGCACCTGCCGTCCACGGAAGAGTCGCCGTTTTATCCCTTTCACCGCACCATGCCGTACGAGGCCAGCAAGGCCTTTGTCGAGCACGAGTGCCTGCGTGCCGTGGCTCGCGGCGTCGACGTGCGCATCGCCGTGTCCTGCGCCATCTTGGGGCCGCAGGACTTCAAGCCCTCGCGCATGGGACGCGCGCTGTGCGACTTCGCCAACCGCAGGCTGCGCGCGTACATCGATGGCGGCGTCGAATTCGTGGCTGCCGATGACATCGTGCAAGGCCACCTGCTGACCATGGAAAAGGGCCGGGCCGGCGAGAAGTACATCTTTTCGACGCAGTTCGCGACGCTGCCCGAGGTCATGACGATGTGGCAAGAGATCACGGGCGTGCCCAAGCCGCGCGTCAAGCTGCCGGTACCGCTTATGTCCGCCGCGGCCGAGATCATAAGCCCGCTGCTCACGCGCTTTGCCCCACAGGTTCCGCAGCGCCTGACCCCAGGGGCGGTGCGCATCCTGCAGCTTCGTCGCCATGTCGACCTGAGCAAGGCGCGGCGCGAGCTTGGCTATCAGCCGACCAGCATTCGTCGCGCCTGCGAAGACGCGTACGCCTTTTTTCAGCGGCACGGTGCGATCACTCGGGCATAGACCCCGCGTGTTCCGCGACGGCTGCCACCACTCCGCCGCGTTCGCTCGATCGCTGTAGCGCCCTAGGCAAAGAGACTTCCCATGAACCAGATCGATCCCCGTCCCTCGCTGAACACTCCACCGCTTCTGCGCAAAGGCGTGGCGTACGTGCCGCTTCTTGGGCACGCACTGCAGCTTGGTCTGCGCCCCTTTGCGCTGCTGAACGAAGGACGACGGCAGTTCGGCGATGTCTTTTCGCTCAAGCTCGCCAACCAAATGGCGGCGATGTTTTCCGGTCCGCGCGCCAATGAAGCGTACTTCCGTGCGCCCGACGATCAGCTAAGCCAGCGCGAGGTGTACCAGTTCACGGTTCCGGTGTTTGGGCGCGGCGTCGCCTATGACGTTCAGCCCGAGCTTATGAGCGAACAGTTGAGCTTCCTTTTGCCGGCACTGCGCGAAGCTCGCCTGCGCCGCTATGTGCAGTTCTTTCACGAAGAGCTGGATCGCTACTTCGCGGCCTGGGGCAACGAAGGCACTGCCGACATCTATACGACCACCAATGAGCTGACCGTGTTCATGGCCGGTCGCTGCCTGCTCGGCAAGTACTTCCGCGATCACATGACCACCGAGTTCGCGGCGCTTTATCACACGCTGGAAGAGAGCCTGAACGTCATCTCGTTTCTGGCACCGAACGCACCGCTGCCGCAGATGCGCAGGCGCGATCAGGCCCGCGCTGAAGTCGCCAAGCTGTTCGCCCGCGTCACGCGACAGCGCCGCGAGCAGGGGGTAGTCGAAGAAGACTTCGTACAGAGCTTGCTCGAAGCGCGCTACAAAGACGGCCGCGCGCTGTCCGACGAAGAAATCACCGGACTGGTCTTGGCGGCGCTGTTTGGTGGCCAGCACACGAGCGCCGCGCTGTCGGCTTGGGGCGTCATCGAAGCGCTGCGCAATCCCTATGTCCTGCCACCGCTTCTGCGCGAGCAAGAGCGCGTTCTGGGTGAGCGCGACAACGTCGCCATGGAAGACATCAAGGCCATGCCGACCCTTGAGAGGCTGGCCCTAGAGGCCGAGCGCACGCACCCCCCGTTCTTCCTGCTCGCGCGCAAGGTCCTGCGCGACTACTCCTATGGCAAGTACACGGTGCCGGCGGGATGGATCGCCATGGTCTCGCCGTGGCTGACGCACCAGCTTCCCGAGATTTGGAAGGACCCCGAGCGCTTCGATCCCGATCGCTTTGCGCCGCCGCGCGAAGAGCATCGCAAGTTCAACTACAGCATGATCACGTTCGGCGGCGGGCGGCATCGCTGCATCGGCCTTGCCTTCGGCTTCCTGCAGGTGCGCGTCATCCTGAACTACATCCTGCGCAACTTTGAGCTGGCCTTGGTCGACGGTAACGTTCGCCCCAACATGACCAATATGGTCGTCGGTCCCAAGCACCCCTGCTTGGTCCGCTATCGCCGCCGCCGCACGCGCGTGCTGTCGCTGGGAAACGAAGCCAGCCCGACCACAGACTTCGGAGTCGCAGGCGAGTCCATGGCAGCCGTCCTCGATGCTCAGGCAGGCGTTTCGGGCAAGTGCCCAGTGGCGCATGCCACCAAGGACGAGACTCCTATATCTGCCGCGACGGCTTCCCCTTCCAACTCGCTGGGTAATTAGGAATCATCATGGCTGCCTTTCGCTACGAAGACGCGCTCACTCCTACTCCGCCGCCGGGATTCTTGGAAGCGCGCAACCGCCGCCAGAAAGCCCGCGCCGCGGGCCTGCATCCAGACTATTGGTATCCGGTGGCGCACTCCAGCAAGCTGAAGCCGGGCAAGGCCATGGGAACCCGCTTTTGGGGTCGCCCGATCGCTGTGTACCGCGACCAAAAAGGAATCGTTCATGCGATGGAAGATCGCTGCGCGCATCGGCAGCTAAAGCTGTCGCAGGGCGAGGTCAAGGGCTGCAACTTGGTCTGCCAGTATCACGGCTGGGAATACGGCTGCGATGGCAAAGTCATCGCGATTCCGCATGAGCTATTCGGCAAGCCGTTTCCCAAGCTCAGCGTGCCGTCGTTTCCGGTGCAGGAACGCTATGGCCATATCTGGGTGTTTCCCGGTGATCCCGCGCTGGCCAAGAAGCGCCCGCTGCCTGAGATTCCCGAGCTGGAAGGGAAGAACCGCTGGGGCATGATCCTCCTCGACGGCGTGTGGAAAGCGCACCACACGATGCTGATGGAAAATATCTGCGACTTCACGCACGGCTATCTGCACCGCGATTACCGTCCGTTTTGGGACCCCAAGCTGACCAAGTACGAGACGGTCGGCGACAAGGTGCATGTCAGCTATGACACCAAGGTCGGGGCCGGCAAGATCTTCCGTCGCTTCGTCGACGACAAGAAGGTCAATGCGAACCACATGGACCTGTGCTTCGACTACCCATTCCAGTGGTCGAACACCGACAATAAGATCAAGTCGTACTGTTTTCTGCTGCCGCAGGATGAACAGACTACGCACGGCTTCTTCATCTTTTACTTCCAGTCGCTGAAGCTGCCGTTCCTGCCGATGACCATGCCGCCATGGCTGCTGGATCGAGTGCTAAAGATTGCCAAGCGCCTTTTCGTGCAGCCAGTCATCGATCAAGACGGCTGGGCGGTCGAGCTAGAACAAGAGGGCTACAACCGCTTTTCCGATCTGCCGGTGGCCGAGTTCAGCCCGGTGGTGTCGATGTTTCAGCAGCTGACCATCCGCAAGTGGGAAGAGTATCTGGCGACGCGCAACGTCGTTCCCCAGCCCACGCTGGGGGCCTCGGCATGAGCCTAGGAAACACCGACATCGGAAGCACCGCCGTGCATACTCCGCGTTGCGAATTCTTTTCGGCTGTGCCCCCAGACATCGGAACCCCAACCTCCGAAGGACTGGGCCGAGATTCCGGTTTCGCCAGCGCGCTGCGGCACCTCCTCTCTCTGCAGAAAAAGGAAGGAGGCTGGGAAGGCGAGATGGTCTGGAATTCCATGATCCTGTCGCAGCACATCTTGGTGCGGCAGATCATCGACGGCGGACGCAGCCTGGACGCCCAGACCCGCCAGCGCATGATTCAGCACTTCCGTTCATCGCGCGCCGTCGACGGAAGCGGCGGCTGGGGCATGCACCGCGAGTCACCCGCGTATGTCTATTTCACAACCCTTGCCTATGTCGCGCTGCGCGTGCTCGGGGTCAGCGCAGACGATCCACTGTGCGCCAATGCGCGCCGCTTTCTGCATCAACAGCCGGGCGGTGTCCTGCACATTCCAACCTGGGGCAAGTTCTGGCTTTCTCTGTGCGGCCTGTACGACTACGCGGGGGTGAATCCATTCCCACCTGAAGTCTTCCTGCTGCCACGCCAGATTCCTTTTTCTCCGTGGAATTTTTACTGCCATACGCGATACATCTACATGGGAATCGCCTATCTGTACGGGCGACGCTTCCAGGGGGACTTGGGAGCGATTACGTCGGCGCTGCGACACGAGCTATTCGATCAGAATGGGCAGCCCTGGGCGCAGATCGACTTCGCCGCGCATCGCCACGACATTGCCCGCAGTGATCTGTACGTCGCACCGTCGGCGGCGCTGCGGATGACCTATGACCTTCTGTACCAGTATGAAAAGCGACCGCTGCCGCCGCTGCGCATGGCCGCGCTCGATCGGTGCTTCGACCGCATCCTCAGCGAGCAGCGCAACACGCGGTACCAGGGCATCTCGCCCGTAAACAGCTTGCTCAACTGCTTGGCACTGTTCGCTCATAGCCCCCATCACCGTGAGCTAGAGCCAAGCCTAAAGGCACAGGAAGCCTGGGCGTTTTGCGACGAGCGCGAAGGTCTGCGCTATGCCGGCGCCCGCAGTCAGACCTGGGACACCGCATTTGCGCTGCAGACTCTGACGGCCGCGCGCGAGACGCAGGACCTTTTCGGCGCAGCCAGCAGCAGCACGGCGCTCATGCCCACCAATCTTGGACCGCAGGCGGCGGCCGCGCATGCGTATCTGCTGTCGCTGCAGCTTACAGAAGACCTGCCGGCGCACGAGCACGGCGAAGGCGCTCGCGATCGCCTGCGCGGTGGCTGGTGTTTTTCAGATGGCAAGCACCGCTGGCCCGTGTCGGACTGCACAGCCGAGGCACTGGTCGCGCTGCTGCACGCCGAGTCGCGCTTCCCACAGGACATCCGTACGCCGATTCCGACCGAGCGCTGCCAGATCGCCGTGGAGTTCTTGCTGTCGCGCCAGAACGACGACGGCGGCTTCGGCACGTATGAGCGGCGACGCGCGGGCGGCTTGCTGGAGCAGATCAACCCATCTGAGATGTACGGCAACTGCGTGACCGAGCGCAGCTATCTGGAGTGTACGGCCTCGTCGCTGCGCGGCTTGGCGGCGGCCCGGATGCAGCACGGCTCGCGCTTTCCATCGGATGTGCAGCAGGCCATCGAAAATGCCATCGCCCGCGGGCGGGACCGACTGTGGCAAGCGCAGCGCCCCGACGGATCGTGGCCGGGATTCTGGGGCATCAACTTCACGTACGCCATCCTTCACGTGGTCAAAGCGATGCGCGCACTTGGAGTTCCCGCCGCCGATCCGCGCCTTCAGCGAGCCGCGCAGTGGCTGCTTTCCCACCAACGTTCCGACGGTGGCTGGGGTGAACACTACACAAGCTGCCTGACCGACCAGTACGTCGAGCATCCCGAGTCCCAGGTGGTCATGACAAGCTGGGCGTTGATCGCGCTGTGCGAGCTAGACACCGAAGGGCACCCCGACCACGCCATGCGGCGACGAGCCATCGCAGCCGGCGCTCGCTTCTTGCACAGCAGGCAGCGCGCCGACGGCAGCTTTCCCGATCAAGCCCAGAATGGCGTGTTCTTTGGCACCGCCATGCTCGATTACCGCCTATACAAGTCGTACTTTCCGGCGTGGGCTCTGGCTCGCGCCGCCGCCCTGCCGCTGTAGGTCCGCCAGTCGAGCTTCGTCCGCAGCATTTCTAGGCGTTGCTCTGCAGCGCGCATCTAGCGTATGAGTAACTCAGGCAATGAGCGAGGGAAGTCTGCTTCTGGCCTTGGACGCGGCGCGGCGCACCATTGGGATCTCGATCCCAACGGTGTTCGACGCGCTGGTCGGGCGTTATTCGCACGATCGCAGCAACGATCGCTTGCGCCGCTGGGCCAATGGCCTGATCGAGCGAACATGCACGACGCTGGACATATCGGGCATCGAGAACCTGCCCGCACAGCCCTGCGTGCTGATGTCGAATCATCAGAGCTACAGCGATATTCCGCTGATCTATGCCGCTATTCCCGAGGGCCTGCGCCTGCGCATGGTCGCCAAGTACGAGCTGTTTTATGTGCCAATCTGGGGACGCGCGATGCGAGCCTCTGGCTTTATTCCTATTGTGCGATCCGATCGCAAGAAGGCCATCGCCAGCCTCGAAGAGGCCAAGCGACAGATCGGCTCGGGCACCTATGTTTGGATCGCACCGGAGGGCACACGCAGCCGCACGCAGAAGCTCGGCTCGCTGAAGAAGGGCGGCTTCATCCTGGCGCGCGATGTTGGGGTACCGATTGCGCCGCTTTGCATCTCGGGCTCGCATGCCGTCATGCCCCCGCAGGGCTGGCGCTTGCACCGCGGCAACACCGTCCGCATCCACTTCGGTGCGCCGATTGCCACGGCTGATCGTTCGGTCGAAGACGTCATGCGCGATGTCGCCCTGGCGATCGATCCCGACCGAGTCTTTGCCACACAGCCGTCTTCAGCCGGTTCGCAGTAAGCCGATCGCGATGGCCACGGTCAGCGTTCGCAGCCTCTGTGTCGACAAGCTTGGGCAAGAAAGCGGCGGCCGCAGCACCCGCATCTTGCGCAGCGTCTCGCTCGATGTCTCAGACGGTGAGCTTCTGGTTCTGATCGGCCCATCGGGCTGCGGCAAGAGCACGCTTCTGCGCTGCATTGCCGGCCTGGAAGTTGCCAGCGAAGGCGAGATCGTCATCAACGGCCGCGTCGTAAACCAAGTCGAGCCGCGCGACCGAGATATCGCCATGGTGTTCCAAAGCTATGCGCTGTATCCGCACATGAGCGTGCGCGAGAACCTGGCGTTTGCGCTTCGCCTGCGCCGCATGCCTGAGCCCGAGATCAAAAGGCGGGTCGAAGAAGCCGCTGAGCTTCTGGCCATCACGCCGCTGCTCAGTCGTTTGCCGCGTGAGCTATCCGGTGGACAGCGACAGCGCGTGGCCATGGGTCGCGCCATCGTGCGCCGCCCGCAGGTCTTCCTGTTCGATGAGCCGCTTTCCAACCTAGACGCCGCCTTGCGTCAGCAGATGCGCGTCGAGCTTTTGCGGCTACACCGCACGCTGGGCACGACGACGATCTATGTCACCCACGACCAAGTCGAAGCGATGACGCTGGCCCATCGCATCGCTGTGCTGCGCCAGGGTGAGCTTGTGCAGATCGGCTCACCGCGCAGCCTGTACGACACGCCGTGCTCGCCGTTTGTCGCACGCTTCTTTGGCACGCCCGAAATGAACCTGATTCCCGGCCAGGTGAGAGCGGGTCGCTTCATCGCCCAAGGGGGTCTTCTGCAGCTTGACACGCCAGGCATCCGTGAAGGAGATGCCACGCTCGGCGTCCGCGCAGAAGATGTCGTGCTGAGCGCAGCCAGCGGGCTTCCACACGACGGAAGCCGCGAAGTGGGCCAAGGTGTGCTCGATGTGATCGAGGATCTGGGCAGTGAAGCGCTGGCCCATATCAAGCTGGGCGATGCCGCGGCTGGCGCGGATCGCGACGCCACCTTGCCACCCAGCGCGTCGACGCTGATTGCGCGAGCAACCGTTGCCAGTCTGCCCGCGGTCGGCACCCCCGTCCGCGTCCGCGTGATGTCCGACCGCTGGCATCTGTTTTCCCGCGGCGCTGCCCGCCCCGACGATGGCGTTCGACTGACCGCCGATGCTGGGCCCGCGCTAAGGACGGAGGCGAGCCGGTGATCTCAGCAGGCGCGCTGCTGCTTCTGACCCACGTGGTGGTATGGCACGCGTACACGGGTGCAGAACAAAGCGCGCTTGAGCATGTTGTCCAGAAATACAATGCAAGCCAGCGCGATGTCGCGGTCGAAGCGATCGCTGTGCCCTATGGCAGCTTCGCGGACAAGCTGCAGGCCGCGATTCCACGAGGCCATGGACCGGATGCATTCATCGCGGCCCACGATCCAATCGGGCAGTGGAAAAGTCAGGGTCTGCTAGCACCCGTCGACGGCGATGCGAGCGTGCAGCAGACGCTACGGACCCTGTGGCCGCAGACCGTTGATCCGCTGCGCGAAGGCGGTGCGCTATGGGGCCTGCCACTGTCGTGGAAGAGCCTGGTCCTGTTCTATCGCACCGATCTGGCATCGCAGCCCCCCGCAGCCACCGAGGATCTGCAGGTGCTTGCGCAGCGCTTGCACAGCCAGCCGATGCCCGACGGACGACAGCGCTATGCCCTGGCATACGAAACGGGCAGCTTTTTCTATCACGCGGTATGGCTGCATGGTTTTGGCGGCCAGATCATTCCACCCGAGCGCGGCGTACCGACGCTAGAGACACCACAGCAGCTACAGGCCCTGCGTTTCCTGCGCGGGCTGGTTTTTGCGCGCATCGTGCCGGAAGACATGACCGCGGTGCTGGTCGCGCAGTTCTTCAACGAAGGCCGGGCGGCCACCGTGATCAGCGGGCCGTGGTTTGTCGGTGACATCGCTCCCGGCGTTCCGTACGGCGTTGCGCCCATGCCAAAGCTCAGCGCGACGGGCCGCACCGCGTCGCCGCTGACCAGTATCGAAGCGGGACTGCTGTCGGCACACAGCAAGCATCCGCAGCAGGCGCTGGCCTTTCTTTCATATCTAGCCGGCCCGCAAGGAGCCCTGCCGCGACTGCGCACAGCACATCAAGCGGTCAGTGAACAAAGCGCCTGGCAGGACCCAGTGGCGTCGCAGGACCCGGTGCTGCGCGCCTTCTTCGCTCAGCTTCCTGAGCTGGTGCCGAGCCCCAAGCACCCGAGCATGCGTGCGTTCTGGGAACCCGGCGAGCAGCTTCTGCGACAAGTGCTGCGCGGAGTCGATCCACAGCATGCGCTGCGCAGCGCTCAGGGTCTGCTACAGCACTATCTGGCACCGCCGCCGGACGCAGCATCCGAGACCCCGTATCTGGTTGCGCTCTCGCTGGCACTTCTAGTCGCGACGGGACTGATCGTCCGACGCGCCCTGTCGCAGCAGCGCATCGCCCGCGCGTGGCAAGCGCGAGCCGCCTACGCATACCTAGGTCCAGCGGCTATCGCGCTTCTGACGCTGGCCGCGCTGCCCATTGTCCTGGGCGCCGCGCTGTCGCTGTTTGCTCTGCTTCCCGACGGCAGCTGGCGCTTCGTCGGCACGCGCAACTTCGCAGACATTCTTTTGTGCAGACAGACGGGCTGCCTGGATCCACTGGGTTTCTATTTCACGCTTCTCGTCACGATCTTGTGGACGCTGCTCAATATCTCGCTGCACGTCGCCATTGGTGTCGCGTTGGCACTGGCCCTGCGCGAGCCCTTTCTGAAGCTGCGCGGGCTGTATCGCGTGCTGCTCATCATTCCGTGGGCCGTCCCGAACTACATCACCGCGCTGATCTGGAAAGGCATGTTCAATCGACAGTTCGGCGCAGTAAACGGGCTGCTGAGCTGGCTGGGACTTGAGCCGGTGGCTTGGTTTTCAAGCTTCGCCACCGCCTTGGCAGCCAACGTCACAACCAATGTGTGGCTGGGCTTCCCGTTCATGATGGTGGTCACGCTGGGACACCTGGCAGCCATCCCCGCCGAGCTAGAAGAGGCAGCTATGCTCGACGGCGCAACGCGACTTCAGCGCCTGCGCCACATCGTGCTGCCGCTGCTAATGCCGGCGATGCTGCCGTCGGTGCTTCTGGGCGCGGTGTGGACGTTCAATATGTTCAACGTCGTCTTCTTGGTGTCGGGTGGCGAGCCCGATGGAGCGACCGACATCTTGATCACACAGGCCTATCGCTGGGCGTTTGCGCGTGGCCATCGCTATGGCTATGCCGCGGCGTACGCCGTGCTGATCTTCCTTGTGCTTCTGCTGCAGACCGCGCTGATGCGCCGCGTGTCCGACACGGACCGGGGACGCTAGAACATAGCTGAAAGAATGAATCAATAATTCCAATATAATTGCCTGATATTTTGAATATATTATAGAATAAATTCGGCGATTAATCCCATTTATCGAATCACTGATTGATAGTTAAAATGACTTCTTAGGTTTTCACCTGTCCACCCTGGTCGCAGCGAGTCAAGATCTCTTGCAGGTCGTGTTTGGCTGTTTCAAGGGCGGCTTGGCACGGCATGGCGAGCAGCAAGCGCGCGAACATCACGCGCGACCGACGTCGCGTCGCCCGCACATCGATGCGACTCTGCCGCTGCGCTTCGATGTTGCTGCGGCGCTTCAATGGTTGAATCGAGCTCTCCAGCGTAAAGAACACTCGCTCGGCCGCTTCCAGTTCATCGCATAGCTTCATACGCGCCCGCGCATCCATCGTTGTTTCATTGCGCAGTCGTTCGCTCAGATGCAGCACCTTCATGCGCAGCGCGTTGTGCCGCTCCAGAAGCTCTGGGGCCTCACGCACGCGGCGCTCATGGCTCTCGATCTCGGCGGTCAGCTTGCGATCCTGCTCATCGCAGTTGTCGATGTGTTGCTGAAGGTTCAGCAGCGCCTGCGGCCAGCCTCCCGGCCACATACGGCCCGCCAAGTCCGTCGCTGTCTTGTGCAGGGTAGAGCTGTGTAGCTCGACCACTTCGAGCTGATCCAGGCTGAGCGCTCGCGGCGGTCGCTGCAGCAAGACCTGGGTTGGCTTGGCCGTCGTGCCCTGGTTCACCGAGCTCACCTGCAGCATGCGCGTCGGCCAGTCTTGACGGGCGACGATCTGCGTCGGACGTTCCAGGCGATCACTGATCTCGGTCTTGCGCTCGGTCTTGTGGAACATCACGGTCGGCCGTTGATAAACGGCCAGCCTCTGCGTATCCAGATCCGAAACATCGGGCAGGCGAATCCCACCGCTGATGCTGGAATCGTCGACCGCGTACTCGCGACCGAGCCACTCTTCGAGCATGCGATCCAGCACGCCAGAAAGCTCGTGCGCTGTCGGGCGAAGCGCTGGATCTTTTTCCAGCAAGCGCGCCACAACCTCGTCGAGCTCTGCCGGCAGATTGGGATCGCCAGAGCGCTCGGATAAGAGCGGGGGCACCACTTCCAAGTGCTGATGCAACACAACATCGAGCGTGCCGGTAAACGGCGGCCGACCCACCAGCGCGTCATGGAAGATCATGCCGATGGCATACAGATCCACGGCTGACGTGATCTCTCCCGTGTCGTGCAGCGTCTCAGGCGCGATGAACTCTGCGGTGCCCGTGACTTGCCCGACACCAGTTACGCGATCCGAGTTGGCCAAGCGGGCCACGCCAAAGTCGAGCAGCTTGGCCAGATCCTCGTACTCGCCTTGGCGCACCAGCATGATGTTTTCGGGCTTGATGTCGCGGTGAATGACGCCTCGGCTGTGCGCATGTTCCAAGGCACGCGCCAATTGGCTCATCACCATCAGCACGCGATCAAGCGGCAGGGTGCGCGTGATGCTCTCTTGGATCGCCTGGTGCAGCGTCTGCCCTTCGACGTATTCCATCACCAGGAACGGCTCGCCCTGTTCACCCCGTCCGAAGTCGTACAGATACACGATGTTGGGGTGATCAAGCAGGCTGTACGTTCGCGCCTCGCGAAAGAAGCGCTCTAGCGAGCGATCATCCCAAACGAACTGCGGCTTCAGCAGCTTGACCGCCATCTTGCGGCCGAGTGCGCGGTGCGTGGCGCGATACACCACCCCGGTCGCGCCAGCCCCAAGCACCTTATCGATCAGAAAGCGCCCGCCGATGAGCCGGCCGATCATTGGATCGGGTCGCGGCTCGGTTCGCCCTTCGGCACGCGACTCGCTGCGAGCCTCGTGGCGACTGGCGTCCGCTCGCAGCGCGTGCGATGGGTCGATGGGCCCTTGCAAAAGACCCGAGTGATCCCGCTTGGATTCCTTGCGCGGATCTTTCTTGCCCGTCGACGTTACGGAAGAGCGGAACTTTCTGTACTCGCCCGAGATGGCTCCCGGCAGTCCTAGATCATCCGCGCTCACACCGGGCAAGCCCCGCATCGAAGTCGCGCGGCTAGTTCCCGCTCCGCCGATTCCGCTTGAGCGAAGATCACGATTTGAGATCCGCAGGGCATCACCGCTTGCGCCCGTCGAGCGCGTGCTGGCTGCACCTCCGCGCCGTGAGCTGCTCGTCGCAGCAGCAACCGGACGGACCGAGCCCAACGAATCCGCTGCCGGGCTCTCGCGCTTCGCGCTCTCGCTCTGTGCTTGCGCTGGGTCAACTGCCGGCAAAGCCGTCGCCGATATGCTGACGCTGACTTCAACTAGACGAGCCCCATCCGCGCGACAGAAGCGTGCCTTGCCTTCGTACTCGCGCCCGCAGTCAGGACACTGGAGCTTGACGGACATGAATAGGCGCCCGCCTTCATCTTGCCGCGAAATCCAGCGAAAATGCAGCCTATGAAGGGGCTGTCGATTTGTCGCGCCGCGAAGCCTCTTGAGCCAAGGCCACCAGCTGTTCATCCGCAGCTAGGTCCGCGGCTTCTGCCTCGTCGTCGTCGGCATCTCGGAGCGTGAGATCCGCCAGCTCCTGCGCTGCCGCGTCTTCGAGCTGAGCCCCCGTTCCGTCGGGCGAGGCCGAGTCATCCGCCGCTGCAGCCGCGGCCACACTCGAAGCCGGCAGCAAACCTGCCATACCGTCGGCTTTGCTCTCGGTTGGATCATTGACCGAAGATGAAGCGACAGTCGCGGTCGACTCGCCTGCACCTCCTCGATCCGTCGCTGGCTGACTCGCTCTCGCGGGCTTCGTTGGCGCTTGTGTGCCGCGTTGAGCGTGGAAGTAGGCATGTACCGCGGCGGCCGTGGCCTGCGTCATGCCAGGCACGCCCACAAGCTGTTCCAGCGTTGCATCGCGAATCGCCCGCACACTGCCCAGTCCGCGCAGAAGTGCCGCCCTGCGCTTGGGGCCCAGGCCGCGGATCTCGTCGAGCTGCGACGACAGCGTCCGCTTCTTGCGTAGCTTGCGATGAAAGCCCACGGCAAAGCGATGCGCTTCATCACGGATGCGGCTGAGCACAAACATCTCGGCGGTGTTGGGTCGCAAGCGAATCGGATCCTTGGTCCGTGGCAAGAACACTCGATCCGGTTGTTCCTCGCCCTCACTGTCGGTGCGCTCCTTCGCTAGGCCGACGACATCTAGCTCGGCCGCCCAGTTGATACCGACATCTTTTAGTGCGGCCAAAGCGGTGGCGAGCTGCCCTTTTCCGCCATCGATCACCAATAGATCGGGCAGCGCCCAGCTTGATGGCGAGCTAGCCTGGCCAGCCGATCCATCGACGCTGGTCTCTTCAAGAACCAGCGCCCGATCGGCGGACTCTTCCGGTCCATCGGCGATATCGCGACTGCCGTATGCCGCCGCCCCATCGCGAGCAACCAGTAGCGCCGCGGCTCGCCGCGCCGCAACGGCAGCCGGCGAGTATCCCGACGGTGCAGTCGGCGCAGCAGCGCTGACATCGGCCGCCTTGGACGCTTCACGCTCTTCGCGAGCGCGCCGAAAGCGCCGCGACAGCACTTCATACATCGCGGAAAAATCGTCGTTGGCTACCGAGCGAATCTTGAAGCTGCGATACTCACTGCGAGCTGGTTCTCCGTCGACAAATACCACACGTGAAGCCACCGTATCGGTGCCCTGCAGGTGCGAGATATCAAAGCACTCGATGCGCTGCGGCAGTCGCTTCAGCCCCAGGCGCCGCTGCAGCTTGCGCAGGGCATCTTCGGTGTCGCGCTGCTTGTTGCGACGCGTCGAGTAGTTCACTGCGGCATTCTTGTTGGCTAGCTCGACAAGCTGGCGCCGCGGACCACGCTTGGGCACGAGCACTTCCACTTTGCTACGCCGGCTGCCGTCCCCTGCTCCGCCGACGTCGCTGCTCTGTTCGCTGCGGCGCTCGCGCAGCCACTCTTGCTTGGCCTCTAGATCCTCGATGTCGATCGGCAGCAAGACCTCGTCGGGGATGGCGTTGCTGGCGTCGTAGTACAGGCCGACAAAGGCCGAGATCGATTCATGGTCGGGGAACTCTTGCTCGGCAAAGCGGAAGCTGCGACGCCCGAGCATCTTGCCTTGGCGAATCTGCAGCACGGCGATTTCCAAGACATCGCCCTGACGGAAATAACCAAAGATGTCCTGGTCGAGAAACTGCGCCCAGACGATGCGCTGCTCTTCCAGCGTGCGTTCCAGCGCGCGAAGCTGATCGCGCAGCGCGGCCGCCACTTCAAAGTGTGTCTCTTCCGATGCTTGCAGCATGCGGTGGCGCAAGCGGTCGATCAGCTCGCCATTTTTCCCGTCGAGGAACAGCGCGACATCGCGGACCCCTTCGGCGTACTGACTGGGCGGAATGGGAACGACGCAGGGCGCGTCGCAGCGCTTGATCTGGAACTGCAAGCATGGGCGCGAGCGGCTGTTCAACACGTGATCCGTGCAGGTGCGCAGCTTGAAATGACGATTGACCACCTGCAGCGTCTGTCGACAAGCACCGGCCGAGTGATAGGGGCCAAAATAGCGGGCCCCATCGTCGCGGATGCGGCGAACCACTTCCAGTCGTGGATAGCGCGCCTTGGGATCCAAACGCAGCGCTAGATAGTTCTTGTCGTCGACGAGCTTGACGTTGAAGCGCGGCTTATGGCGCTTGATCAAAATGTTCTCAAGCAGCAGCGCCTCTTTTTCGTTGTTGGTGACCATCGTCTCGATGTCACCGAGCAAGCGATTCAATA
>CAZKOY010000089.1:0-21756 GCA_964554495.1 uncultured Myxococcales bacterium
TCAGACCGCGCGCAGCAGCCCCGGCAGGCCCAGCCCGCCGGGGCTCATTTTTTTTGGCGACTAGCCACACGACGCATCGCGTCTCGCCCGCGTTGAGTGAGTGTCAGCTCACGTGATACCCTGACACCGAGACACTCTCGCCATGAGCGACGGCCACATAGGTCCCTATCGCCTGCTGCGCAAGCTCAGCCAAGGTGGCATGGGTGTGGTCTATGAGTGCGTACATGAGGCCATCGAGCGGCGTGTCGCAATCAAGGTCCTAAACGCCGAGTACACGCGCAACACCGAGGCCGTCACCCGCTTCTTCAACGAAGCCCGCGCGGTGAACCGGATCGAGCATCCGGGGCTTGTGCAGATCTTTGACTATGGCCAGCTTGCCGACGGGACGGCCTACATCGTCATGGAGTTTCTCAAGGGCGAGACGATGGGGCGGCGGGCCCGCAAGCGCGACGCGATGTCGCTGCACCGTCAGCTCGGTCTGATCCGGCAAGTGGCCGAGACGCTGCAAGCCGCCCATGAAAAAGGCATCGTCCATCGCGATCTCAAGCTGGACAACATCATGGTGGTGGCTGACCCGGCGATACCGGGAGGAGAGCGCACCAAGCTGCTCGATTTTGGCATCGCCAAGCTGCGCGAGCCGTCGCAGCGCTTGGCCGAGACGCGCGGCGATCTGCTGCTGGGTACGCCCGGCTATATGTCGCCCGAGCAGTGCCGCGGCGCCGCGGGTGTCGACGAGAAAAGCGATGTGTATTCGCTCGGTGTTGTGATGTTTCGCCTGCTCAGCGGGCGGATGCCGTTCGTCGCCGCAGGGGCTGGCGAGATCATGGCGATGCACATCTATGAAGATCCGCCGCCGCTGTCGGGTCTTGCGCCTTGGGTTCCAGCGCCACTTTCTGCGCTGGTGCATCGCCTGCTCTGCAAAGACAAGCAGCAGCGTCCGACGATGAAAGAGCTGGTGGGGCTGCTCGATGAGCTGCGGACGAGGCTACCCGATCTGCAGCCGCCGGATCGCGCCGAGGTTTCTACCAGCGAAGAGAATCCGCCAGTCTCGGCGAGTGGTGCGTCCGATCCAGGTGTCGATTCGCCGTCGGTGATGCCGACCGCTGACAAAGAAGAAGAAAAAGAGCCAGTGCGCCTCGATGGCACGCCGCAGGCAGGATTGCCGTCGACGCTGGCCGTCTCGGTCGGGCAGCAGCGCACTCCGGCACCGCAGAGCCAGCGACGGGCTCTGCCGGTCGTTTTGCCGCTGGTTGCCGGCACGCTTTTGGTGTTTGTGCTTTTGTGGGCCGGACGCGCGGCTTTGGTTCGACGAGAAACGGCGCTGGAAGCAAGCACCCCGACGCGAACCAGCGGGCAGCTTGCCGGGGTCGTGGACGCTGCCGCAGCACGGTCTGCGTCGCAAGCACCGCGCATGGTGCGCTGGTCTGTGAATACAGAGCCAGCCGGCGCGACAGTGGTGCGGGTCAGCGATGGCTCTGTCTTGGGCGTGACACCGTGGTACGGCGAGTTTGCCGCGGGAAGCGGCGTCGAAGAGATTCGTCTGCGCCTGTCGGGATATGTCGAGCGACTGATCCAGCTCGATCGCAGTCAAGACGCCGTGCGGCACGATGTACTCGACGCGGTCGCCAGCGCGGCGGTGACTCAGCCGACTGCGGTCGAGGAAAAAGAACCCCCTTCGCCTCCTCCTGCGAGCAAGCCTCGTCGGGATAGCACGCGCAAGAAGCCGCGCCATGTTGCGATCGAACTTGAAGACTAAGCGCCATGTGCTGTCTGCACTGTGGGTCGCGGCTGCGATCTGCGGTGTCATCGACACGGCGCAGGCGCGCAAGCCGGGGCCTGGCGAAGATGCGTGCTTGGCCGATGGGGTCTGCGTCGGCCTGTATGAAGAAGCGCGTCGGCTGTCGAAGAGCGGCGACTATGCGACGGCACTGGCCGCGTACCAAGGCGCGTATCGTCGTCGACCTGTTCCCTGGCTTCTTATCAACATTGGGCGCACGCTGCACAAGCTGGGACGCTATGGCGAAGCGCTTTCGCACTATCGTCGCTATCTGGCCGACGAGCCGAAGGGGCCAAGCGACCGCCTGCAGACCGTCCATGACTACATCGCGCAGGCAGAAAAGGCGCAGTCTGAGCCGACGCCAGCCGAGAGCGCAAAGCCAGAAGAAGCGTCCGCAGCGGCACGCACTGAGACCGCGCCACCAAGCACCACAGCGCCCAGCACACCGACAGAGAAACCGCCCGCCGAGCCATCTGCAGCAAGCAAGGGGGCGCCCGAGCCGGGCGCGGCGCAAGCTGCGGTGAGGGACAAAGCAAACGAGGCGGTGTCCGCGACACCAACCGAGCAAGCTGCTGCTCACACGGCGGGCAAAGCGGCCGGCCATCCATCGGCGAGCGCAGCGCCCGCCGCAGCGGCCGGTCCTGCGGCTGTTCCGCTTCCGGCGTCGTCCCCGAGCCCGCCTGCGAACCAAGGGGCGCCACCCGTTCTTGCGCCACCGAGCGTGCGGGGGCCACAGCCCGACCATGCCGCACGCAGCGTCGATTCGGCCGGTGGGCTAGCGGCTACACAGCGGCCCGTGCCGGCATATTTCTGGGCGGGAATCGCGACCGGAGGCGCGCTGATCGTGGCGAGCACAGCGACAGGGATTGCGGCTCTTTTAGAGGCTCGATCGCTACAGGACACGCCCTATGCGGGTGCGGCCTCAAGCAGCCTGCTCGATCAGCAGGCGCGCGTGCGGTCGCTGGCCTTGGCTTCAGATGTGTTGCTGGCGTTGGGCGGCGGCACCGTCGGTATCGTGAGTGTTGTGCTGCTGATCCAGCGCTACGGACGAGCCACGGCGAAGCGCTAAGCGCGGCCGCGAAAAGAACCGAGACGACCGCGCTAGCGCGGGCTGCCGGTGCCTTGCTGAAGCTCGATTCCGCGATTGCCGGGTATGCCGCGAAAGATCTCGGTACTGCCTTTTTCGTCGGGCCAGCGGACTTCGATTTCGTCGGGTGCGCAGCTTGCGCCCAAGCCGAAGTGCAGCACGGTGTCATGCTGCAGGCCAAAGTGGCCATAGCCGCCCGAGACCTCTTGCACTTGGGTGACTGCGCCGGCTCGCACGGTCACGCGTGCGCCGATGCCCGCGACGTTTGCGCCGCCTTTTCCTGTGGGGCTGGCGCTGCCGCGCAGGCGAAGCTGCAGATAGTTCTGCTGCTGGCCCACATCGTTGCGATACACGCGCACTTCCTGGGTGGCGGGGCACTTGGGATCGCCGCCGCAGCGAAAGGTGCTGGTCGCGATGATCAGATCCAGATCGCCATCGCGATCGATGTCGACAGCCGCAAAGCCATGCGCGTGATAGTGGCGCACGCCGGAATCAGGCAGCGCAGTGAACGTGCCATCTGGACCTTGACGGAACAGCGTGCCCCAGGTGTCGGGATAGTCCGAGGACGAAAGATAGATGTCCTTGCGCCCGTCGTTGTCGAAGTCAAAGAAACCAACTTCCATGTCGCCTTCGTTCCAGCTTGGCGTGGTCATCGGCCGCAGCAAGCCGGTCTGCGCATTGGGCAGGCGCGTAAATCGTAGACCGCTGCCAGTGGACAGTTCGTTGCGGATTAGCTGCGATGGATCGCTGGACTGCCCGATGTGCCAGTGGCGGATCTCGGCGTGCATCAGATCCATGTCGCTGTCGTTGTCGATGTCGCCGCAGGCCGTCGTAAAGGTATTGCCGCCGTTGCGCGCCGGCTGATCGTCGAAGCCCGGTGTCCAGGCATAGCGCGAGCAGTTGATACGCGGCGGGGCGGTCTCGGGCGGACACATGCCCGGATGTTCTTTGCAGTAGCAAAGGTAGAACTGATTGTCGCTTTGGTAGCTGACGTTGTCATCGGAGGCGACCGGTGTCTTAAAGCCGATCTCGCGGAACGTGCCATCGCCTTGGTTGCGCCACAGCTCATTCCAGCCGCGGCCATAGGCGCTGACCAGCACGTCAGGCCAGCCATCGCTGTCGATATCGCAGACCGTGGATCCATACGCGGCTCGGCGATTTTCGCCTGCAAGGTACTTGCGTTCGTCCATTCCGATGCCTGGGCGCAGCACGCCCGCCTTGCTGCTGACGTCGGCGAAGCGACCGCCGCCTAGCCCGCGATACAGGTAGTTGCCGGCGCCTTCGATGCTGTTGGGATCGGGGTCGTACCAAGTGCTCAGAAACAGATCGAGCACTCCGTCGCGATCGAAGTCGAGGAAGCTGAGGCCTGCACCTGGCAGGGCCTTGGCTTGCAGATCGCTCTCTGAGGCCAGCGTGAAGTGCGCTTGCCCATCGTTTAAGAACACCTCGCCGCGATCGCGATCGGCTGGCGGCTTTGCGGTTCCATCCTGGTACGCGGTGGAAAACAGGTCGATGTCACCATCGTTGTCGACGTCGCCAAAGACCACGCCATGGCTCAGGCGACCGACGTCGGCGCCGTCTCGTCCAGCGCGCAGGCCGGATGCATCGGTGCGATCGATGAAGCGCCCGTGGTCGTTGATCAGCACGCGCCGCATATAGTTCGGGGCCTTGTCACGTACGTTGCCGCTGCCATGCACGATCAGATCGGGCCAGCCATCGCCATTTAGATCGGCCGAGGCAACGCGAATCCCCGTGATGCCGCGCAGGCCGGAAAGCTCGGTGATGTCGGTGAACAGACGACCGGCTGGCAACGGGGTACTTGCGCGGCAGCTTGGGTTGGTGCCGGGGCTGGTCGGCAGGTTCGGTCCCAGCGGAGCATGGGGGCCGACCTCGATACAGCCAGCAAGGCCAAGGCCCAGGCCCCACAGGCCGACGCGGCGGAGCGCTGCACGGGCCGTCTTTGCGGGCCGTGTCTGCGCAGGAATGGGTCGGGATGCGACGGGTGATTGCGGCATAAGGACCATCTTACAAAGTTCGTCACACCGGCTGTGGCCGCGCAGCCGCGGGTCAGCAGTTCCCCCCCGGCCGACATTGGCGTAGCGTACACAGCGAGCGTGGCCGCGCTGCCCGGATTCACCGAGATTGCTGCGCCGACACGAGCACGTACGGACTGGAACCAACCACGAAAGAAGACTGCGATGCAGCCCATTCGCGCGGGTTTTCACGGAGTATTTACGGCGCTGGTGACGCCGATGCGGGCCCATGACAGCGACGAGAACATCGCGCTTTCCGGGGACGCTACACCACGGATCGACGAGCGGGCACTGGCGACGTTGGTCGAGCAGCAGATCCTTGGCGGAGTGTCGGGCCTAGTGGCCTGCGGCACAACGGGCGAAGCCGCGACCATGAGCCCCGCCGAGCAAGAGCGCGTCATTCGCATCGTTGTCGAGGCTTCCGCGGGGCGGGTTCCAGTGCTGGCCGGCATTGGCTCGCCATCGACAGCGCAGTCTGTCGAGCTAGGGCGGGCCGCGCTGCGGGTGGGCGTGCAGGGGCTTTTGGCCGTGACGCCGTACTACAACCGCCCACCGCAAGAGGGCTTGGTGCAGCACTTTTCAGCCATCGCCAAGCTGGGCGCGCCCATCATGCTGTACAACGTGCCGGCTCGCACGGGCTGCGATCTGTTGCCGGACACCGTCGCCCGTCTGTGTGATCTGCCGGAAGTGGTGTCGCTGAAGGAAGCCACCGGCAGCGTGCAGCGCACCGACGCTATCTTGCGCAAGGTTGGCGATCGCATCACCGTGCTCTCAGGGGAAGACGCGATCAACTATCCCCTGTACGGCGTGGGGGCCCGTGGCACCGTGTCCGTCGTCAGCAACGTCGCTCCGCGGCTTACAGCAGACATCCTAGCCGCGCATCAAGCAGGTGACGCCGCTTTGGCGCTGCAACTACACCGTCGCTTCGTTCCGCTGGCCGACGCGCTATTTAGTGAGCCGAACCCGATCCCGACCAAGGCAGCACTCGCTATGATGTATGGCAGTTCCGTGTCGTCTGCATTGCGCCTGCCCCTGGTTCCGATGTCTGAGTCAGGGCAGGCCAAGCTGCGGGCCCTCTTGGTTCAGATGGAGCTGGTTTCATGAGCAGCGCACCTTCGGCAAGTAGCTTCGGCAAGGGCGAGGTCTCCGCCGTCTCGGGAGCCGCGGTTCGAGTTGGGGTCTACGGCGCTCTCGGTCGCATGGGACAGATGGTCGTGCGAGAGCTTCTGGATCCAGTCGATCCCATGGATATCTCGGCGGCGCTGGTGGCGGCCTTGGTGCCGACCAACAACGCACAGCTAGGGCGAGACATCGGTCCGCTTGTCGGCTTTGGTGCCGTCGGTGTGAGCGCAAGCTGTGACATCGCAAGTGCCATGCGCATCTGCCAAGTGATCATCGACTTTTCGACCCCTGCAGCGACGGCGATGTTGGCACCGGCAGCCGCGGCGGCTGGGGTGGCCTTGGTCATTGGCACCACCGGTCTGCATCAAGCCGCGCTGTCCGCGATTGCGGCAGCGTCCGAGCGCATTCCAGTCGTTCACTCGGCCAACATGTCGCCAGGCATCAATGTCCTCATCGGTCTTTTGCGCCGCGCCGCGGCTGTTCTGCCCGACTACGACGCCGAGATCATCGAGATCCATCACCGCCACAAGCGCGATGCACCGTCGGGGACGGCTCTGCTTTTGGCGGATGCCATCGATTCCAGTCGCGGCCAAGTCGGCGTGGCGCCATCGGCCATTCGCACCGGGCGCGAAGGCATCTTGGGCGCGCGACCCGCGGGCGAAATCGGTGTCTTTTCCGTCCGCGGCGGCGACGTCGCGGGAGATCACACGGTCATGCTGCTAGGCAATGGCGAGCGCATCGAGCTTTCGCACCGCGCAAGCTCGCGCGAGGTCTTTGCCCAAGGCGCGCTGCGCGCCGCGCGCTGGGTGGCCGGCAAGCCACCGGGGCTCTATGACATGGAAGATGTGCTGGAGCTGAAATAGCCAGCCGCTCGCTCTGCCCGCCCCCTGCGATCTTCGTCCCCCGCGATCGCTCTACAGCTTCCCCTCGCATGTCTTGCGTCTGTGTCCGCGTCGTTTCGATCCGAAGCTTGTCTGCGGATTGGGAACCTACTTCGCGCTTGACTTCTCCTCGTGGGTAGAGAGGATAAGTGCTCACTTTTCTTCGGTGATGTTCGTTGGCCCGAACCGCTCACCGCGCCCGTCTCGACGGGCAATCCACCCACGTCTCCGCATTCAACAGGAGTCAAACCATGGCCAAGACCGTCTTTCGTACTGGGATCATTGGGAAGAAGCTGGGCATGACCCAGATCTTCTCGGCTGAAGGCAACCGCGTTGGTGTCACCGTCGTGCATGCCGGGAACTGCGTGGTGCTTTCCAAGTGTACGCCGGACAAGCACGGCTACGCTGCCATCCGCTTGGGCTATGGCGAAAAGCCGCTGCGTCTGTGCAACCGCGCCGAGACCGGCGTCGTCAGCAAGCAGAACATCAAGCCGCCGCGCTGGGTCCGCGAGATTCGCCTGGATGCCAAGCAGCTCGATCAGTTCGAAGTGGGCGCTTCGGTGCCGCTGTCGAAGATCTTCAAGGCCGGCACCTATGTCGACGTCGTGGGCACCAGCAAAGGCAAGGGCTTTCAGGGTGTCATCAAGCGTCACCACATGGCCGCGTCGGTGAACAGCCACGGCTCGCACGAGTTCTTTCGCCACGGTGGCTCGATCGGCTGTCGCTTGACCCCCGGCCGCGTCCACAAGGGCAAGCGCATGACCGGTCATATGGGCGATGTCCGTCGCACGGTGCAGAACCTGGCGCTGATGGAGGTCCAGGACGACTCGGGTCTGCTGCTGATCTACGGCTCGGTCCCCGGTGGCAAGAACGGCTATGTCACGGTGCGCAACGCCATCAAGCGCACGGGCCCGGTTCGCATGGGCGGTGATGTGGAAGAGACCAAAGCCAAAAAGGGCGCTGCCAAGAAGCCAGCAGCCGCCGCAGCCAAGAAGAAGTAACGGGTCTCCATGGGATCGGCGGGATCTCTTCGCGATCGTGCCGGTCGCCACGATCACTTCTACGAACGGGCGCGCCGCGAGCGCTTTGCGGCGCGCTCGGTCTACAAGCTGTTGGAGATCGACGAGAAGTACCACCTGTTTCCGCCCGGTCGCCACGGGCTGCGGGTCTTGGATCTGGGCTGTCGGCCGGGGTCCTGGCTGCAGTACGTGGACCGGCGGACTGGCGGAACAGCAAGCTTGGTCGGTCTTGATCGCGAGCCGCTTGGCATTACCATCCCGCACTGCCGCATTGTGATCGGCGATGTCTTTTCCATCGCGCCGGACGTGCTGCGCGGCGAGCTTGCCGCGTTCGACGTGGTGCTGTCGGACATGGGGCCGGATACCTCGGGCATCCGCCACATGGATCAGTCTCGCTCGGAAGCGCTGTTCGAGCGAGCGCTAGAGCTAGCCGAGCAGCTCTTGGTTCCCGGCGGCCACTTCGTCGGCAAGCTGTTTCAAGGTCCTGATTTTCCCAAGCTGCTCAAGCGCTGCCGTGCCGGTTTTGCCGAGGCGCGCATCGTTAAGCCGCAGGGTTCGCGCAAGGACTCGATCGAGCAA
The DNA here is from genome assembly GCA_964554495.1 of uncultured Myxococcales bacterium. Classification (GTDB taxonomy): domain Bacteria; phylum Myxococcota_A; class Polyangia; order Palsa-1104; family JAEUJZ01; genus JAEUJZ01. The sequence goes on from CAZKOY010000089.1 coordinate 8,499, forward strand.
TACATCGTCGCCTTGCGTCGTCAGATTGCGACGCCTGCGCTTCAGCCGGCACCGCTGTAACAGGCGCGCCTGTCCTCACAGAGCGGCGCTCTGTGGCTGGTTCCGTCGAGATGGGCAGAAATGGGGGCGCAGGGCGCTTTGGCTATGCGGTCACGATGCGGCGGAGCTCAGCGAATTCTTCGCTGACTGCAAAGCGCAAAAGATCGTCGACAAGGCGCTCGCTGCCGCCGCCTTTGCGTCGCAGCATGGACATGGCGCTGCCGATGTCGCCTGTCAGGGCCAAGCCGGCGTGATGGCTGGCCAGCGTGATGAGCTCGCTGATGCCTTCAAAGTCGAGCGCTGCCGCCGAGCACTCCATGGCATGCGGCAATAGCTGGCCCTGCAGTTTGCTGGGAATGGCGCGCTTGATGCGCGAAGCCTCGTTGGCGATCTGCTTTTCGGCGTAGCCAATCGGCGTGTAGCTCGGCACATAGAGTCGCACCAGCGAGCCGATCACCAAGCCCAGGTCGTAGGCGTTTAGGCTGAGCGGCAGGACGAGCTGGCTCTGCACGATCTTCAGCAGACCACCGAGCAAGAAGCGTCGCTCTGCTTCCGATGCACCATCGATCAGCGAATGGCTGAGGATCAGCGTCGGATGATCGAGAGCTTCTAGCGTGCAGAGCGGACCCTTTTTCCCGTCTTCGTCGGTGCGCTGGGCTGCCGTGATGTACACGTCGAAGTCTTCGATGCCGAAGCCTGCTGCGATCTTGTTGGCTAGATCGCGCACGGGGTGTCCGCTGCGCGGCAGACGCTCGCGTCGATCGACACCAAGCGCAGCCAGCTTCTTGCTGTCGCCGGCATACAGCTTGTGCAGCGGCTCGGCGAGCAGACGGAACAGGGCGCGAAAGCCGGGGGCGACACGTGCTGGGAACAGCACATCGTCAAGGCTGCTATCGACAAGGCCATTCTTGCTGGGTTCCTTGCGTGGCGGCAGCTTGTCGAGCTGCGCCTGCACTTCCGGGGGCAGGGTGTGACCCAGCGTCTGTAATACGCTCGCCGTGACTTGCGCCGAGTCGCTCTGCCCACGCCAGATGAAGATCTGCAGCAGTGCGTTTAGCGCCGCGGCATCGCGTGGTCGCTCGCGCAGGATCGGGCGGAAGCGCGCCGCCGCTCGATCCAAGTGGATGCGCATCGACGACAGATCCGACTGACGAATATAGAACTTCGCCAGCTCGCCAATCGCTGGCAGGTGCATGGGGTCGGTGTCGACAGCCTGACGCAGCGCCTCCAGCGCGCCACGCGGGTCTTTTTCTTGTTCGCTCAGCGCGGCGATGCGGTGGTAATACGCAATACGCTTGGCTTTGTCGTCGGTGTACTTGACTAGGCGGCGCAGGATGGGCAGCACGCCCTGCAGCTTCTGCTGCGCCAAGAACAGGTCGGCCACTTTGTTGAGGGCCAGCAGGTTCTGCGGCTGAAGCTGCAGCACGCGTGTGTAGTGGATGATGGCGCGCTGCGTGTCCGCCAAGTGTTCTTGGTACATGTCGGCGAGCAATAGGTGCAGGGCGACAAGCTGGGACGGGCGCTGCTCGGACTGGCTGTAGCGCTCCAAGAGCTCGGCGGCTCGTGCCCACTCGCGATCGTCGGTAAGCAGCTTGCCCAAGGTGTACAGCGCCGCCGGATGGTCCGGGGTGGCTGCCACGGCAAGCTCTAGCTCGGCCCGCGCGCGTTGGCGATCGGCGAGCGGTCCTAGCAAGAGCTGCGAAAGCTCAAGCCGCAGGTTGCTCTTCTGCGCGGGTGGATCGTTGCTGTTTTGCAGCCGCTCGCTCAGCAAGTCGGCCAAGGCCTTGGCGTTGCCAGGTCCCGACGGATCGTTGTTGTACGAAACGCGCAGGCGCTCGAACGCCTCGTCGCGATCGGGCAGAAGGCGCAGAGCCGCCGAAAAGGCGCGTCGGGCCCGCGTCGTGTCTTTGAGCAGCTCTTGGCTGACAACGCCCGCCAGCATGTAATGCAAGTAGCGCTCGTCGGCGTCGTGCAGGCCGCTGGCCAGGCCCTCGGCGGCATCGGCCACCGTGGCAAATTCCTGATGCACGATGGCGAAGTGTAGAAGTCCGCGCAGCGCCGGGATCAGATCCGGCATCAGCTTCAGCGCTGCACGGTAGCTATCCAGGACTTCTTCGCTGGACTGCGAAGCTTGGATCTTCGCTTCGGCTGCGTGCAGATAGAACACGGCTGCCGAGCGCGCATCGCCCTGCTCATGCCCTGGAATATCACCCGTCGCTGCGAGCTGCTCAGCGGCGTTCTTGCACAGCGTTGCTGCTTGCTGCGCGTCTTTCTTGTTCAAGGCCGCCGCCAAGAGCGAGCGCAGCGCCGGTAGGCAGTGCCGATCGCGGTACATGGCCAGCCGAAAGTCGTTCTCTAGCTCGTTTTCGAGCGTCGATGCATCGCCGTGCCCCTGACGCACCAATCGCTCGCGCAGACGGGCGCGATCGAGGTGAATATGCACGCCATAGGCCGTGTCGGTTGCCGTCAGGCCCATCTGTTCGTACAGGTGAACTAGCTCGCCCCACTGCTGCGACGCGATGAAGTGACGTTCCAGCGCCCGCATCGCGGCGTGGTTGTTGGTGTCAAAGGTGAGCACGTTGCGATAGGCGTTGATCAGCCCCTCGCTGTCGCTGCGCTGCATTGCCAGGCGCGCTTGGCGCTCGTATGCACCGACGCGCGTGTTCACATCCGTCGCTTCTTTTAGCTCGCGCGCCGTGAACGCATCCAGCTCTGCAAACAGGCTGGCAGCTTGATAGGCACGCACCAGGCACGCCTTGGCCACGGGATGACCGGGGCGACACTCCAGCGCGTGTGCAAAGCGCTCGGCAGCACGAGCAGGATGCCCCTGTGCTTCAAGCTGCTCGCCCAACAGAATCAGCAGGGCATAGCGACGATCGGGATCTTGCTCAACGTGAAGCTCATGTTCCAGCGAGTCGATGGCGTGACCGGCTCGCCAGGCCGTGACAAACAGCGTGTCTTCCAAGCCGACCAGCGCCGCGTGTTCTTTGGCGAACGTGCGCAGGTGCTTGTACGTCATGAGCGCGCTGGCAGCGTCACGTGCCTCGAATTCTTGCGCGGCGCCCAAGCGCAGGGCCCACAGCATGGCTTCCGGTCGGCCGCCGGCCTTTTCCATTCGCGTGCGCAGGCCGTCCAGAACGACGTGGACCAAGGGGCTGTGTGCCAGCTGATCGGGTGGGCTGTGAAGTGCCCGCAGGTGCAAGGCCAAGAGCGCCGCGGCGTGACCGGGATCGGCCAGAAGCGTACGGCGGAAGCTATCCTCGACGGGACCTAAGCTGGGCTGTGCCGCCGTGTGAGATCCCGAGAGCAGGATTCCGCGCGCGTACCACAGGGCCGGAACGCGTTGCCGATAGGGTGTCTGCTCTGCCTCGATGGCAAGGACGTTGGCCACTTGTTCTGCTAGCGCACCATCGTCGGCCAATAGCGGTGCTAGGGCCGCAAGTCGCCAGCGAGTCGCCGGCAGCAGGCTGGTGACGCTGTCCGCTTGGCCAAGCAGTGCGCGTGCGGCATCGCTCGGCCGTGCTGCCGTCAGAAACAGGCGGGCCGCGTCTTCGCGATAGCTCTGCTGCAGCAGCCGCTGCGCTCGCGAGGCATCTTCGTCTTCTACTTCCGACGCGGCCACGAGCAAGCGTGCGGCCTCGACCGAGCGGCCGTCGGCAAGCAGGTGATCGCACAAGAGCAGCAGGGCAGGGGCGAAGTCTGGACAGAGCTGCACGGCCTTTTGTAGCTGCGCCATCCCGGCGGCTCGGGCCTCCGCGCTCGGGGCGGCTCCTCCTCCTCCTTCCGCGGTGCGCTGAAGCTGCGAGCTGCCGGCCAGATAATGCATATAGGCGGCGCGCTGCCGTGGCAGACCTGTCTCGCTGCCGTACAGCGACAGCAGATCGTCCATGCGGCCCTGACGGAAGCAGATGCGCTCTAAGAGCCGCAGGGCAAAGGCGTCGACATCAATGTCGGCGGCGCTAGCTTGCTTTAGCGCATCCAAAAGAGCGCGTCGAGCGTCGTCGAGCTGCTCCGACCGGAAGAAGGCTTCGCCGGCTGAAGAGAGCGCCAAGCTGCGCTGCAGTGGATCGCGAACGCTCTCGGCGAGCTTCAGGTATGCGGCCGCCGCAGCGGCAAAGTCACCGCTGGCTTCGTAGCTCAGCGCAACCTCTTCGGCGGTCAGCCAGTCAGCAGGATCGTGATCCTGCTGCAAGAGCGCGGGTCGCTGCGGTCCCACTTCGTGCAGGGCGTGCTGCCGGGCGATGGCTTGGTGCAGGCCGCGCGGCAAGCGGGCTTTGAGCAGGGCTCCATACGCAGCGGATCCGGCTGCCGGCTGCCCTTTGCTCGTCGGCACTGCGCAGCGCAAAAGCCCCAGGCTGGCTGACAGTGCGGTGCCGCCGCTGCTCGACACAATGGCTTCGTATCGGCTACGCGCCTGCGCCGAACGGCCTGCGGCTTCTTCGTGTCGTGCGCGGCAGATCTGCAGCGCGGTCACAAGCGGAACGCTGAGCTGAGGCACACTCTGCAGCGCGTCCAGCGCGGCGCCGACATCCTGTTCCGCATCGCGAGCCAGTGCGACGTCGCAGAGCCCCAGCAGTGCAGCCGTTGCGCCGGTTCGCCCCGCGGTCTGTCCCGCTGACTTGGCGAGTCGTCCAAAGCTCTCGGCAGACTCAGAAAGCTGGCCTTGCACGCGCTGTAGCTCGGCGCGAATGAGCGAAAGACCTTGGGCTTCGCTGGCCGAGCTGCGCTCTAGCTCGCGATCGAGGTAGGCCGTCGCTTCGTCCGGCTGCGCGGTTGGCCCCGGCCAAGACAGCACGCGTCGCGAGCCTCGCAGCGCCGCCCTCAGCGTCGGAACAGAGTCCTGGGCCGCGCGGTAGTGATCCAGGGCATCGCTGGCCTCTCGCAGCGCTTCCGATTGTCGGGCTGCCGCGATGCTCAGTTGTCCGGCGCGCTTGGGGTCGCGCGACTGCAGCAGCTCGCGCTCGGCTTGCAGCAAAGACTGGAACTGTCGGCGCAGCGAAGCCTCGGGGGCTCCCGCGGCGCTCGGCCGGGTGAGGCTGGGCGGTGGCAGCTTGTCGATGGCGGGCAGCGGAATGCGGCGGGGCGACAGCGCCTGTGAGGGACGGCTGGCGGCACCCGTTGCTGGCTTCAGCGACGCTGGCGGCTCGACGGCCTGGACGGATGCAGCCACCGATCGCGCATGTTCGCTGGGCGCAGCCGGCGCAGCCACGGCGGCTGACGCTGGCTCTGGCGCGACGGCAGCAGCCAGGCTGAGTGGTGCCTGGGGCTGCCGCAAGGCGGACGCGCTGGCGGGCTCTGGTGTGGGCACAGCCGACGCCTGAGCGGCAACTGGCTGCACTTCCGCAGGGGCTGGCTGCGCGAAAGCGTTCGGGGGGGCCGCAAGAGACGCGGGCGCTTGTTGTGGCGCCACTACTGCTTGATCCAGAGCGGGGCTCGGGGTTGGCTCGATCGCCGGAGCAACCTCGACGTGAATGGCTAGCTCCTCGTCGTCATCGTCGCTTGGCGACGGCGCGAAGCTAGCAGCCGCTAAGCGTAGAGGCTGCATGACCTGCCCGGGCTCTGGCACGGCCTTCGTGGCTTGCAGTGCTTCAGCCGGCGGTGCGATCTCGGGCGTCTTGTTGGAATCGGCCTGCACAACCGGCGCCGGAGTCCGCTTTGACCCACTGGCCGCTTCGACGACGATGTTGTCGTAAAAATCTTCTTCTTCTGGCCGACCCACTGCAGCGGGCGCGGGTGTGGCGCTGACCATCGGCTTGGCGACGGCTGGACTGGCCGCGGGCTCGCTTGCCGTGGGCTGGGTCGCCCGCTCGTCGCTACGCAGCATGGCGGCCAAGCGATCCATTTCCCCTGCGTCCATGGCCAGCGTGGTCTCGACGCGATCCAGCGGCTCTATCTGGCTCGATCGCGGCGGCGTCCGCGAAAGATCGACTTCGATCTCGATGGCTGGTGTGGCCAACGCAGGAGGCGGCGGCAGCGGTGCAGCTTCGGCATCGCTGGTTCCAGAGCCTGATACCGGGGGCGTCCTCGAATGCGACGGTCCGTGCGGGCTGGCTTGTGCCGCCTCTTTGGCACTTGCTGCAGCAGCGGCTTCGGTCGCCACGCTTGTCTGCGGCACCGCGGCGGCTGGGCTCGACGCGGCTGTCGACGGTGCAGAGGCACTGGCCCCTTTTGTCGTCGCCTGCGCGGGAAGCGACAGCCCCTTTATGGGACCGGACTGACTGGGTACTACGACGCCTAGGCTGGGATCGGGTCCCACGTCCAGGCCGACGCTAGGACCCTCGCCGAAGAATGACGGATCCCACTCTTCGATGGCCTTGTCCCAGTCGAAGTCGTTTTCGCTAGCCGGTGCCGGATCCGCTGCAGCGTTTTGGGACGGTGCTGGCTTCTTGCCATCTTGCTCTGCCGGGGGCACGTCGCTCCTCCTACTCGCTCACGCCAAGATCGCGGCGGATGGTCAAGATGTCTTCCGAGACGGCAAAGGACAGCAGACGTCGCGCCACGCGGGCACTCGCTGCATCCCCGTCGTTGGCGCCGACCGAAAGGTCGCTCAGCACGCCCTGGATGTCTCCGCTGAGCGCCAGAGCAAGCTGCGCTGCGCCAACGCGGATCTCCTCTTGCCACGTCGCCACCATGGCTCGTCCCGCTTCGCCGTTTAGTGCAGCGAGGCGGGCTGCAAGGTTCTTCAAGCCGTTGCGCTCTTTTCGCCCAATCGCGCGGTCGAGCGCTCGCAGGCGCTCGTCGAGCCGCATCTTGAGCTCGGTGGGCACGGTTGGGCCAGGCAAGCCCACCAACTGACAGCACGCCGTGACAAACAGCACAAGCTCGGTCAGGTCGCTTTCCACCGGACCCAGCCGATCGGGCAGCAGCACCAAGCGGCGCAGCAGGCGCGAAAATCGCGACGAGGACAGGTCACGCAGCGTGCCCGAGAAGTTGCTGCCGCAGATCAAGTGGCTACCGACCAACTGACACTGTTCGCGGTCGCGCGACATGTACAGGCTGTATGGATGCTCGGATGTCCCCATGCCGAACTTACGGGCAAGCTCATCGACGGTGGCCCAGACCTGCGGCACTTGCTTTGCGTTCAGTCGCTCTTTGGGATCGATGCCCAGAGTCTTGAGCTCAGGGACCAGCAGGCGATGCGCGGTCTCTGCAACTTCTAGCCATAGGTCCAAAATCACACCGCGTGCTTCCGGCGAAAAGGCAGCCGTCTTAAGCGGCGCGGCGAGCGGCTTGGACAGCATCCTTGGCGACGGAGCTTTGGCGACCCCACCACCTCCCAGCACGGCGGCAGCTTGTGTCGCAAGCTGCTGCGCATCGCCGGCTTTCTGCCAGGCAAAGATCTTGGCCAGGGCCAAAAATGGCGCCGCCTTGGCGGGCTCGATCTGACTGACGTTCTCACGAGTCAGGCGGCGTGCCTCGTCGATGAACTTGCGGTACAGCGCCTGCGGTCGCTGGCTTTCGCCGGCTGCCTGCGCCAGGGTCGCCAGCCGTTCCATCGCATGCAAGGCCAGCGGCTCGCGTACCAGCAGCTGTTCCAACGACGCCATGGCGGCGCTTCGGTCTTTCTTGTGTTGTTCCAGCACATCGGCGATCGCGATGGCGACGCGCTGACGCGTGTCGAAGAACGCCTCGTCCTGCGGAATCTGAGTATCCAGCTCGCGCAGGGCTGCGATGGCTTCATCGGTCTGCCCTAAGCTCAGGTGCAGGCGCTCTAGCCAGCGGTGCAGATCGACCAGCCCAGAGACTTCTTCTGCTGTATCGACTTCGTCGCCGCGTAGCTCGCGGAACTTGCGGCCGAGCTCGATCGCTTGGCGAACATGCGGAATGGTGCGCGCCGGATCGACGGAGCTCAACAAGCGGGCGACGGCGATGTGAACAGCCTGGCGCTCGGCTGGGTTTCCGCCCAGAGCCAGGAACTGCTCATAGTGCTGCACCGCCGCTGCGCTGTCCCCCGCTTGCGCCAAGAGCTCGGCCAGTCGGCGATGCGCAGTGGCTTGACGTGGATCGATGCGTAGAAGCGCTTGCAGATCGCTGGCTGCATCGTGTGACTGCCCGGCTCCTTGCAGCAGCGCGGCGCGCTGCAAAAGAAGCGAGACGCGCAAGCTCTGTTCTGCCCGTGCGTGGTCTTCGTGCTCGGGAGCCAGAGCCAAGCGGAAGTTGAGCAGCTCAAGCAGCGGCCCGGCGTCTGGTTTCTTGGGATCTTCGGCGCGACTGGTGAGCAAGCTGCGTAGCTGCGAGAACGCCGCATCGTCATAGGGGGCGCAGTCGAGCACGACGCGCAGGGCGGCCGCGGCTGTGTCGAGATCGCCTAGCTTGACGAAGATCTGCGCCGCTTCGGAATACAGCTCAGCCTTCGTCTCGTTTGTGTTGAGCAGGGAAGCTAGGCGCAGGGTGTACAGGCCGTACGCCCGGAAGCGGGCAGCCTCTTCCGCGGGCAGAGAGCTGGTCTGCCCAAGCTCGGGACCGCGTGGATCGCCAGGGGCTGTCGCTTGTCGCAGCAGCCATAGGGCCCACAGGCTTTGTCCGTCGAGGGCGAGGCCACGCAGCGCCGCTTCGGCTGCCTCTTGCCCGCAGCGCGTACGCGTCGCAGCATCGACTTCATCGCCCTCGCCGCGCTGCAGCCAAACCTCGGCTTCCATGAGCGTCCACAGCAGCCGATCGTCGACTTCCCCCTCTGGGCACAGCGCTTGGCGGGCGCGCAGCACGGGAATGATCTCGGGCTCGCGAACCAGTGCCTCGGCGATTGCGGCGTCTTCCAGCAGATCGCACAGCGGCACCAGCACCTGTGGTGTATCGCCCAGCAGTTGATAGGCCTGCAGCAGGCGGCGAGCCGCTTCCACTTTCTGGCTGTGTTCGTCTTCGTTGAGGGTACCGAGCAGGCCGGCGCGCAGCCACAGCTCACCCACGGTGCTCTTGCTCTGCGCATCGGCGCGCGGCGTCAGATATGCAGCCAAGCTGGCCAGCGCCATGCCTTGCTGCTTGCCATCGCTGCGTCGACAGGCCAGTTGATAGCGAGACCACTCTAGAAGCGGAACCAGATCGGGGGCGCTCGTGCTGGTCTCGGGTTCAGATCGCAGATCTTGCAGCGCTTTGCCCAGCAGCGCATCGCTGCGTTCCAGGGCCGTGGTCGTCGAGCTTAGGCTGCTCCAATACGCGCGCTCTTCGGTGAAGACCGCGTTGCACTGTGCGGCCAGCGGCTCGTCAGGGGCCAGCGTGTCCTGCCACGCTTCATATACTTCGCCGAGCTTGGAAAAGGCTCGCGACTGCAGCAGAGCTTGCTGTCGTCCCAGCACAGCGTGCGCTGCGACTGGAGAGGGCAGGGGCATGCTCTGGAAGCTGCGCTGATACGCTGCCTCGGCATCTTGCGGACGCCCCGTCGGCTGTCGTGTCAGCAGATCGCCCAAGCGTGTCCACAGCGCGGCACGCGTCGGCCCGGTGGGCAGCATCTCGGCCAGCTGTTCCATCACCTGTGCTTGCTGCGTCGGGTCCTTCTGTCGACGGTACAGTCGCTCTAGTGCCCAGAGCGGGGGCGCGTATTCCGAGCGCTGCGCTGCCACGGCACGATAGACGCTGGCAGCCTGCCCTGCCTGTCCCAGCTCGTTTTCGAGCAGGTCGGTCAAGCTGGCCTGCAGCTGCAGCACGCGCTGCAGATGGCCGCTGCGTTCACCGCCTGCCCGCTGCAGCTGCGTCTGGGCCTGCTCGATCTGGCGGCGCAGGACCTGCGCCAGATCGGTGGCTCGGCCGCTGCGTCGCAAGAGCTGCTCAATGGCATCCAGAGCTTGTGGATCACCGGGCTGCATCCGCAGCACGTGTTCATAGATGGCGACAGCGCCTGTTTCGTCGCCACTGCGCGCAAGAAGCTCTGCGCGCCGCAGAAGATCGCTGGTCAGGCCTTCGCCAAGACCTTGCTTCTGCTGCACGCGCACTAGCTCGGCCAGCGCTGCAGCTTCGCCCGCCACGTCTCCGACGCGTCGCTGCAGGACTACGGCCAAGCGACGTAGACGCAGATCGTCTGGTGCCGCACTCAGCAGGGGCTCTAGCCAAGTCCTCGCTCGGGGAGCATCTCCAAGCGGGCCGCTGTACAGATCGACGAGCAGCTCATGCAGGCGCTGGGCCTCGACGGGTGCAGAGGTGAATAGCCCGCTCGAAAGCCTCTGCTCGTACTGGCTGGCTAGCTCGCGCAGGCGCTGGGCACGCAGGAACAGCTCTTCACAAAGATCTTGCACCTGCTGTTGCTGCGAGCTGGTGGGCTTGTCGCCGAGCAGTCCGCGGGCCGTATCTAGAAGCTCTTGTGCCGCCGCGAGGTCACTGCTGCGCAAAGCGGTGGCCGTGGCGACGAGATACACATCGATCGCCCACTGCTCGTCGCTCGTTGCCGGGGCATCTTTGCGTTCGCTGAGGCCTCTTTGTGCCAGCTGTCCTTCGTCGCGGAACAGCCGCAGCAGGCTCGCGAAGTCACCCTGGCGCATGGCGCGTCGCTGCCGCGCCAAGAGCAGCAGAAGATGGGTCGGCGTATACGTTGCGATGCGCCCTTCTAGCTCATCGGCCAGCGCATCCTGACCTGCAAGGCGCAGCGTCACCGCACGCTTAAGCCACAGCCCAAGCGGAGGCGGGTCTTCCCCGTGCGCGATGCGGTGTGACTCTTCCATCTGCGCCAGCAGATCCGAGAGCTGCTCGTACCGACCCTGAGACTCGGCGAGCGCGACGAGATCAGGCAGAAGCAGCGGATCGCCCGGCGAGCGCTGGTGGGCTTTTTCGAGGTACTGCCAAGCTAGCTCGCTATTGCCCAGGCGATCGCGGGCCAGCGCCATTTGCCAGCGCCGAATCGCGACCACTTGATCCAAGAGCAGCGACTGCCGCTGAGAAGATGCCTGCTGCGCCTGTCCTTCGAGGATCTCGGCCTTCACTTCCAAGGCCGCCAGGCAGTCGGGGATGCGGCCGGCGCTGGCCGTCAGACGGATGATCTCGTCAACGACCCGCAGCTGATCAATGCCGACATCAAAGGCGTCATGCAGATACGCCAGCACGCGATCGACGTCGCCCGCGTGACCTGGCTGATCGAGGTGCAGGACATCTTCCTCGTAGCGCGCGAGCTCGATCAGAAGCGCGACGCGCCGTCCCGGATCTCGCGTGGCATTGGTGAGGCCGCGATAGACCGATAGCAGCTCTGCGCTGGGCCGACCGGCCTCGCTGCCGCGCTGCACCATCAGCTTTTCTAGAGCAGCTAGCGGGGCCAGCGACTGCGGGTCGATCTCGTGTGCCGTGCGGTAACAAATGATCGCTTCGTCGACGTCGTTGAGCAGATCTTCCAGAATGTGGCCCTTTTCGGCCCACAGATCGGCGCGCTCATGCCGACTCGTCGCGTGGCGGATTTCGACGTCGATCAGCTGCAGCAGCGCTGCATAGTCTTTTCGGCGGACCGCCAAGCGGCGCAGAGCCCATAGGTTGGCGCGAAGACCAGGATCCGCGCTCTGCGACAGCGTGTAGCTGCGCAGGATCTCTTCTGCTTCGTCGCTCTGCGCCTGCTCTTTGTACTTCGCGACCTCGTGCAGCAGGATGGCCTGCTGGGTCGGCCGCGTCTCGGATTCGCACTCCGATTGATAGAGCGTGATGCGATCGCGCGCTGTCTCGTTTTTGGCGCGGCGTGTTACTAGGTCGACGGGATCCGGTGCCCCCGCCAGCGGCTCATCCTCGGTGAGGATCGGTTCAGCATCCAGGATCTCGATGGCATCCGTGTTGCTGTCGGCGAGCCGGCCGCCTGCTTCGGAGTCGGCATCGAATGCGACCTCGGCTTCATCCAAGGCGGCGATCACCGCTTCTGGAGCATCGAGGGCTGCGTTCATCGGCTGGCGTCGTTCAACCGAAGGATCCGCATCGCGCAGCAGGGGCAGCTCTGCAGGACTATCGCTAGAAGACATGTGGGCCTTCCCCGTCTTCGACTGGAAGTCGGAGTTCAAGACATTAGTATCGACGCCACGATAGCCATGTGTCAAAGGAAACGACGGCCGGTTTTCGAGGCGTTCTGCGTCGGAAAAGTGCCGCTGTAGGCCGCGGTGTGAGCAGGCCGGATACCCAACGGCCACGCGACAGCTACACGGGCTTGCGCAGCGCGGACGGGCGGCTCAGTGACCCCAGCGCAGGATCAAGATGCCGATCAAGATGCCGAAGGCGAAGGCGAAGGCCATGCCCAACACGGCCGTGGTGCTCATCCCTTTGGCGGTGCGTCCCAGGTTGGCGATGCCGCGGGCCCCGAAGCGCGTGGCGGCCATGACCTGCGTGCTGTCGCTGCGATCCGGGGCCAAGCTCGCGACATCGAGCAGAGCCTTGCGCAGCTCATCGGCCGTTTCGAAGCGATCCTCGGGACGCTTGGCCATGCACTTCTGCACCAGCTTGGCGAGCTGTTCGCTGACCTGGCCGGCGCCGTGATCGCCCACGGCTGATGGCGCACGCGTGCTGTGCATGATCTCCAAGGTCTCGCGCGAGGTCTTGCCCAGAAAGGGCACTTCCCCGGTCAGAAGCTCATGCATGACTACGCCGACGGCGTACAGATCGGCGCGGCCGTCCACCCGCTTGCCTTCCGCCTGCTCGGGAGCCATGTACGCGGCGGAGCCCAGCGCGATGCCTGCGCGCGTGCGGTGTGCTACGGGCCCGGCAAACTGGGCGATGCCGAAGTCGACGAGTTTCACGAAGTCCGGGTCACCACCGCGGCGCACCAGCACGATGTTGTCAGGCTTCAGATCGCGATGGACCACACCGACTTTGTGCGCGGCTGCGAGGCCTTCACAGATCTGCGCCGCGATGCGGGCCACCCGACTTGGGGCCAAGACCTTCTCGCGCTGCAGCAGCTTGCGCAGATCTTCGCCCGCCAAGTACTCCATGACATAGGCGACGACTCCTCGCTGCGGATCGGCGACAAAGTCATAGACGTCTACGAGGTGCTCGTCACCGATCTGGGCCACTGCGCGAGCTTCGCAGAACAGTCGCGAGACGAGCTCTGGGTCCCAGCCATCGAGCAGCTTCACCGCGGCTCGCCGGCCAAGTCGCTCATGCTCGGCAAGGTACACGCGGCCCATCGCTCCGGCGCCGAGAAGACGCATCAAGCGATAGCCGCCGATGACCATGCCGGCTTTCGCATCCCGTGATTGCTCGACCTGGCTCAGGAGAGACCTCCTCTGGGAGGATACATGAAGGCTCGCCCGCAGATCAATCGTACGAGCAA
>CAZKOY010000090.1:0-20145 GCA_964554495.1 uncultured Myxococcales bacterium
CCGATGCCGCGGATCAGGTCAAGCAACACGGCGAACACGCGGCGCATCATACCGAAGCCATGCGGGGTGAGGCGGCGAAATGGGCTCGCCGTTATGGATACAGCCGCGTCGTCTGCCAGCCTTGGCCAGTGTTCACGTAAAGCAGGCGGTCGTGCATGCGGAACGGCTGCGTCGCCCAGAACTCGATGTGCGTGGGCCGCAGGCGAAAGCCACCCCAGAATTCAGGGCGCGGGATGGGACCATCGCCGAAGCGAGAACACTGCGCGTCGTAGCCGGCCAGCAGGGCCTTGCGCTCGTCGAGCGGCGCGCTCTGCTGCGAGGCCCACGCAGCTAGCTGGCTGCCGCGTGGACGGCTGGCGAAATAGGCATCCGAGGCCGCGGCAGACTCGCGCTCGATGTCGCCTTCGACCCGGACCTGAACGCCCAGGGTCGGCCAATAGAAGCACAGCGCAGCGCATGGGTTTTCGTCGAGCTCACGCGCTTTGCGGCTGCCGTAGTTGGTAAAAAACACGAAGCTCTCGCCGTCGAGGCCCTTGAGCAAGACCATGCGCACGCTGGGGCGGGCGTGGCGATCACTGGTGGCCAGGGCAACCGCTGTCGCATCGAAGGGCTCGCGGGCTTTGGCGTCGGCAAACAAGCGCTGAAACAGCGCCAGCGGATCCGCTTCGGCCGACCACAGGGGGGGCGGCGAGTCGACGGTCGCGTGCGCGTGAAGAGACGAAGCGGCAGACATGCGGCGCACTTTACTTGAGATGCGCGCTGCTGTGCGCATGCGCTTTTTCAGCGCAGCGGTCCGCGCTGGGCTGGGCTGGCTGCGTCGTTGATTTTGCCGCGCGACACACGACGGATTGGGTACGCTAGCGGGCATGCATCCAAACCCTGTGCTGCGCCTTGCTGCCTCGCGTGCAGCGACGACCAGTCCGCGGACGGCGCTGCTGTTTGGCCTGGCGCTTGCGGCGGCTGGGCTCTTTGCTTCGGCGTGGGCGCGTGCTGATTCAGCGAACACGGCGACGCGGCCCAGCGTGCCTGCGGTCCCGGCAACGGCGGCTGCGGCGGGCTCAGTTCCTGCGGTGTTCGATGGCGTCAAGCGCGTCGTAGCGATCGGCGATATTCACGGCGACTTTGAAAAGTTCACCGCGGTCCTTTCGCTGTGTCAGATCACCGACGCGCAGGGGCGCTGGGTGGCTGGCTCGACGCACGTGGTGCAGACCGGCGATGTGCTCGACCGCGGTCCCGATTCAAAAAAAGTGATGGATCGGCTGATGGAACTGGAAGCGCAAGCGGCCAAGGCCGGCGGGCGGGTCCATGCGCTGTTGGGCAATCACGAGTACATGGTCTCGACGGGTGATCTTCGCTATGTCTCAGATGGCGAGCTTGCCGCGTTTGGCGAAGGGCCGCGCGGCGCGCCGATCCCGCAAGAGCCGCTGGGCACGTTTCCCAAGTTCCGCGCCGCATTTTCAAAAGACGGCAAGTACGGTCGCTGGCTGTTTGGTCACAACGCCATCGTCAAGATCAACGGCACGCTGTTTATGCACGGCGGGCTTTCTCCGCGGTATGCGCGTCGCAGCATCGTCGAGCTCAACGACGCCATTCGCGCTGAGCTACGCGGCGAGCGCGATACCCGTATGGGAGTCGGCGCCGATCCCGAGGGGCCGCTGTGGTTCCGCGGCTTGGCCGAGCCCTTGCCGCCGCAGGTTCTGGACGCATACCTGCCGCAGCTTTTTGCCGCGCAGAGCGCGCGTCGCATCGTGATGGGCCACACGATCCAAGACCAAGGCATCAGCCTGCGGGCCGGTGAGCGCATCGCGCTGATCGATGTCGGCATGTCGCGACAGACGATCAACGGGGCGCCGTCTTGCCTGGTTATCGAGCCGGGTGGAGCCCCTGGCAGCGACCGCGTCACGATCCGCCGCTGAGCGGTTCCCTGCGCTATCTTTTCGCCCCGCGATGATCGCTTCTGTCTTTGCCGCTGCCGCTTCTGTTCCCCAGCCAGTCGTGAGCCTGTGGGAAGCCGTGTTCCTTGGCGTTGTCGAGGGGCTGACCGAGTTTCTTCCGGTTTCATCGACGGGCCACTTGATCTTGATCGGACGCTTGCTGGGCCTGCGCGGCCCGGCAGTCGACGCGTATTCGGTGGTGATCCAGCTGGGGGCGCTTCTGGCGGCCGTGGTCTATTACCGTCGGGTCTTTGTCGATCTAGTGCGTGGTGTGTTGGGCCGAGACGCCGAGTCGCTGCGGCTCTTGCGCAGCCTGATCGTGGCGTCGCTGCCGGTGCTTGCCTTGGGCTATTTGTTCGGCAAGCAGATCAAGGCGCGCCTGTTTCAGCCGAGCACGGTGGTGCTGGCCTTGCTGTTCGGCGGGCTGCTCATGCTGGCGGTCGAGTGGCTGCACGCGCGCCGTCCGCCGCCGCAGCAGCAGACCGCGAGCCAGCTTTCACTGGCCGGAGCGCTGATCACGGGCCTTGTGCAGGCGCTTTCGCTGTGGCCGGGGACGTCGCGCTCGATGGCCTGTATCGTCGGGGCGCAGCTCTCTGGGCTGCCGCGCGCGGCGGCTGCGGACTTTGCGTTCTTGCTGGCGCTGCCGACCTTGGGAACGGCGACGCTGTATGAGCTGCTCAAGCACGGGCGCGAGCTGTCGACAAGCGTTGGCATCCCGCAGCTTGTGCTGGGTCTTTTGGTGTCGTTTGTCGTCGGCTGGCTGGTGATCGCAGGCTTCCTGCGCTACCTGCGGCGCTTTGGGATGTGGCCGTTTGCGGTGTACCGCATCGCGCTCGCTGCGCTGCTTCTGTGCCTGCTGTGAAGGCGCGTTTCTCGCGCGGAGTTTTCAGGCTTCGCGCGGGGTGTGACGATGTGGTACATGGGCGCCTATGTCTACGTCCTCGTCTGACAAGTCCCCGGTTGCTGCGGCCAGCCCGTCTTCGGCGGTGAGCGCCGCACTCGCCATGTTTGCGCAGAAGCGTGGCCAGCACATGCAGGATCTCTGCGAGCTTGTGCGCATTCCCAGCATCTCGTTCGACGGCTTCCCGGCCGAAGAAGTGCGACGCAGCGCCGAAGCCACCGAGCGCTTGCTGCAGAAGCGCGGCTTTGAAAACGTCCGCCTGATCGAGTTCCCCGGCGGCCACCCGTATGTCTATGGCGAAAGGCTGCGCGCTCCGGGCAAGCCGACGCTGCTCTTGTACGCCCATCACGATGTCCAGCCCGTCGGAGACGAGGCGCTGTGGACCTCGCCCCCGTTTGAGCCGGTCGAGCGGGAGGGTCGCCTGTTCGGGCGCGGCTCGGCCGATGACAAGGCGGGCATCGTGGTTCACACCGCGGCCCTCGCCAGCTTTCTAGACAGCGGTCACGAAGCTCCGCTGAACCTGAAGATCCTCGTCGAGGGCGAGGAAGAGTGTGGCTCGACGCACCTCGATGAGTTTTTGCAGCGCTACGCCGACATGCTGCAGGCCGATGCCATGGTGCTGACGGATACCGGCAACTTCGACGTCGGCATTCCATCGATCACGACCAGCCTGCGCGGCATGGTTGCGGTCGAGATCGACGTGCAGGCGCTGCGCCAGCCCGTACACAGCGGAGCCTGGGGCGGGCCGCTGCCCGACGCCGGCCTGGCTATGTCGAAGATCTTGGCGGCGCTCAGCGATGACCAGGGGCGCATGACCATTCCCGGCATTTATGACCGCGTGCGTCCGGTCAGCGATCTAGAGATGCAGAGCTACAACGCGCTGCCGTTCGATCTGGATCGCTTCCGCGACCAGGCGGGTCTGCCGGCGGGCGTGTCGATGCTGGGACCGGAAGGGGATCGGCAGAACCCATGGCTGACGATCTGGCGCAAGCCCTCGCTTTCGGTGAACGCCGTCGAGGTGTCGAGTCGCCGCGATGCCCGCAACGTCATCAACAGCCATGCCTGGGCGCGCATCGGCATTCGCTTGGTGCCGGACATGCAGCCGCAAGAGACGCTGCAAGCGCTGATCGATCACATCCACCGTGTCACGCCGTTTGGTGTCCAGGTCAAGATCACGCCCGAGTCCTCAAGTGGTCCGTGGTACGTCGAGCCTTCGCATCCGGCGTTTGCCGCAGCGTCTCGCGCACTGCAAGCGGGGTTTGGCCGGCAGGCGCTGTTCATTGGCTGTGGCGGATCGATCCCGTTTGTTGCGCCGATGTCGGCGCGGCTCGGCGGCATTCCCGCGCTGCTTATCGGCGTCGAAGATCCCTATACCAACGCGCACTCGGAAAACGAGTCGCTGTGCATCGCGGACTGGGAATCCTCGATTCGCGGCGCGATTCACATGTACAGCGAGCTTGCGGCAACGCTGTCTGCTGGTGGCAAGTAGTCGCAGCGGAGAACGCTAGGCCGCAGCGTCTTCTAGCTTGAACTGCCGCACGAGCTGATTCAGGCGCGCGGCGGTGTTGTGCAGCATCTCGGTTGAGCTGCGCACTTCGCGCACCGAAGTGACGCTGGCCGACAGGTGCATGGACAGCTCGCGCATGCTTTCAAGTACCTGTCCGGTGGCGGTGCGCTGCTGCTCGGTCACCATCGAGATCTGGCGCGCCGACTCGGTGGTGCTTTCGACCAAGCGGCGACTGTCGGTCGTGGTGAGTGCGGTCTGCTCGGTCGAGCCGCGGATGTCGACCAGCAGCGACTTGACGTCTTGCACGCTGGCGGTGACACGCTCGGCCAAGCGGCGCATCTCGGATGCAACCAAAGAAAATGCACGCCCGGCGTCGCCGGCTCGCGTCGCTTCCAGCGAGGCATTGAGTGCCAAGAGATCGCTGCGGTCCGAGATCTCGCGAATCAGTTCGAGAAGCTCGGCGATCCGCGAGGTGTGGGCATGCAGCTTCTGCACGTGCGAGCTGACGTTGTCCGCGGTCTGTCGCGAGCGCTCGGCATCGTCAAACACACCATGGGCCGACTCGGCGATATCGCGCGCACTCTCTAGCAGCGAGTTGACGGTCGCGCTGACTTCGGTCACCGCGGCGGCCTGCTTGGTCGTCGAGCCGTCTTGTTCGCGCATCGCAGCATGGATCTGCGTCGCCGTACCGCCCAGCGCCATCGCCACCTCGGCGATCTGTCGCACCAGCCCGCGCTGCCCTTCGATCATCGAACGGAAGGCTTCGCCCACTTGGCCCTGCAGGCTGACCTGATCGCTGAGATCACCGCGCCCCAAGCTCTCGGCGATGCCAGCTAGCTGGCGCAGCATGGTCAGCATCTTGTCGAAGGCGGCCGCCATTTTGCCGATCTCATCGGTGCGAACGATATCCAGGTTGGGCTGCGATAGGTCGCCTTCAGCGATGCGCAGCGCTCGCTCGGTCATCAATCGCACGGGCCCAATCAAGATTGTGCCGACGGCAAAGTTGCTGAGGCAGCCGAATAAAAAGACGACGAAGGCGGCCAGGATGCCGATGCGTGTCTGCTGCTGTTCTTCAGCGGTCAGGCTGGCCAGCGACAGGCCCAGGGTCAGGGTTCCGCTGCCTCCGCCTTTGCCGCGCACGAGCTGATCGATACGCAGCACGCCCCCTTCGTGGGTCAATGTTGGACGCTCGCCCGTCGGTATTGGCTGGGTTGGCGCGTTTCCGCGCTGGGCCTGGGCCAAGCTGTCGCCGCCGCTGCGAAAGACCACGGCGTACTCAAAATCCGCGACCTGCGAGAGGCCCTCAAGGACCTCTTGCGCGGTCTTGCGATCGTCGAACTCCAGCGCGGCAGCGACGTTGCTGGCGGTCGCGGTGGCTAGGCTGACGATGCGTTCCTCCATATGCCGTCGCTGACTTTTGCGCATCCGCAGCGGGTAAAAGTACGCCTGGAACACCGAGATGAGCAGCAGGATCAAGCTGGTGAGCGCGATCAGGCGCATCCGCAGCGATGAAAAGAAACCAAGCGAGATCATCGAAAGACCCTTATCGATAGACCTCGGCGATGCGCAGAAGCGCCGCGTCGAGATCCACTCCTTCGGCCTTGCTGGCCGGCAGGTTGATGGCCATGTGAATGCGGTCGTCTCCGCCGCTTAAGCCGACGCTGATGCCGGTTTTCAGATAGGCGTTGGTGGTCGTCATGCTCAGCACGGCGCGCTTGCGACACACCGCGCTGATCGCTGGCACGGCATCGGCAAGTCCTGGACAGATAAACAGCGCCACCGGATGCAGCGACAGCACACGTGCTTCCAGCGCCAGCGGCTTGCTATAGGAAAGCGTGGCGACCCGCAGCGGCAGGCCGCCGACGGTGACGGACGCGGACAGCTCTTCAAAGACGTTGTTCAGGTCGACCTGCGTCGTCTCAGAGAGCTCGTTGCCCTCTTGGTACACGAGCAAGATGGGCGCGGTCTTGCCGTCGGCTCGTGTCTTGAAGTTGCGGTCATAGGCCAGGATGCGCAGCATCAACAGCGCCACCTGCTTCGGGCCAAACTCCACGGCGGACGCAGTCCCAGAAAGGGACGCGTACAACAGCGTGGCGATGGCAGCCCGGCGGTTCATCGTGGCGGCTGGCTCCTGATCCTTAGAACGCGACGCGAACTTCCAGACGACCGTAGTGGGTGGCAAATTCGCCGCTGTCCAGCTTCCAGCGCGGCGAATATCCGATGCGCACCGAAGCGGTGGGCACCTTGGTCGGGAAGGGATAGACCACGAGCCCGATGGAGGGCGCGATGCGATCGAGATCAGGCGATCCGCCGATGCGGATGCCATCGACCATGAGCTGCGGCTCTAGATACTTGAAGCGATAGCTGAGCAAGCCATAGCCGCCGAGCTTGAGCAGCGTCTCGTCTTCGGTCTCTTGCAGCGTCGCTGCGAACTCACCACGGACGCTGAACTTGCCGACGCGGACACCGAAGTGACCATCGACGATATAGATGCGGTGCTTGTCACGGATCGTGTACACGCCCTCGTATCCCGACACGCCGAAGATCCAGCCGGGGTGCGGTTCCAGCTGAAACTGCAGGCCAATGGCCTTTTGCCCGTCGACGTTGTCGAGGTAGTTGTTGCGCATCTCGGCCAGCGAGCCGCCCGTAACCGGAGAGTTGGGGTCCGAGACCTTTTGCTCTAGGCCGTTTACGACATAGAGCGCATAGGAAAAGCCGCGTCCTTCGGCCCAGCGATGGCTGCCGTGGAACTGCACGCCAAGCTCGCTCCACTCGCCGGGCAGCACCGTGCCATGGAACATCGCCGGCACCACCCAGGGATACAGATATTGGGGCTCGGGATACACATTGATGCCGCCCATCGGGACATAAAAGCGACCAGCGCGAGCCATGATGTAGTCGCGATAGATGCGCAGGTCGATCTGCGCGAAGTCAGATGAGAGCTCCAGCTCGGTTGTTTCAAAGAAAAACTGACCCTCGACGAAGACGCGATCGAAGAGCTCGGCGCCAAAGAACAGGCTTAGCTCGCCGCCAAAGCCGTGCAGCGTGGGCGCGGGGGGCGTCTCGGGAAGCTCTTCGGGTTCGGCATTTGAGATCAGCGTGAAGTTGCTGATCGCGATGCCATGCACGTAGGCGGCGAAGCCGTACTTCGGCAGCAGACGCTTGAAGCTGCCCAGCCCGGAAAAGACATTGCCGCGATCGATCAGCCGGGCCAGCGGCAGTCCGGCAAGCTCTGGCAGCGACGGTTCTTTGAGTGCGGGCTCGGCGGCGCTGTTTATCCGTTGCTGGCGGTCTCGTTCCAGATCTTGTTCTTGCTCGGGCGTAAGCGGCACGATGGGGGGCGTGGGCGGCTCGCCTGTTGCGTCGGCAGGCTTGCTCGAAGGCGCCGCGGCGCCTTTGTCCGCGCCCTTGTCCGCACCGGATGGCAGAGGGGATGCAGCCGATCCGGTCGACGCGATAGCGGGTGCCGCCGCTGCTTGAGCCAGTAGGACCGGCGTCGTGGCGGGACCTGGGCCTGGCTTCGGCGGATTCGTCGACTGGGCCAGCGCCGGGCGCTCTGCGACCAGTGTGCAGATGCAAATACAGAACCAGAGCAGCGATGCACGCATAGAGATTTTCCTCGACAGGCACTCTTCGAGCGAGCCGTCCTGGGCCGGCAGCAGGTGCCGGGATCACGCCCCCCAGCGGAATCGCAGAAAAATGCAGTCTGACTATCTCAGCTCAGACGGGGACGAAACAATACGGGCGAGCGCGCAGAGATCCGCAGTGAGTTGCCCTGGGCGAAGGGCCCTGGAAGGTCGCGCGGGCGGCTCAGCTTGCTTGACAGGCATCGAGCGCTTGTGCGAGGGCTGGCAGGTCTTTTCGGACCATCCCAACAGCCAAGGAGCCCGCATGTACAGCTTCCCGCCCGCGTTGCCGCATGGCGAGATCGAGTCGATCTTTCCCAATGTCTATTTCGTGACGGGAACGTCGCGGCCCATTTTTCAAGGGATGGTGTGGCAGTTCAGCCGCAACATGACGATCGTGAAAGACGGCGACGACCTGACGCTGATCAACACGGTTCGGCTAGATGACGACGGTCTGCGGGCACTGGATAAGCTGGGTCGCGTACGCAACGTTGTGAAGCTGGGCTCTTTCCACGGCATCGACGATGCGTTTTATGTCGATCGCTATCGCGCGCGGCTGTGGGCGCTGCCGGGCATGAAGCACGAAAGCGGCCTGCCCACCGACGTCGAGCTTAGGCCCGGCGGCAGCATGCCGTTTCCAGCGGTTTCGCTGTTCGTGTTCGAGACGGCCAAGCAGCCCGAAGGCATCCTGCTGATCGAGCGCGAAGGCGGCATCCTGGTGGCCTGCGACAGCCTGCAGAACTGGGCGGATACCGATCGCTTTTTCAGCGCTGAGTCCGCGGAGCAGATGCGCAACATCGGCTTCATCAGGCCGGCCAATGTCGGGCCCGGCTGGCGACAGTTTGCCGAGCCGCAGCCCAGCGACTTCGTGCGTCTGAGCGCGCTGCCATTTCGTCACCTGCTGAGCGCGCATGGCACACCGCTTCGCGATACCGCGCATGCCCAACTTACGCAGACTTTTCGCGAGCAGCTTGGGATCTAAGCGCAGCGCGTTACGCGGTCTCTGTCGAGCAAGTGGACCATCGGTCCCGTGCCGCGCAGTGCGGTGATTTCGTGATACGGTGTGCTGACTTGTTCTTCTACTGGGGGGTCCGATGTCTGTGCAGTCTCTGAAGTCGCGTCTGGTCCTGCTTGCTGTGCTGGGGACGTTGTCTCTTGTGCCGGCGCGTGCCGAGGCCAAGGTTCCTTTCTTGATCACGTATGGCGACAGCATCTCGCAGCTTGCGCCGCTGCCCGCGGACAAGAAAGAGACACTGGAAAAGCTGACCAAGCCCGGCGCTGAGGTCGGTTACAAGTACAGCTATTTCGGCCTGTTTTTTTTGGACCTGTGGACCTGGGGCGGCGAGTACTGCCTGTTTGAAGGCAAGTCGTTCTGGAGCTTGAAGCCAGAGCAGGCCGCAGATCTTCTGAGCGTCCCAGTCGAGAAGCTGCCCAAGCCCTTTTTCTATCGCTTTCCGTCGCTGCTGAGCTTGCTGGTGCTGGGGATTCTGGCGCTTGTGATCATCGGTCGCTTTGTGAAGTCGGATGAAGAAGAAGCGGCCGAGCTTTTGAAAGACGAGCGCTATCGCGAAGCGCTAGAGCTTGCTCGCAAGAAGTACCAAGAGCAGCTTGCTGCGGTGCCTGCGGCCGATGGCGCGCCTGCGAGCGATAAGCCAGCCGAAGCGTCGGAAGAAAAATCAGAAGACGAAGACGAGGAAGCCACAGGCTCGGCGATCCTCGCGGCGGTGGGGGTGGGAGAGTCGCATCTGATCAGCAAGGGAATCAAAGCCGAAGACGCCAAGGCGAAGATGCTGCTTCTGGCGCGCATTGAGATCCTTGGCAAGAAGCAGGAAGCTACGGCCAGCAGCACTGGATAGGATCTGGAACCATGACCGAACAGCCCATTGCAGACAGCGCTCCCCTGATTTCCCTGATTCGCGGGGACGGCATCGGCCCCGAGATCAGCGATGCAACGCTTGAGATGTTGCAGGCTGCTGGGGCCAGGCTTCGCTTTGAAGAAGTCCCGGCCGGCGTTGCGGCGCTGCCCACGCACCACGACCCGCTGCCCGAGGTGACGCTGGCGTCGATCGAAAAGACGAAAGTGGCGCTCAAAGGACCGCTGTCGACTCCCAAGGGCACGGGCTTTCGCTCAGTAAACGTCGCGCTGCGCCAGCACTTCGACTTGTACGTCAACCTGCGGCCAGCCAAGACCATTCTCGGTGTGCCTTCGCGTTATGAGCATGTCGATATCGTCACCGTGCGCGAAAACACCGAAGACATCTACGCCGGGATCGAGCACTTCGTCGGCCCAGGGCGCAGCGCTGCCGAGTCGATCGCCGTGATCACGCGCCATGGATCCGAACGCATTGTTCGCTATGCCTTCGAGTACGCGCGCAAGCATGGGCGAAAGAAGGTCTCGATCATCCACAAGGCCAACATCCTCAAGATGTCCAACGGCCTGTTTCTGGAAGTCGGCAAAGAGGTCGCCAAGAACTATCCCGACATCGAAAGCGACGATGTCATCGTCGACGCGGCGTGCATGAAGCTGGTGTTGTTCCCCGAGCGCTTCGACGTCATCGTGACGATGAACTTGTTTGGCGACATCCTGTCGGACTTGATCGCCGGACTGATTGGTGGCCTGGGGGTTTCTCCAGGTGCCAACTTGGGCGAGCGAGCGGCCATCTTTGAAGCGGTGCATGGCTCGGCTCCTGATATCGCAGGGCAGGGCATCGCCAATCCGTCGGCGCTGGCACTCGCTGCTGCAATGATGCTGGACCACCTTGGCCAAGGCGGCGCTGCCGAGCGCTTGCGACGCGCGCTGTATACCGCGATGGCGGATGCACGCACGCGGACGCGCGACCTGGGTGGGCAGGCCAACACGGCGGAGTTTACGAAGGCCGTTCTTTCGTACCTGTAGTCGCGCGTTGCTCAAGCCAAAGCGCGGGCGTGGCTCAGTTGCGCTCGGAGGGCGGGGTGCTCTGCAGCTCGCCGATCAGGCGCATTAGCGAGTCCGAGACCAGATCGATGCGCTGCGCCACATCGCACATGTGCAGCAGGCGAAGGCGCAGCTTGGTGTCGGTCAAGAGCGAGGCCGAGAGCACGTCCGAAAGCTCACCCGGTGTGCGCGCCATCTTGGTCAGCTCGCCGAGCGCAGCGCCGCCCTTTGGCAGCAGGGCGGCAAGCTTTTGCACCAGCGCCGTGAGCGTCCGGGCACCTTCCTGCGCGTCGTACCGAGTGGGCCAGTGATCGAAGAGCTGCTGCGCTTGCACTTCGCGGAAGCTGGCCATGGGCGGCAGCTCTTTTTCGATGCGGATGCGCGCCATGCCGAGCAGCAGGATGTTGTACGTCCCGTCTGGATTTTGCCGATGCGCGACGATGCGGCCGACGCCGGCTTTGCGGCGAATGGGCGGTCGTCCTTGATAGTCCTCGCGAAAGCCAGGCAGAAGCGATGCGATGGCCATGGTGCCGCTGCCCTGCAGGCAGTGGGCGGTCAGCTCGCGATAGCGCGGCTCAAAGATGTAAAGCGGCAGCAGCGCTCGTGGGAACAGCTGTACGCGATACAGGGGAAAGATAGGCAGCCGCTCCAGCTGAGGTTGGAGGCGCTGCGTCAACTTTTGGGGTCGAGCGATGATCAAGGGTTCACGCTAGTCGATGCCGCAAGCGGCGCGGACGTTTCAGATCTGGTGGGTTGTTTCTTAGGCGCCGGACTTGCCGCTGCTGTGTGTCTTGTTCGCGACAGGTGCAGCGGTCGTCTCGGGCGTCGTGGGCAGGATCCAGATCTGCTGGAAGCTTGCCGGGGTTGTACTCAAGCGAGGTAGCTCGCAGCTGGAACAGGCATCCATGCCGCGGGGATCTTCGCAGTGTACGCACTGATCGAGGATGTGAAGTGCGCTGGTGAATTCGCGACCCAGCCGCTCCAAGATGGCGACCTTGCGCTGCAGATCCTGCAGGTGCGTCGACAACAGCTTCTGCACGGCCAGCGCCGATTCCTGCGGTGTAGTCCCCTGGGTCTTTGCCGACAAGACTGCGCGAATCTCTTCGATCGACAGCCCGCACTCGCGCAGATCGATCACCAAGCGCAGCCGGGAAAGCTCGCTGCGGTGGAACCAGCGATGCCCGCCGGGCGAGCGGGCCGCCGCTCGAATGAGGTTCTGCGCTTCATAGAACCGAACGGCCCGTGCCGTGGTATTGGCGCCCCGCACCATCTCTTTGAGAGTCAGGCGCTGCGAGGGCGCGACCTTCGTCTCTGCGCGTGCAGCCATGCTGACTCTTATACTCGACGCGACGAGCGATCTTTGTCAATGCGTCGGGCACGGTTTGCTGATTGCGAGCGCCGTCCCGCTGCGGTGATAATGGCGGGCATGGGACTTCTGGGAAGTGTGGTCCTTCTTCTCGTCGCTGCGTTGGCCTGTGAACGCTCGCTGGGCAAGCACCTGCCGAGCTTGCGCTTTTGGCTGCAGGCGCTGTCGCCCTTATCGGGCCTTTTGGGGATCGCGGCCGTCGCAAGTGGTCTTTACTGCACCATCAAGATGGTCGCGTACCTGAGCTTCATCCGTTATGCGCCGGTTGTGTATATCGGCAGCCTTGCGGCGGGCGTGGCCTCGTTCCTTCTCGGCCTACGCTTCGGATACACCATGCTGCTTGTGTGGTTTGGTCGTCATCTGTCACCGCGCCAGCGTCAGCTGATCGAGCGAGCCCATGCTCAGCTCTGCGAAAGTGAATCGACGCTGGGGGCAGCGGGCTTGGTCTTCGGCAGCTTCTGCGCCCTGCTCAACATCGTGAAGTGACACGCGGTGTGGCGCGGCATCAGCGCGTCGGCGAGCCTGCTCTTGGTGCTGCTCTTGGCGGCGCTGTCCCCGGCGGCTGCGGCGAGCGCTGGCTTTGGTCTGCGCCTGTCGGTCGTTGGCCTGAGCCCTGGTGAGGTGCCTGTCCTTGAGCGCTTCTTGCGAGAGGTCGAGCCCCGCGTTCCTGCGCGTGTGCAAGCTGCGCTGCCGCAGGCTGTGCTGGTCTCGTTCGATCTACGCCCCGAGCCGCCCGAGCCGCCGCTGTATCGCGAACCATCGATCGCAGTGCCGGACTGTCCATCATTCGATGGGGTGACCGATTCCCGCAGCACGCGCCTGCGCCGTCCGCAAGAACTGGCCGAGTTGGATCGCGGCGACCCGCCCACCCAAGCGTCGCGCATCCGCCTGCATCGCGGGTTTCGCGCGATCATCGCGCGTGGGCCCAAGGCCGCGGTGCGTTATCCCTGTGGTCATCGATCGCTGTACCAGCTCGCCGTGGCCACGCTGCTGCATGAAGTCATGCACCTGTACGATGCACGCGCCGGCTTGAGCCGCGATCCGCGCTATCAACATCTGCAGCGCTTTGATCGACAGGGTCTGTTTCGGCGTATGGCGCCGCGCAATCAGCTCATCCTGCGCTCGCCCGATCCGTACGAAAGCGTCAGCTTGGCTGAGAGCGTGGCAGTGAACGCCGAGTACTTCCTGCTTGATCCCGAGTATCGCTGCCGGCGGCCCGCGAGCTATGCATTCTTCGAGGCCGCGCTGCGCTATCGGCCGTTTTCGCATGCGCCGTGTACCCCCAACTTCACCGTGTATTCGCGCGGCGAGCCGTACCGCTTGGATCCCGAGCGCATCTATCAGGTTCACTACCTGATGGCAGCGCGTGGCGAGGGCATCGCGAGTCGCTTCGGTCACGGCATGTTTCGCTTGGTGATCTGCAGCGCCGAACGCCAAGCGCCAGGGCCAGAGTGCCTGGACGATGTGCAGGACCATGTCGTGCTCGGTTTCGGCGCCAACCTGCAGGCCGACCTGCAGATCTCGGCATGGAAAGGCCTGTTCGGTGGCTATGTGTCGCAGCTCTTCGTCAAGTCGCTGCCCGATGTCTTGATCGAGTACACCGAGCGCGAGCTACGCGGCCTTGAGAGCTTTCCGCTGCGCCTCGATCGCGACGAACTACAGCAGCTTGTGCGCCGTGCTCTAGAGATCTATTGGAGCTACGAAGGTCGCTACTTTTTTCTCAGCAACAACTGCGCAAGCGAAGCGCTGAGCTTGCTGAAGAGCGCGAGCGCAAACCCGGCGCTGCAGCGTATCTCGCGCATGACTCCGGCGGGGCTGCGTGATGCCTTGCTGCAAGCAGGCTTGGTCGATCTGCCGCCGCTTCCGAGCGGGCCTGCGGGCTTGCGCGAAAAAGAGCGAATGGGACTGTACTTCCCGTCGCTGAGCAGTCGATATCTGAGCGCCTACGAAGGGCTTCAGGCACACCTGCCGGAAGCGGCTCCGCGTACGCTGCAGGCCTATCTTTTGAACTCGCAAGCAACCCAGCGAAGACAGTGGCTGCAGTCGCTTTTGGCGCTGCCAGTCGAGCAGGGCTTGCCGCTCAGCGCGCAGGCCTTTGCGCTGGAAGGACTGATCCTGGGGAAGCGCTTCGCCGACTTAGAGCGCATCTTTGCGCGCTTCGTTCTGCACAACCTGGATGCCATGCCGGCCTCGCTCAGTCGCTTGCGTGTGCTGCTGCCGCGGCTTGGGATCGAGCTTCCTTGGCTGCTTACAGTGTCTGGCTATGGCATTCCGTTTCCGTCGGAAGTGCGTCGGCCGCCGGATGTCGAGCGTGATGCAGCCTATCGGCTGCTGTGGCAGGAAGCGCAGCGGATTCTGCGGGCAAGCTCTTCGAGTGAGCTAGCTGAGTGGCAGTCGACGCAAGACAACCGACGCTGGCTGGCGGAACACGTGCTTGCGGCCAGTGTGGCGCAGCGCAGATCAGCAAGCGCGTCGCTGAGCCTGCGTTCCCTTGGGCCTTTGCCGGCCACGCGGCGGGACGCAGCCGAGATCCATGCGCGCGGAGGAATGAGATGAATAAGGCACCAAGTGTTCGCATCGTGGTAGGGCTGATGCTCGTCGCAGAGCTGTCGACAGCAGGCATCGCCTTGGGGGGGGGCGCCGGCATGGCCGCGGCGACGTTTGAGTCGTCGAGCCTGAGCCTGAAGGTAAGCGGCCCCGATCTGTCGCGCGCTTCCAGCCAGTCGTCTGATGGGTCGAACTCCAACGGGTCGAACTCCTCGAACCAGTCTTCAGAAGGCAGCTCGGGTGACTCCTCGGGGTCTAGCTCGGACGATGGGCAGCGCAAGAAGCCGCGCAAGCTGACGATTCCGCAGCAGGTGCGCGATGAAGCCGTGCTGTTCCTAGCTGGCTCGGTGGCTGCCCCGCCATCGGCGCTTCTGCGCTCGACGGTGCAGGCGTTTCGGCAGGTGCTGATCGAGGAAGGGCGCCGCTCGGCCGTGGGCCACATCGCTCTTTCGGATCGCGAGGTACTTGCACTGCTCTTGCAGCGAACCGAGGGAGCAGAAAACGCCCCCGCACCAGCCGTTGCGACGGCAGAAGGTGGGGTGGCTGCGGCGCCGCGGCTAGTCCATGCGCAGGCCGTCCGCGGGGCGCAGCCGGGCCGCGCGCAGAGCCGGGTACAGCGTCGAAAGCAGGCAGATGAGCAGGGTCATGCCGCCGATGAACGCCACCTCGAAAGACGAGACATCCGTCGGTAAGTGGTCGATCATATAGACCTTGGCATCCAGCAAATAGCCAAGGCGGCGCACCAAGGCGCAGGTCAAAAGCCCCATGACCAAGCCCAGCGAGGTGCCAAGCACGCCGATACCCATGCCGGCGGTGCGGAAGACGGAAGCCACCGATGGCGCCGACATGCCCATGGCGCGCAAGATGGCCACTTCGCGCGTCTTTTCGACGACCAGCAGGGTCAGCGACGCCACGATGTTGCACGCCGCGACCAAGATGATGAGAAACAAGACCAAGGTCAGGACGGCTTTCTGCAGGCGAAGCGCGGTAAACAAGTTGTGGTTTAGCTCTTCCCAATCGACGCTGCGGAACGGCGGTCCGCCCAGGAACTGCACCAGCTTGTCGCCGATGGGGCGGGCGGCGTCGACGTGCTGATCGCGCAGGCGAAGCTCGATGCCGGTGACGGTGTTGCCCAGGCCCACAAGCTCTTGCGCTTTGGGCAGCGTGACCATGAGCAGCCGGCGATCGTACTCGTCGAAGCCAGCACTGAAGATGCCGGCGATGCGAAACTCTTGTACACGCGGTGGATCCTCCGAGCGGCGGGCCGGGGTTCCCTCGCCAGTCCAGTCCAGTCCGACGAGCGGCGACACCAAGCGCACGCGCTCGCCTGCCTGAAGCTTGAGCCGACGCGCTAGCTCGCGACCGACGAGCAGGCCGGGCAGGGGCGGGCCGCCCTCGCGGGGCGACTGATCCAGCGACAGTGCGGCCAAGGACAGTGGTTTTCCGTCGGGCCCCGGCAATAACCAGCGCTGCATGTCCAGCACCGCAGAGGCCCGCTTGATGTCGATGCCTTTGACCAAGACACCCGCTGTGCGGAAGCCGTCTTTGGCCAGCAGCATCTCGTGATAGACGAAGGGCGACGCGGCCTTTACTTCCGGCTGATCCAGAAGCTTCTTCATGGTCTCGTCGTAGTCCTGGAAGTCGAGACCGTATTTCAAGATCAGCACGTGGGCGTTGAGGCCGATCACGCGATTGCGGATCTCGCCCTGGAAGCCCGATGTGACGGCCATGACCACGGTCAGCGCCGCCACCCCCAAGACGACGCCGACCACCGCCACGGTGCTAAACACCGAGAGCACTGTCAGCAGCGCGGCGATGATGCTGCACAAGGGCGCGATGAGAGCGACCATGCCCAAGAGGAACGTCTTTTGCCCTGGCAAAAGGAAGTAGTACGCCTCGATCGCAAGCGTGACGAGTACGCTGAACGCGGCGAACCAGTTGAGAAAGCGGCTTTGGCGATAGCGGATCAGATACCGACGAGCGATTAGCTGCTCGTGTGGGCTCGGCCACAGCGAGCGCAGCCAGCTTGGCTCTTTTCCAGAAAGTTTGGGTGAGCGGCTCATGCGAATAGATTGGCCGCGAAGAGCGACCGTCGCGCGGTTATAACAAGAACCTGCGTCGCAGGTGTCAGCAATCGTGAGCCAAGCACAGAGCCCATCGCCGATTTTCAGCGCCGAGAGCGCATCCGCCGAATCGCCTACCGCGGTCGCGTGCCATGCTGCAGCGACTCGTCCCAGTATCATCGAGCAGCGCTTCGTCGTCGAAAACGAGTGCCACGGCTGGCGACTCGATCGCTTCTTGCAGAAGCGCATCCGCCGCTTGTCGCGCAGTCGCATCCAGCGAGTGATCGAGGGGGACTGCGATGTCGATGGGCGCGTGGCGCGCTCGGGAATGCGCGTGTTTTCTGGTCAGCTGGTGTCGTTTCGTCGACCGGCCCCACCCGAGCCCGACGTGCCGCGCGAGTTCCAGGTGGTCTTGGCCGATCCCAGCTTTTACGTCATCGACAAGCCCGCCGGGCTGCCCATTCATCCGACGGGGCGCTATCACTTTTCCACGCTGACGGCGGTGATGCGCGAGCGCTTTCCCGGCGAGTCTCTGCAGGTCGCACACCGCCTAGATCGTGAGACCTCGGGCCTACTGCTGGTGGCGCGCACGGCGCAAGCGGCATCGGTGCTGAAGACCGCGTTTCAAAAGCGGCTGATTCGAAAGCGCTACCTGGCTATAGCGCACGGCCACCCGGTGCAGGATCATGTTGTCCTCGAACAACCAATCGGCCCGGCCGGCAGCTTGGTCCGTGTGCGCATGGCCGTGCGCTCGCTGGAAGAGGGTGGCTTGCCCTCGCGCACCGACGTGCAAGTGCTGGTACGCAGTCGGCGCTATTCGCTGCTTGAGTGCCGACCGTTTACCGGGCGTCAGCACCAGATCCGCGTTCATCTGGACGCCATCGGCCACCCTATCGTCGGTGACAAGCTGTATCCAGACGAGACGGTCTTTCTGCGCTGGATCGCACGCGGTGGCGGCATCGCAGAGTTCGAAAGTGAAAGCGATGGTGAGTCCGACGAGCGCGTGGGCGCAGCTCCGCAGACCGATGCGGGGCTTGACGCAGAGGCAGGGCGCGTTTTGCCGGATGAAGACGACGTCGAGTCCCACGCGGAGCGCTTGCCAGAGACGGCCGCTCCAGCTTGTACCGCCGAGGAGGAGCTAGGTCTTGAGCTACCGCGTCACGCACTGCACGCAGCCGGGCTGGTCTTTCCTCATCCCATAACCGGCGAGCCCGTCACCGCTGAGAGTCCTTTGCCGAAGGATCTAGCGGACTTTCTTGCGAGCGACGGCTAGCTCTTCCTCGATCAGTGCGCGGAAGGTTTCGATGGGCTGCGCGCCCGTCAGCTTGCGGCCGTTGATCAGCAGAACCGGCACGCCCGCAACACCCGCTTTGGCGCACTGCTCGATGTCCTTGGCAATGCGTGAAACGGTGGCTGGATCGGCAAGACAGCGACGGAATTGTGGCTCGTTGAGGTTCAGCGCACGCATGTGGGCATCGAGATCTTCAGGCTCGGTTGCGCCATCAAACAGCTTCTCGGCGTAGGCCCAGAACTGGCCCTGTTCCCCAGCGCAGAAGGCAGCCCGAGCCGCGGCACACGCGTTGGGATGAATCTGCCGCTTGAGCAGCGAGTTGCAGCTTTGATCGAGCGGGAAATGACGGAAGACCAAGCGCAGCTGATTGGGGTATTGACGACGTAGCTCGGCCAGGGTCTGCGCTGCTTTTTGACAGTACGGGCATTCAAAATCGCTGATCTCGACGATCGTGACCGGCGCCTCGCTGGGCCCCACGCTAGGGGCCGTCGCATCGGTCAGATCGATGCGCTCGATCCGGGGCGGCGGTTGTCCTGGACTGGCTGCGACGGGTTGCGTGCGTTCTTCCGCCAGGCGATGCGCTTCGTGCCCCGCGGTGCGCAGCACCCACGACGAGGCAATGCCGCCAAAAAGCCCAGCGATCATCAGCAGAAGTGGCGCCGGGCGCCGCAAGCCACGCAGGTCGTCACCGACGTGTTGTGGCAGGGTGCGCAGCATCGTCACTGACTGCGGCAGCACCACGCCCAAGAGCAGCGCGTTGATGATGTAAAGCGAGATGCAGAACAGGCAGAAGGTGTGCAAGACGAACAGCGAGATGCTGGCCATGAACAGCGAAAAGCCGTTGGCCGCGATGATGAGCAACAACAAATACGGCTGCAGCCGCATGCGCAGATCCTCTTTGGCTGCTCCGAGCAGAGACAGAAGGATCAACACCAAATAGAACATCGAGCCGATGTGCGAGACCGGCACGCCAAGTAGCTCGGACCACGAGCTGGTGTTCACGAGGTCGCAGTTGAGCTGGCTGCCTAGGTTGCAGACGCTCGCTGCCCCGGTGCGCAGGTGGGTCAGATGAATGGACGTGAGATAGACAGAGCTGCCCAGGCCTAGAGCCGAAAGCGCGGCCATTGCCGCAGGGCGCCACATCGCGATCATACGATAGGCTTACTCGGGCAGAGCCCTCGATGGCAAGCGGCTCGACGCACGTACCGCTAGCAGACCGAGGGCGAGTGTTCGCCACTGCTCAGCACGCGCAGCATCTGTGGACGAGCGCGGCGCACGCGGATGCGTACCAGATTGGCATCGCTGCGTTCATCGTACAGAACGAGCAGCAGGGCTTGGTGCCCAAGCGGAGCAGCACAGACCTGCATGCGCCCCACTTTTGCGAAGCGGTCCTCAACGGGAACGGCAAGGTGGCTCGCTTGCTGTGTCTCGATAAGCATCTCGGCGGTAAGCTCTGTGAACTCCGTCGAGGTCACGCCAGCGAGGATATTTCGATCGCCAGCGTGGGCCACGACGCAGCCATCTAAGGTGCAAATCAGCACCTTGCGTGCAACGGCTGATCGCAAGAGCCGCTCACAGAGCACGTCCAGCGAAGCGGACGAGCTAATCTGCATGGTGTCATCATCGCATAGATTCGCGTGTTACGCAGCGGTTTCTTTCCAGAAAATCCGCAGCGCTGCGCGGACTTAGCTGCGACGCGCAGGCCCGTGTTTGAGCGCGGTGTTTCCGGTTTGTCGCGCCAAGAAGTTGGCCTGGAAGATTCGCTGGAAGATTTGCTGGGCAGCGTGCTCGCTGAGCTGAATTGGATGGCGAAGCTGGCAGCGGAGCGGGATGGTGGCGCAGGCTGGAGTCGGGCGTGATGCCCAGAGCGAAAAACCTATGGAGCAGCCGGCTTGGCGGCTTCGTCAGCCGGAGCCTGCTTGGGCTCTGGCGCTTTCGCCGGCTCGTCGGTTTTTGTTTCCGTTTTTGTTTCTGGTTTTGTTTCTGGTTTTGTTTC
>CAZKOY010000090.1:20245-21662 GCA_964554495.1 uncultured Myxococcales bacterium
GTCGCATCGCCGGCTGGCTTGGTCGCATCGGTGCCCGCTTGAGTGCTGGGCTTTTCCGGGATCAAGACCGGCGGCTGCAGCGGCTGCGGTGGCGGCGTGTTGACAATCGGCGGAGTCGGCGTTGGGGGGGGGGGCGTCGCAATGGGCTTTTGTCCCTGCAGCACAAAGTAGCCAGCTACCGCGACCAACAGCAGCAGGATGGCGGCACCGATGAGCAGGCCCTTGGGGGCTCCGCTGCTTGTGCCCGTCGGAGCCGCATCTGCGACAGGCTGCGGTGCTGGTGTGCTGGCGGGCGTGGGCGGCTGCGAGATCGGTGCTGCGGGAACCGGACTCGCCATGTGAGCCGGCGTACTGACGTGAAGCCCCGGACCGTCGCTGTGTGAAGCGGCGGGCCGTTCGGCAGAGCCCATCGCAGAAGCGGGCACCGGCTCTGGCGCCATGGGCGATGAGGAAGGGCTCGGCGCTGACAGGCTTGGCTTGGCCTGCACGGGCACCGGGTCGGGTTCACCCGTCGGGGTTCGCTGGCTCTCGGCGACTTGCGCTGCGTCGGCAGCCTTGACCGGCGTCACCGCGGATTCCGGGATCGGGATCTGAGCGGCCTTGATGCCCGAGCTAGACGGCTCGCGGCCGGGCCCGGAAGTCGGCAGAGCAGCGGCCGGATTGACCAACCCTCCTGCCGAAGGCCCCAGTCCGAAGCCCTGGCCGAGCAGCGTGCTGCGCAAGCCATCTGGCTTTTTGATCGCCTGCATCGGCTGCATGGCCGGCAGCTTCTGACCCGCGGGAATCGAGGAAGAAGGGATCGCTGGAAGCGAGCCACTGCCTTCGCTGCTGGCGCCAGCGAACTTGCGGACCTCATCCGAGAAGTCGGCGATCGAGCCCCGTCGCGTCGGCTGATCCTCATCAAGAGCTCCGGCCTTGATCGACTCGGCCAGGCGGTTGACCTGATCGGCGGCCATGGCGCGCGTCGGCTCGTCGCCGAACATGTTGCCCTTCGGCGTCTCTTGACTGGGGGCAGGGGCCGGCGCTTCTCCGGCATCGCCGCCCTGGGCGCGGACGCCATCGTCGAAGCGCGAGCCTTTCTGGGCGTCGCCCCGCCGATCTTTTTCGGCCAAGATCCGACTCAGCACCCGCTCGCTATCGGGAGTCAGCTTGTCAAAGCGAACGCCCATGCCCGGCGCGACGCTTTGACGGGCTGGATCGTTCGCCCGATTCCACACAACCGTGCCATCGCCGCTCAAGAGCGGCGAGCCGTCTTGCAGCTGAAACTCAAATTTCAGCGCTGTGCCGACGGCTAGCGGGTCTTTCGTGCGGATGAAAATGCCGCCCCGGCTGACGTCCACTGAGTAGCGCTCGATAAACTGTTCGAGGCTGCCACTCTTGAACTTGATCTTCAGCGTGATCGGGCCCTTGGTCCCCT
>CAZKOY010000091.1:0-21470 GCA_964554495.1 uncultured Myxococcales bacterium
TAGTCGACGGCGGCGCTGGCCACGTACAGGACTGCAGGGGGCGGCTCATCGCCGTGTGCTCGCGACGACTCGGCCGCGGACTCGACAGCCTGCGCGATGTGAGCAGCGACGAAAAGAAACAGACACACGCAGAACGTAGGCCAGGCCATGCGGCCCGCGATCCGGCTTGGCCCTGCGCTACGCCGTGAGCCACGCCCCATGCCCGCATCGGCCCCCCGTTGCATTGCCGCTGATTATATCGAGCCGACCGCCACGCGAGTGTGTGTGACAGCGTCGCAGAGAGGCTTCGCGTACGCGACCGCGCCAGGGGTCAAGCAGCCGGCGGCCCCAGATCGTGCGCCTCGCCCGGCGGCGCAGGTTCCTCGGTCAGCAGCAAGAAGGCTTCGCGGCATGCATACGCGACGATCGGACCCAGGATGACGCCCGCCAAGCCCAAGCCGACGAGGCCTCCGACGATGGAAAGGAAGATCCAGGCGACCGGCAGCTCGACTTGGCCGCGCAGAAAGAAGGGGCGAAGCAGGTTGTCAATGGTTCCTGCGACTACGGCCAAGGCCAGCATGGCAAGCCCGGCGCCGATGCGCCCTTGCGAAAGCAGGTACAAGGCTGCACCGACGGTGACGAGCCCTGTTCCCACCACTGGAACAAAGGCGAGAAAGAAGCACATCACGCCCAGCGACACCGCGCGCGGGATACCGGCGAGCAGAAGACCCAGCGTACACAGCGCCGCTTGCACCGCAGCCACCGCGATGTTTGCGACGATGAGCCCGCGCAGCACGGCCCGCGTGGCCTGCCCAAACACGCGGCGCGGCGTCTCCCATGGAACCAAAAGGGGCAGCGCGGTCTCGCGCAAGCGCGGCCCATCCAGCGCCGCCAGCCACCACGCCACCACCGTAACCAGCGTGTAAAGAATTGCTCGCGGCGTAGATGCGGCCATGCCTCGTACACCACTTATCAGCGACTGCAGAAGCGGCACGCTGGCCTCGCGCAGTCGCTGCCCAATCGCAGTCACCATGCTCGCCGAAAGCGGCAGACCCCAGCTTGCCAGGCGCTCGCTGACCCAGCGATTGATCGAGCCTGTCGTCTGTGAAAACCAGCTCTCTTGCCCAGGTGCGGTGACGAACAGGTCGGTGCTCAGCCACTGCAAAAGCTCATGCACAGCCTGATACATCACAAAGCCAACAGGCAGCAGCACGGCCAGCAGCACCACCGCGATGAACAGCGCCGAAATGATCATGCGCCCACGCCGCGCTGCCTTCAGTCGAACGGCGACCCGCTCGACAAGATCTTCGCTGAAATAGCCCAAGATCAGACCGACGCAGATCGGACGCCAGAGTGGAGCGACCACGACGCAGCACAACCCCAGGCAGATGAAAAAGAAGACGCGCTGTTGCTGCGGCGTAAACGGAAGAGTCATGGGCTGCCGAGGCATGCCTCGCAGTATCGACGACCCCACGCATCACAGCCAAGAAACTGATCGCTTCGGCTGCTTGGCGAGCCTAGAAGTCTTGCGGCGATGCGCAGTCGCGCGGACAGCTATCCTCGCTTTCGCGTCCTTTGGATCGAATCACGGTGTAGCGGCTGCCATCGCTGACCAGGCGCGTGGTGCCATTTTCATCGGTGCGAGCCCAGCGCAGACCGCTGCGGCGCTTGAACTTGGCCATCGTCTGACAGTGCGGCATGCCATAGCTGTTCGTCTCGCTGACGCTGATCA
This sequence comes from uncultured Myxococcales bacterium, assembly GCA_964554495.1. Classification (GTDB taxonomy): domain Bacteria; phylum Myxococcota_A; class Polyangia; order Palsa-1104; family JAEUJZ01; genus JAEUJZ01. Next base: position 1,712 of record CAZKOY010000091.1, read on the forward strand.
GCACGTACTGCGGAGCGACGGTGGAAAGATAGGTGTCGGCGCTGGACGTGCAGCTTCCGTGATGTCCGGCTTTGAGAACCGTACTGCGCAAAAACGAACGGCTGGCGTCGTACGTCAGTCGCTCGGCTTCGGTCTCGGCGTCGCCTTGGAACAGGATCGAAAAGCGACCATAGCGAACTCGCAGGATCACCGAGGTGTTGTTGACTCCGTGCGAGTCGTCGCTGGATCCGACACGTCGACTGCTCGCCGCAAGAACGCTGACTTCGATGGCTGGGTCGATAAGCAGGCTGGCTCCGATGCGGATCGCTTGATAGTTGCAGCCGGCAGCGCCGCGAAAGCTGTTGTAGCCGGCCACGTCGCGACGGTTCAGCCCAGGGTCAAAGACGCGCGCGACGCAGTCGCTGGGCAAAAGCGATAGAACCGGCGTGAGTCCCGTGTAGTGATCGTTGTGCCCGTGCGAAAGCACCGCATAGTCGATCTGCGTGATGCCGCGACTGCTCAGATAGTTGGCGAACTTGCTGCTGCTGGGCCCCCCATCCAGAGCCATCACTTTGCCGTTGGGAAACTCGATGAGAAATCCGTCGCCTTGACCAACATCGACCATCGTGACGCGCAGCTTGCCTGCCGACGCGTCAAGCCCGGCTTCGCTGCTGACCCATACCGCGTCTTCGCCAGGTCCACCGATCGCTTCGGCGGTCTCGCTCTCTGTGCGCAGTGCTGCCGCGCTACCAACCGTCGGTGCATCTCCTTCGGGAAGCGACGACTCGTACTCGGGCGGTTCACACGATGCCGCCAGAAAAACAAGCACACAGCCAAACAACCCAATCCTTGAACGTGAGGTCTTCTGCATGCCGCAGACGTATCACTGTCCGCGGCCGAGACCGCGCAACAAATGTGCAATTTCGTTCTTGTTGTGAAGCGATGCGATGTGGGGGGTGCGGGCTGTTTCAGGAAGCGGCGTGGAAGCCAAACGCGCGGTCGTGGACATAGACCAGCTTGCAGCGCTCGACATAGCGAGCATCGTGGATGCGGCCGGCACGAATATAGCCCGCCTGCCCCTGGCTCAAGACCAGCGGCTCGCCGTCGGGCACAAGCGCATCCGCCTCTTTACGATAGAACTGCACGATCATCTTGCCTTCGACAACCACGGTCATGTCATCACCGGGATGAAAGTGCGCTGGCTCGGCCGTGCCCGCTTCCCAGCGCTCTAGCATGACCTCGACACCCGCGGGGTTCTGTGGATAGGTGCCACGCATGGTGAAGCCATCGGGGGTCCCCGGAACGGGCACGCAGCCCTGCCACACTGCGCTGGTTTCCGAGTCAACGTCGACAGGAGGGTTCTTTGGATCGGTCATCGCTTCGCTTCCTTGCTGAAGTCTGTGGGTCGTCTAGTCCGTCTGCAGAGTTGGCTGCCCGGCTTGCCAGTCGCAGGGACAGGGCTTGCCCGTCTGCAGTGCGTCCAGGACGCGCAGCATCTCAGGCACGCTACGCCCGGCGTTCAGATCGTGGACGCTCTGCCAGCGCAGGACCCCGCGATCATCGATCAGAAATGTGCCGCGCAGCGCGACCCCAAGCTCGGGCAGAAGCACGCCGTAGCGCAGCGCGATCTCTTTGGTCAGATCAGACAGCAAGGGATAGCGCAGCGCCGCCAAGCGCTCGTCGGACTTCACCCAGCCCAAGTGGCAGTACACACTGTCGGTGCTGCAGGCCAAGACCTGACAGCTTCGCGACGCGAAGTCGTCGTGGTGCTCGTTTAGCGCGACAAGCTCGGTCGGGCAGACGAACGTGAAGTCGAGTGGATAGAACAGAAGCAAGACCCAGCTACCGCGAAAGTCTTGCAAGCGCACCGTTTGGATGTCGCGGCCAACCAGAGCCTGCGTCGAAAAATCAGGTGCCGGCCGCGAAACTTGCAGTGAAGCCACGGACGAAAGCAGCGACGGCGGCATAGACAAGGGCGGTGTGCTCATCGAAACGCTGAAGGAATCCGAAGTGGTGGACTGAGACATTCAATACGTCGGCACGCACGCGGCCTATAGATAAGCCGGGTCGCGGTGCTCGCCAAAGACCTCGCGGAAGACATCGCTGACTTCGCCGAGTGTGACGCGACATCGCACCGCATCGAGCACCGCCACCATCAAGTTGTCACGCTGCGGATCATGGCCGCGCGCTGCACGCCGCACCTCGTCGAGCGCAACCTTGGCCGCGTGTACATCGCGCTCTTTTTTGAGGGTCTTTGTGCGCTCGATCTGCAGGCTCTCCACGCGCGAATCGATCTTCAACGTCGGGATGCGGCTAGAGCCGTCCGTCTTGTACTTGTTGATGCCGATGATCGTGCGCTCGCCAGAATCGACGGCGCGCTGAAAGTCATAGGCCGACTGCGCGATCTCGCGCTGCGGATAGCCCTCTTCGATGGCGCGCACGATGCCGCCCAGCTCGTCGATCTTGTGGATGTACGCCATGGCTCGCGCTTCCATCTCGTCTGTCAGCTTTTCGACGAAATAGCTGCCGCCCAGCGGATCCGCCACTGCGGCCACGCCTGATTCTTCAGCAATGATCTGCTGCGTGCGCAGCGCCAAGGTCACTGCATCTTCCGTCGGCAGAGCAAAGGTTTCGTCGTACGAGTTGGTATGCAGCGACTGCGTGCCCCCAAGGACCGCCGCCAGCGCCTGCATTGTCACACGCACCACGTTGTTCAGCGGCTGCTGCGCCGTCAGCGAGACACCCGCCGTCTGGGCATGCGTGCGCAGGATCCACGAGCGCGGATTCTTGGCCCCGAAGCGCTCGCGCATGACGCGGGCCCAGATGCGACGCGCAGCACGAAACTTGGCGACTTCCTCGAAGAAGTCGTTGTGAACGTCGAAAAAGAAGCTCAAGCGCGGCGCAAACTGGTCGACATCCAGTCCCGCTTCGACACCCAGCTGGACATAGCCAATACCGTCGGCCAGCGTAAATGCCAGCTCTTGCACCGCTGTCGCGCCAGCCTCACGAATGTGATAGCCGCTGATGCTGACCGTGTTCCAAAGCGGCATCTCTTTGGTGCAGTACACGAGCATGTCGCGGATGATGCGCATCGACGGGCGGATCGGCGTGATCCACTCTTTTTGCGCGATATATTCCTTGAGCATGTCGTTCTGCAGCGTGCCGCGCAGTCGATTCGGCCCAACGCCCTGCTTTTCACCGACGGCGATGTACGCCGACAGCAGAAAGATCGCAGGCGCGTTGATGGTCATTGAGGTCGTGACATCCGAAAGCGGAATGCCCTGAAACAGGCGCTCCATGTCTTCCAGGCTGGCGACGCTGACCCCTTCGCGTCCGACTTCTCCCAGCGAGCGCGCGTGATCGGGGTCGTAGCCCATCAGCGTCGGCATATCGAACGCCGTCGACAGACCGGTCTGTCCGGCCTTGAGCAAAAAGTGGAAGCGCTGGTTGGTGTCCTCGGGCGAGCCATAGCCCGCGAACATGCGCATCGTCCAGAGCTTGCCGCGGTACATGTTGTCGTGGACGCCGCGGGTGTACGGGAACTGACCGGGATCGCCGATCTCGGCATACGGACGGACATCGCTTGGGCCATACGCCACTTTCAGCGGGATGCCCGACAGGGTCTCGTAACGACGGGGAGGCATGTCATTCGCCATAGGCGCAGTGTGGCGCGCGGTCGCCCCTTCCGTCAATGCACTGTGCCGCTCTGTGCAGTCGTCGGATGATCGCATCCACGGGGTCGCTGCGTTGTGGGTGGCATCGGACGCGCTTACCGCGCTTGATATGTGCGGGAAAGGCATGGCACAGTGCCCGTCCTATGAAGTCTGAGCAGCCTTCCAAGAGCCCGGACCTCGCTCCGAACCCGTCCGATCCCTGCAGCCAAGCCGCTGCAGCCAGTCCAGCCTCTGTCGCGAGCAGAGAGGACTTTGCCGTCGAAGATCTGCGCGCTCTCGCGCAGCTGATGCAAGATTTCTCGCTGGCCGAGCTAGAGCTTTCGCGTCAGTCGGGCGCCCGCGTTCGCTTGGCGCGTGCAGGCGGTGTGGTCGCGGCTCCGGCGATGCTTCCTGCTGTTCAGGCGGCGGCGCCGTCACTGCCTGCGCCAGCAGCAGCCCCCGCGACACCGGCAGCACCCACGACGACGAATGTGCATGTCATCACAGCGCCGCTTGTGGGGACGTTCTATCGCTCGCCAAGCCCCGATGCAGCGTCCTTCGCCGAAGTGGGGCAGCGCGTCCGCAAGGGGCAGACGCTGTGCATCATCGAAGCCATGAAGCTGATGAACGAGCTGGAATCGGAAGTGGATGGCGTCATCGTCGCCATCCTCGCCGACAATGGGCGCCCGGTTGAGTTCGGCCAGCCCCTGTTCCACATCCAAAAAGGCTAGCGGCCCCGGCCCTTCGTCGAGCATGCAGCGCTTCAAAAAGATCCTCATCGCCAACCGTGGAGAGATCGCCCTCCGCGTCATTCGGGCCGCTCGCGAGCTTGGGCTGCGCACCGTCGCTGTGCATTCCACCGCCGATGAGTCCGCGCTGCACGTCAAGTTCGCGGACGAGAGCGTCTGCATCGGACCGCCTGCGGCCAAGCAGTCGTATCTACACATCCCGGCCATCATCAGCGCGGCGGAGATCACAGGCGCTGACGCGATTCATCCGGGCTATGGTCTGCTGTCGGAAAATGCCGGCTTCGCCGAAGTCTGTGAGCGCGCCGGCCTGGTCTTTATCGGCCCGCGACCTGAGCACATGCGCCTGATGGGCGACAAGGTCGAAGCGCGTACGACGATGGCTACCTATGGCCTGCCGGTGTTGCCTGGCACCGGGATCCTGCGCAGCGATGAAGAAGCGCTGGCCGCCGTCGAACAGATAGGCCTGCCCGTGATTATCAAAGCGACGGCAGGTGGCGGCGGCCGCGGCATGAAGATCGTCCACGATCGCGACCGCTTGCTGACCCAGCTTCACACCGCGCGTGCCGAGGCGCTGGCTGGCTTCGGCAACGACGGGGTGTTTATCGAACGCTATGTCGATGCGCCGCGCCATATCGAAGTGCAGGTCATCGGCGACGGACAGGGTACCGTGATCGCACTCGGTGAACGCGAGTGTTCGATCCAGCGCCGTCATCAGAAGCTCGTTGAAGAGGCGCCGTCCCCAGCGCTGAGCCCGGCCGAACGCGCAGCGCTTCTCGATATGGTAGCCAAGGCTATTTCGTCGGTGTCGTATCGCAGTGTCGGCACATGTGAATTCCTCTTTGAGCGTCAAGCCGACGGGACGCCGCGGTTTTATTTCATGGAAATGAACCCGCGCATCCAAGTCGAGCACACGGTTACCGAGATGGTCTCGGGCGTCGATCTCGTACGCCAGCAGATCCTCTTGGCCCAAGGCGAGCCGCTGCCCGTCGAGTACCTGCGTCAGCGCATGAACCCACAGGGCCACGCCATCGAGGTGCGCATCAACGCCGAGGATCCCGTCACGTTCGCACCCAGCCCCGGCCGCATCACCGCCCTTCACCTACCGGGCGGTCTTGGTGTTCGCCTCGACACGCATATCTATCAGGGCTACGTCGTGCCGCCGAACTACGACTCGCTGCTGGCCAAGCTGATCGTCTATGGCGAGGATCGCGCCACAGCCGTGGCGCGACTGCGACGGGCGCTAGGCGAATGTGTCGTCGAAGGCATCAAGACCAACGTTGACTTCCACCGTCGCTTGGTCGACCACGAAGACTTCCTGCGAGCTCGCCTGGACACTCGCTTCGTTGAACGCATCCTGCACTGAGTTCCCCTTGGTTCCGAGACGCGCAAACGGACCGTCGCGCACTGGATCGTGATATCGTGACGCCATGGCTGTCGCGCCGCAGATCGAGCTGATTTCCCGCCGTCGCTGTCACTTGTGCGACGAAGCGCAAAAAGTGCTTGAGCGCATCCGTGCTGAGCAGCCCTTTGAGTACCAAGTCCTCGACGTCGACAGCGATCCCAGCTTGCAGCTTTACTACACGTATCGCGTGCCGGTCTTGCGCATCAACGGCCGCGAGGTAGCCGAGCTAACCTTCGCCGAAGACGCCGTCCGCGAACACCTGCGCAGCGTGAGCCGGTAAGCCATGCCCGTCGCCATGCCCGTTCCTTCTAAGAACCTTGCGTACGGCATCGCCGCAGCCGTTTCTATAGGGCTCGCGGTTCACTTCGCGCTGAGCCTGCCCGATGCCATCGACCGCGGCCGCGAAGGCGTCCGCCGCACTCGCGAAGCGCCCTGTCAGGTGCTGAAGCCAGCGCCCTTTAACCCGATGTTCGGCAAGCTGCCGGCCCGCGCCCCTGACTTTTCGCTGCCGACCCATGACGGACAGATGGTGTCGCTGTCCAGCCTGCGCGGGCGTGTCGTGCTGCTGAACTTCTGGGCAACGTGGTGCAACACCTGTGTCGTCGAGATGCCGTCCTTGGAAAAGCTCGCCAAGCGTATGCAGGGCAAGCCGTTTTCCATGCTGGGCGTTAGCGTCGACGAGAACTGGGATCTGGTGCGGAACTTCTTCCCGGAAGGCTCGACGATGACGGTGCTGCTCGACAAGGACAAGTCGCAGCCGCCGCGCTTCGGTACCGAGAAGTTCCCCGAGACGTTCATCATCGACGCCGACGGCGTCATTCGGTACTACGTCATCAGCGACCGCGAGATTTGGCACAGCAACGAAGTGCAGCAGTGCCTGGAAGCGCTGATGGACGACTAGGTCAGCTGGCCGCGTGCGGATCTCCCCTCGACTCGTCCACCCGGCAGGCCATGCAGCACCGAGCTAGATTCGACGATAGCGAGCCAAAAGGGGCGACTCCCCTGCGTCGCGCTCTCGTATGACGCGATTGTTCGCGGCCAGGTGTTCCAGGATCTTCCAAGCCGTGTGTGACTCCTCGTCGCTCGCAAGACCGATCTCGTGCGCCAGGTCTTTGGCGGACTTGGCTTGCTCACCGAGCGCCGATAGAAGCGCTCCCTGCAGCCGCAGCACGGCCGCCGCCGCTCTTTTGCCGGCCTCTACGCCCGGCTGGTGATAGGCGTTGATATTCACCAGCTCGGCATAGATCCCAACGGCTCGCTCGTAGAGCGCAATCAGTGCCCCCAAGGACACGGCCGAGCATTCCATCACGGTGATCGTCAGACTGCGCCGCCCTTTTTCGGCGAGAGCCTGCTTAGTGCCCAGCATGAACCCCAGCAGATAGTCGCCTGCGGTCACCTGGTCCTCGACAAAGACCTCAGGAGCGCGGACATGCGGCTGATGGTCCACCAGCGCTTCGATAAATGTGACGAAGAAGTTATCGACACCGTCGCGCAGCTGCTGGACATAGGCATGCTGATCCGTCGAGCCCTTGTTGCCATACACCGCGATGCCTTGATGAACGCGATGGCCTGCTCGGTCGAACTCCTTGCCCAACGACTCCATCACGAGCTGCTGCAAGTAGCGCGAGAATAGCTCCAATCGATCACGGTAGGGCAGCACCACCATATCTTTCAGCCCCCGCCCGCCCGTCGCATGGTGCCAACAGACCGCGAGCAGCACAGCAGGATTCTGGCGAGAATCTGAGCCTCGCGTCAGAGCGTCCATGGCGCGTGCTCCGGCGAGCAGGCGATCCGTGTCGACCCCTTGCAGGGCGGCAGGCAGCAAGCCGACCGCTGAAAGCTGCGAAGTTCGTCCGCCGACGAAGTCCCACATGGGGAAGCGGGCTATCCAGGTCTGTGCTGTCCGATCAAGCTCGCTGCCAACTCCCGTGACGGCGACGGCGTGTTTGGAAAACAGCAAGCCGGCACGCGCGAAGGCAGCCTCCGCGTAGAGCTGACCATTACGGGTCTCTTTGGTACCGCCCGACTTGGAAATGACCAGCACCAAGGTCTGCGCCAAGCCACCGGGTGTGTTCTCGATTGCACTCAGTGTCCGATCGAATCCATCGGGATCCGTGTTGTCGAAGAAGAACGTCTTCATACGATCGTGTGGACTCGCAAGAGCTGACGCCGCAAGCTGAGGCCCGAGCGCCGATCCGCCGATTCCGACGATCAGCTGGTTGGTGAATGGTGCGCCTGTGCTTCCGCGAACCTGACCCGAATGCACCGCGTCCGCAAACGCCTGAATGCGGATCCGTGTCTCGTGAATTTCCTGGGCGATTTGCGGATGGACGGCACGCTCTGCATCTCGCAGCCAGTAATGGCCCACCATACGCGCTTCGTCGACATTCGCGATCGCGCCCTTTTCCAGCGCCTGCATCGCCGAGCAGGCAGCGGCCAGTCGTTCTCCGTAAACGGTAGGCCAGTCCAGTGGAAGTGCCATGTCATGCGCATCCACATAGACCTCCCCGATGGGAGCGCCTTTGTCTTCTAGCGTAAGGGCAAGGAAGTCGTTTCGACTGTGCGGCCAAGCTCGCGTCTGCATCGCGTGTCTCCTTGGCCACAGTCTATCGCGCGCAGCGGCGGAGGTTCGACGGAATCCAGGGGAGCAAACAGAAAGGAAGCAGGTCTATTCGGAAGACGCGAACGAGCCAACAACAGACGCTGGCTCTACCGGAGACGGTCCGTAGAGCGAGCGCCGCCCACCAAGCGATTCAGCGCTAACGACCGCCGCGGCAGACGCCCTTGAAGCAAGTCGCCCCCGACGAGCAATCCGTGGCCGCAGTGCAGCTAGCGAGACAGTAGGCATTGATGCAGCGGAAGCCGCCCTTGCCACCGCCGCAGTCTGCATCAAAGGTACACTCGGGCGATTTCGGGGCCGGATCATCAACGCAAGCCCCGTTGTCGCAAACCTGCCCCGTCGGGCACTTGCTGCTGGCACAAGACAGCGCACAGGTACGGTTCACACACTTCTGATTAGCACCGCACTGGGCATCGTCACTGCACAGAGCCCTGGCAACACCGCAGCTGGCCGAGTCACTCGGTCGACAGCGCCCCGAGAGGCAGCTAAAGCCGCTCTTGCAGGCACTGTTGTCTTTGCAGGCAGCTTCGCACTTGCCCAAGTTACAGAGCCGGTCCGCACCGCACGCCGCATCGTTGTCGCAGGTCGACACGTCGGGAGGCGCCGGCTTCACAGGGTCGCCTGCCACTGGATAGCAGCGATCTCCTCGACAGGCATAGCAGCCACTTTGGTCGCAGTACCTCCGCTCTGCTTCCTCCGTGGACTTGTCACAGCCTGACAGGCCGCCCAAGAAAGCGCACAGAGCAGGCACCGCAAGCATTGCCATACGAGCACGAACGACGAAGGAATAGAACTTCCGAGCCATAAGAAACCCTCCCGGCACGGTCAACATCGACTGTTCACCTCCATCCTACAAGCGGCGTGCCGCATTGCTACAAGAATTGTTTCGCGCCGCAGCCTCTGCTCGCAGAGAGAAAGCGGGCCTGCAGCACGACTCAGCGTGAACGCTTGTTTACATTCATGCCGTAAACCAGAATTGGCTCTCGCATGCGGTCATTCAAGCTTGGTGCCCAGACGCCCTGTCCCATCCCTCCGCGCAGAACGCCAAGGACCTACCTGTCCCCCTTTCCCAAGTGTTCCGGCCATCGCCCCAAGGCATGGCTGCTGCTCGCAGCCCTTTGCCAGATCGCGTGCGGCCACGCGGCTCCGAATGCATCCATCTCACAAACCCTTCGAGGGTACCGTCACGCCTTGCAGGCTAACGACGCAAACAAGGCGCACAGTCTACTTAGTCCGGACCAACAGAGCCGACTGCCCTTGGAACAGTTTGCTCTGCACTGGAAGGCCAGCGAGCACGAACGAGCAGCGCAGCTACGTGAGCTAGCTGAGGCATTTCCGACGGCAGTACCGTCTAGTAGTGCCCAAGGTACCGCCGGTCTCACTCGCTCGGCCCGCTTGGGCATCCGCAGCGCAGGCAGCGTCCCCGTCGAGATTCTCTTGTCGACAGACAGACAAGGCCGCTTTCGTGTGGCACATCCTGAGCTTTCGGCCCCCGACATCAGCACGCCCGAGGCCGCCCTGCGAGGCTTCCTGTCCGCGATCGAGCAGCGAAGCCTTCCCGCCATCTTCCGACTGCTCTCGGAAAAAACGCGGCAGGCCGTCGAAGAGGAGCTACGCGAGCGTGCCCTCCGCCTGAGGACCGCGCTGCAGAGCGGCGCGCAGCGACCTGCGACACCAAGCCCCGCCGGCAAGACCGCTCGCGAGTCAGCCACACCGACGGAGGAACCTCGCATCGAGGTGCGCGGCAACCGAGCCCGCATTCAATACGATCCGCGCTTCTTCATCGATCTAATCCGCGAGCCAGAGGGCTGGCGCATACGCGATATGAACTGAAGCGCGCGAAGCGCCCCACAGTCCCTTCACAGCGCTCGCTACCGAACTCAACTATTCAGCTTCTGGCCCAAGCCGGCTGCGTCGCCACACAGAACTTCCCGTCGAGAACGCGCGCTTGTTAGCAGCGCCAGCCGCGCCATAACGCAGATCGCTGGAATGTAAAGATTTCTTCCCAAATTTGTCCTTGTAATCGCAGTTTGCCTGTGGTTTCATCACCGCCGATCGGGCGTGGCTGTATTCCGCTGTGGCGTCGCCCCTGAGACGCTCCCTCATCGGTGCCAAGCGCTGTATCTCGGCCCTCACTTGTGTCCAGGCCATGTCTAGGTCGACGTACCCGCTTCGGTCGTAGCCCGGCTGTACCACTTCAGGAGGACGACATGCTCCGGTTCCAAGTCGGTGATAAGGCAGTCTATCCAGCGCAGGGCGTGGCTGAGATTGTCGGTATTGAGCAAAAAGAGATCTCCGGCAAGATCCAACGTTTCTACTGCCTGCGCATCCTCGATACGGATATGCGGATCCTGGTCCCCGTCGACAAGGCTGACCAAGTTGGTCTGCGCGAAGTCGTGCAGGAAGATCAGATCCAAGAGGTCTACGACATCCTTCGCGAGAAGGAAGTCCACATCGACAAACAGACGTGGAACCGTCGGTACCGTGGCTTCATGGAGAAGATTAAGACGGGCAGCCTCTTTGAGGTCGCCGAGGTGTTCCGCGATCTCTATCGGCTGAAGAACACCAAGACCTTGTCCTTTGGCGAGCGCCGCATGCTCGACACAGCACGCAGCCTCATCGTCAAGGAGCTCTCGGTGGCCAAGGGGACCAGCGAGAGCAAAGTTGAGCGAGAGCTAGAAAAGCTGTTCAGCGCCTAGCTCGCGTGGTTTCGTGACCCTCTGCATCAACCCCTCAGCATCCCTCCATCGCACATAGGGTGGGCCCACAGGAGTGGCCATGCCGCGCTCGCTTCCGACCCGGATTCTCACCATTCTTTCCAGCGGTTTGTTGCTTGGCGCGGTCTTCACCTGCGGCCCGACACAAAAAGGCGTCATCGGGGAAGATCCCAGCGTCGACGCGCCTGACGCAAGCGACCCTGGCCACGACATCGACATGGCGACGCGTCCGCCGATGACGTGCAGTGCCGGCCAGGCTTGCCCCGCTGATAAGGTCTGCGTCAAAGACGTCTGTGTGCCCGATCGTGGCGGCTGCTGCAGCGACAACGACTGCCAAAGCGATACTCGCTGCACGACTCAATCGTCACCCGGTGGAATCTGCGGTCGCTGCTACGACTACGGCGACGGTGAGAGCGATCCAACCTGCATCGGCGACGGTTTCTCAGCCACTGACTTCAAGCCTCCCGTCGATCGCTGCAGGTGGCCGCCTGCCGGTTCAATGGCGATGGCACGCGACGTGGTGATGACACCCGTCGTCGTCGATCTCGATCTCGATGGGCAGCCCGAGATCGTCTTTGCTCCGCAGAGCGGCATCGGCCCATCGCGCCTAGTCGCCATCCGCGGGCGTGACTGCAGTCAGCTTTATGACGTAGCAGCCGGCATACAGGGTTTCTCGCAGCTTGCTGCCGGCGATCTCGACGGAGACAAGAAGCCAGAGATCGTCGGACTGTTGGCCAACGGCGCAACGGCCAGCGGACACCAAGTGGCGGTCTTTGAGGGGACCACGGGCCGCAGACTGGCACAAAGCGCAGACCTCTTCTCGATGTCGGGAGCCAGCTTTGACTGCTCGGCTCCGGCCATCGCCGACATCGACGGAGATGGCAAGCCCGAGATCGCCGTCGGTGCAATGGTTCTGCGCTGGGACAAGGCGGCGGGCAAGCTCATCACATCCTGGAACCACACCGCCGCTGGGGCGACCTGGGGCACCGCGACGCTGCTCAACGACTTCGACGGCGACGGAAAGCTAGAGGTCTGCTCTGGCAATCGCATCTATGACGGTCCGACCGGCGCTGACAAGACGCCATCGGTTATGGCCCGCTTGACGACCGGGGGCTATGGCGCCGTCGGAGACTTCAACAAAGATGGCTTCCCCGATCTGGTATTCGTGCAGTCGACCAACGGAGACCAAAAGGTCGCTGTCATCGACGTCAAGAACGACAAATTTCTAATGGATCCGCTGGCCATCCCCGGCGGCTGGGGCGGCTCACCGACGGTGGCAGACTTTGATGGCGACGGCAAGCCGGACTTCGGCACAGCCGCGCCTCGTTACTACTACGTCTTCTCGTTGGACTGTTTGAAGACGCCCAAGCCGGCCAAGTGCCGCGGAACGCTCCCCGGCGTGTTGTGGGCCTCAGAGATCAAAGACGTCTCCTCCGGGGGCACTGCCTCGTCGGTCTTTGACTTTAACGGCGACGGACGCGCCGAGGTCATTTATCGCGACGAGTGCTGGCTGCGCGTCTACAACGGCCCCGACGGCAAGACCGTCTTCGCTCGCCCGATCACCAGCGGTACAGCGCTAGAGATGCCGATCGTTGCCGACGTCGACAACGATGGCCGCGCCGATGTCGTCGTGCCCAGCGACTCGATCCAGGGCGATGGCTATTGCTCGGATCAGAACCCTGAGCATCAGACGGGTCTGCCACACGGCGGCGTGACACAGGGGCTGTTTGTCTTAAAGGATCCCGCCAATCGCTGGATGCCGTCGCGACCGCTGTGGAATGAGCACACGTATCACATCACCAACGTCAACGACGACGGCACCATCCCGATGAGCGAGTCGCCAAACTGGACGCGGTACAACAACTATCGCCAAAACGTGCAGGGCAAGATCGTCATCACCGTGCCGCAGAGCGATGCAACGGGCCGCGGCTCTCCGCCCATGGACCAGACCGACTGCAGCAAGCAGTGGAAGCTGCAAGCGCAGGTTTGCAACCGCGGCGCCGCCGAGATCGCCACCATGATGCCGTCGACGTTCTATGGCAAAGACCCGCGCATCGATTCCTCGACGGCGCTGTGTACGGCGTATACCAAGTCGCCGATTCTGCCAGGCAAGTGCGCCGTCATAAGCTGCGAGTGGACCAGCCCACCGGCAAGCGGCTCTGTAGATATCTGGCTGCGCGTCAACGACGATGGCAAAGGGGGGCGCCCGCAGACTCAGTGCAAGAACGCCAACGACCTCGCGTTCCTGCCGGGCACCCTGTGCCGGATCGGTCCCGGCTAGCTTCAGAAACACATCGCGGGCCAGCCCGCGCCGCAGAGACTGCGAACGGGAGTGAAGCACCGTTGCGGCACAGGCAGATGTGAAGCGTGAAGCAGCGTTGGGCCGGCCTGCGCACACGAGCGGCCCCGCTGCACGCAAGCCTGTTATTGATCGCGAAGGCGGGCCAGGATCGCGGTCGCGTTCTCGACGGTGATCTGGCCACTCCGCGAGAGCTCGGCAGCCACATCATCGACGAGCGCGCCTGTCGCGCCAGCCGACACAGCCACCGATCGCGCATGCAGCGCCATGTGGCCATGCTGTATGCCCTCAGCAGCCAGCGCTCGCAGAGCGGCCAGGTTCGAGGCCAAGCCGACGGCACCGATCACCATGCCCAGTTCGGTCCCTGTACGCACGCCTAGGATCTTCAGGCTGAGCCTGGCTCCCGGATGTGCGCGCAGGGTGCCACCGACGGTCGCAACAGCCATAGGCATGGCAAGCTGGCCACGCAGCCAGCCCTTTTCGTCGCGCCGCCAGATGGCCAGCGGACGGTACACGCCCTCGCGGGCCGCGTACGAATGGGCGCCCGCTTCGATACCGCGCCAATCATTGCCGGTGGCGATTACAACCGGATCGACGCCGTTCATGATTCCTTTGTTGTGCGTCGCGGCGCGGTAGGGATCGAGCTCAGCAAAGCGGCTCGCTAAGACGATGCCATCGGCGACTTCTGCCCCAGAAAAACCGTCGCTGACCAGCATCTCTGTCGGTACGCGGCACGACACACGCACCAGGCGACGGTCCGCCAAATTCGACAGGATGCGCAGACCAAAGCGCCCCCGCGCCAGCGTCGCCAGCCGCGGCGCCACGGCCTCTGCCATGGTGTTGACCATGTTGGCGCCCATGGCATCACGGCAGTCTGCCACGATGTGAACCACCAGCATGCCAGGCTGCTTGGGACCGCTGGCTTCTAGCTCGCGCACATGCAGTTCGCGCGCACCGCCGCCGATCTTCAGCAACCCCGGCTGCTGGGCATCGCAGGTCACCAACAGATCGGCCTTCTGCGCCAGAATCGCCTGCGTCGCGGCCGCGTTGTCCGGCACGTCGTATAGCTGCACCTGCGCGATCATCAGCGGTGGATCGGCCTCTGCCGTAAAGCCCCCGCCCTCGCGCACCATACGAGCAGCATTCGAGGCCGCGGCGATCACCGACGGTTCCTCGACACACATCGGAACCAGATAGTCTTGGCCATTGACCTGGAAGTTCAGTCCCAGGCCCAAGGGCAGAGCGTAGGTGCCTATGACGTTTTCGACGATGTGATCGGCAGCGGCGGGCTGCAGACCTCCGCCCAGCAGCAGGGCTCGCTCGTTTTCATCCAGACTTAGACGACGCACCAACTCGCGGTGGCGATCGTCCAGCGACAAGCGATAAAAGCCAGGCACGCGTGAGCTCGGCCGGTCAGCGTCAGCGTCGCTCGCGGAAGATGAGCGCTCCTGCATCGGGGAACCTCGGTGTTCGGCAAATGTGGGGTGCGTCTGTCGGTTGGTACGTTGCATCGACATGTCTAGTCAGGCCATACGCGGGTTGAAGGATGCATGCAGACCGCGCTCGCTCACGGTGAGCGGCAGCACGGACAAGTGACTCGGCAAGCGCTGGATCAGGCGCTGCGTAGCGGTGTCATCAGGGACGAGCGCGACGGCCAGATCGCCGCCCCCCGCCCCCGACGGCTTGGCTGCGCCCCCAAGTGAGCGCACGACGTCCGCAATCGTTCGATGTTCTTCCGTCGCCAGAGCACAGCTTATGACGGATCCGAGCTGCACATAGCCCTGCAGCGCCTGATGAATGGACTGCAGGGCGAGCTCAGCTTGATCATCTCGGCAGGCAGAAATGAACTCGACCGCAGCCTGCGACAGAAGAGCACGCGCCGGCTGCGTGGCATCGCCGGCCTGGCGATAGCGCGCCACTAGCTGCGCGGTGCTGGCGCTCTCGGTGGTTGCAATCAAACAAAGGCGTAGCCCGTTGGGCAGGTGCAGGTGCTCTGGCATGGCAGAAATGCTGGCCGCACCGACGACTCGCACGCCTCCCCAGGCGGCAGCCAAGATATCGGATCCGCTGCCGCGGATGCCCTGCGCCGCATCATGCGCATCCCGCGCCACCGCTGCGATCTCATGCCGAACGGCGTCCGAATCGACATCCAGTCCAGCGGCGACATACCACGATCCCACCGCCGCCACCGTCGCAGCCGCGCTGGATCCAAGACCCAGCTTTCGCCCATCGCGGCTAAATGACGAGGTGTCAACCTGCGGGAGCCAATCGATGCGCGCCATCGCCGGATCGATGCCCCTGGCCTGCAGGGCCTGACGTGTCTGTATCTGCGCCGCGACCAGAAAAGGCGACGCGTTGGGCACCATCCCTGGGCGCAGTGTGGCCTCGGCGAAGCAGTCGATGGCGGCCACCACAGCGGGACTGCCGTCGAGCACGGCGTACTCGCCGACGATCATCGCCTTTCCCGGTGCGCATACACAGCTCGTGTGCATCCGCGCCAAGTCGGATCGATCCGTGCTCATGGACCGCTATCCTCGATCAAGCGAGCGCCAGGGCCGGGAGCGGCGATGATCGTCCGCAGGACTCCAGGCACAGCAGCCAAGACAGCCGCCACCGCATCGGCATCTCGCGCGTGGGTCAGCGCCTTGGGATGCGGGCCGGCATCGCAGGTGAAAAACGCCGCGACACCACGACGACGCAGTGCTCGTAGTGCATGCAGTCCCTCGACCGTCGCACCCCGCAGATAGACCACCGCCGGATCCGCCGCCAAAGCCGAGGCATGCATGCGTAGCGCACTGCGCTCTGCCACGTGACCCAGTGCTTCGAGATCACGGGACTGCACCGCCCTCATCGCCTGTTGCAGATCCGCGGGAGCCGCCGCAACAAACGGAGCAAAATACGGCGACGTCGCGGCCGTATGCCTCATTCCATCGGTTGATCCGGTGTCCTTGGCGGACTCAGATGCCACACCGATCACCAAGCGAAGCTCTGGCCAGTCTGTCTCGCGCAGGACCTGGCTCGCGCGGGCCGAGTCGACCTGTCCCGGTGTGCCGGTTCCCAGCACCACGACGCCGCCATACAGCGATCGCGCCGCCGATCCCGAGCCTTGCCGGGCCAGCACCGCCAAGCGTCGACGCGCTGCATCATCGAGGACAAAGCCAGGCCGAAGCGCGCCAGCCGCCGCCACCGACAGCGCAGCAAACGCCGAAGCCGAAGAGGCCAAGCCCGCTGCCGTTGGGAAGTTGTTGTGGCTGCGCACCAGCGCCGAAGTACGCGCGGCGATGCCTAGCTCACGCATAACGCGATCGAGGTGACGGCTGACTTTTTCGAGCGGCTCGCCTGTAACCTCGTGCTCGTTGAGCAACAGGCGATCGCTCGGCATGTCGGCCGCAAATGAGACCTCGGTGCGCGTGCGCAAGCCGGCCAACGTCAGCGACAAGCTGGGCACAGCCGGCAGGTTGAAGTAATCGTCGTTTTTTCCCCAGTACTTGACCAGGGCGATGTTGGTGTTGGCTTCGGCTACGGCCTTGGCTGTCACGATCCGACCTCTACTTGAAACGATGCAAAGCCCGCGCGCTGCCATGCGGCCTTGACGTCTGCCTCGCGTCCGGGGGCCAAGGCAACCACGCAGCCGCCGCCCCCGCCGCCTGTCAACTTGCAGCCCAGCGCACCCGCCTGCCGGGCCAGATCACACAGGGTCTCGATCTCGGAACAAGACACATCGAGACAGGCAAGCTCTGCCTGGTTTTCGTTCATCGCATCACCCAGTGTGGCCAAGTCACCGCGCTGGATGGCCGATGCCGCTCGCTCGACCAGCGCGGCAATACGGTCAAAGCGTCGACGTACAGCGACTTCATCCTGTCGATACAGCTCTGCCACGCGAGCGACGCGCCCCTTGGTATCACGGGCGCGGCCAGTGTGCCCAATGCACAGCGACAGGCTCGACTGCGCGCGGTCCAGCGAAAGCGGAGACAGCCCCTTGCCGCGACAAAACAAGCCAAACCCACCGTGCTGCGCGAGCGTGTGATCCAAGCCGGAAGGCTGCCCGTGGAAGACCTGCTCGGCGGCGAGTGCCGCCGCAGCGATTTCGGGCACCGAAAGCGGCCGTCCCAGGCCTGTTTTTCCGACGACGTCGATGGCGCGCACGAGGGCCACGGCCAGCGCCGCAGAGCTGCCCAATCCGGCCCCGGTGGGCAGCGAAAACTGCGCCACAAAATCGAAGGCATCCGGTCGCGGCAGTCCCATCGGCAGGGCGCGCAAGATCGCGGCATACGCCTGCGCAAGCGAGCTGTCCGCTGCCCCTTTTTCTAGCTCTTGTGCCGTCGGTGTGACGAGATTCCATGCCGGCACTTTCAGCCGCCCTTCGCCGGGCACTACACAGACTTCTGCGCCGCGCGACAGCGCACCGCACAGCGCAGGCACGCCATAGACCACCGCATGCTCGCCAAGCAGGATGACCTTGCCGCAAGCCGAGGTCGTCGCAACGCTGGCTGGCGCGGTGCTCATCGCCGACTCTCGGGTACGCCGACTGCTTCCAGCCACGCCCGCAGGCGCGATCCCAATACCCGCGGCGCCTTCGCCAAATCCGCTGGCGTGCGGCAGCCCGCGAGAAACGTGATCGCACGCACCGCCGCAATCACTTGTTCCAGATAGCGCACAGCGCCGTCATAGCCTCCGGCCTTATACGCGCGCAAAACGGGAGCAGCAAGGCCACCGGCTCTTGCCCCCAAGGCCAGCGCATGAGCCACATCGGTCCCGGTGCGCAAGCCGCCCGTTGCCACGATCTGCAGCCCCAGATCGGCGAGCATCGCCACCGACGCAGCGGTCGGAATGCCCCAGTCCCATAGCTCTTCGCCAAGCGCCCGCTCGCCCTGTTCAGCGCGCCGCGTCTCGACCCCGACCCATGAGGTTCCGCCGGCTCCGCTTACGTCAACGGCGTCGATGCCGATGGCGCGAACGCTCTGCCCAACACGGCGCGAGAGTCCGCAGCCTGTCTCTTTGACCACGATTGGCACACCCAGCTCGGCGTGCAGGCGACGCAGCGTATCGAGTCCGCTGCGAAAGTCGCGATCGCCGCCCGGCTGGATCAGCTCCATCGCAGGATTTAGATGTACGCACAGCGCATCGGCACCGACCCCATCTACCAAGGAACGCACGTGTGCCGTGGTCATGTCGCGCGCTTGCACCAGGCCGATGTTTCCCAGCACCAGCGCGGTCGGCGCAACATCGCGCACAATAAAGGTCCGCGCGGTCTCGGGTCGCAGCCACATCGCTCGCTGCGAGCCCAAGCCAAAGCCCAAGCCAAGTTGTTCGGCGATGCGCGCAAGATCGCGGTTGATATCCTGGGCCTCGTCGGTGCCACCCGTCATCGCGCTGATCACGACGGGCGCCCTTAACACCTTGCCCAAAATCGGCGTGCGCAGATCAACTTCATCGACATGACGATCGGGAAGCGCATCGTGAATGAGCTGCAGATCGTCAAGCAGCGTGCCCTTGCCACGGAACTCGACTTCGCCCGATGCGCAGAGGTTGATGTGATCGGTCTTGCGCTGACTGATCAGCGCCGTCTGTTCCGGCCGCGCGTCGGCCGATTTTGAGGATGCGTGCGAGGTCGTCATGCGCAGGTGAGTCCGTTGGTTTGCCGATGTGTTTCGCGAGAAGCGGGCAAACTGTGTGCCACATTCCGCCGCCAGAAGAAATGGGGTCTGTGCCCAAAGATCCCGAGGAGGCAGACAAAGACGCTGAGCCCAGGTCATGGCACGCGCCTTGCCTAGATCCACTGCAGACGTCGTTTTGTGGGCCGCAGCGTGCGAAGCCGCAAGCGATGGCAGCGCATCGCCACATTCCGCAACCATGGGAGCTCGGTCGTGATCCACAGTCGTTCGTTATTCACTCGCAGCGTCGCAACAAAGGACTCTGCCGTGGTGCCCGTCCTGTTTGCCCTGCAGCGGATTCAGGCCCTGCGCGAAAAGCCCACCGCGCAGAGCGCAGCTCACGTCGACAAAGGCCCGCTTCACAGTCCGGCCAGCGGCACGTGGCAGCACCAGCTTTCACCCGCGCTGCCCGTGCTGGATGCCCAGCGCCGCGAGTACAGCGTGTCCGAGGCGCACGCCTACTGCGAGCGCCTGCTGCGAGCGCGCAGCGATTGCTTTGATCTGCCGCTTGCAACCGCACGGCTACCACGCTCGGTGCAGCCGCATATCCTAGCCATCTACGCCTTCGTCCGCGCCGCGGATGACTTCGCGGACGAACCGACGTACGCCGGACAGCGTCAATTCGCACTTCAGCAGTGGGAACATGAGCTATTTCGCACGTTCCACGGCGAGGCCAACCACCCGAT
>CAZKOY010000092.1:0-7368 GCA_964554495.1 uncultured Myxococcales bacterium
GCTCGGACCTGATGAAGATCGTCTTCAAGATCAAGGAAGACGACGCGCGCAACCCTGGCGTCATTGCTGACTGTACGGGCGACAATGCCGGCGACTCCGTCGGTCCTTCCGCGGACGGTTTTGAAACCTACGGTGTCACGGGCGTCGCGCTGATCACGTTCATCCTGCTCGCAGTCAAAGAGCCGACGGTGCAAGTGCAGCTAATGGTCTGGGTGTTCGCGATGCGCATCATGATGGTCGTCGCGTCCGCTGGCTCGTACCTGGTCAACGAAGCCGTCGCCAAAGGCAAGTATGGCAACGCCGACCACATGAACTTTGAGCACCCGCTCACCGTTCTGGTGTGGCTGACCTCGATCGTCTCGGTGGTGCTCACCTACGTCGTCTCGTACCTGCTCATCAAGGATCTCGGCGATGGCTCGATGTGGTGGAAGCTGTCGTCGATCATCACCTGCGGCACGCTGGCCGGCGCCATCATCCCCGAGGTCATCAAGATCTTCACCTCGACCTCATCCGCCCACGTGCGCGAGGTCGTGACTTCGTCGCGTGAAGGCGGCCCCTCGCTGAACGTGCTGTCGGGCCTGACCGCCGGTAACTTCAGCGCGTACTGGATGGGCCTGATCTTCGCCGTGCTGATGGGCATCTCGTACTGGCTGGCCTCGCAGGGCCTTGAAAGCCTGATGATCGCCCCGGCGGTGTTCTCGTTTGGCCTCGTCGCCTTCGGCTTCTTGGGCATGGGTCCTGTCACCATCGCCGTCGACTCGTACGGCCCGGTGACCGACAACGCGCAGTCGGTCTATGAGCTATCGCTGATCGAAAACGTCCCCAACGTCAGCGAAGAGATCCAGAAGGACTTTGGCTTCAAGCCGAACTTCGAAAAGGCCAAGGAATACCTGGAAGAAAACGACGGCGCTGGCAACACCTTCAAGGCGACGGCCAAGCCCGTGCTCATCGGCACCGCGGTCGTCGGCTCAACCACCATGATCTTCTCGATCATCATGGTGCTGACGCACGGCCTCAAGGCCGAGCTGCTCGCCAACCTGTCGCTGCTGCACCCGCCTTTCCTGCTCGGCCTAATTATGGGCGGCGCAATGATCTATTGGTTCACGGGTGCTTCGACGCAGGCCGTGTCGACGGGTGCATACCGCGCGGTCGAGTTCATCAAGAAGAACATCAAGCTCGAAGGTGTCGAAAAGGCCTCGGTCAGCGACTCAAAGAAGGTTGTCGAGATCTGCACGGTCTACGCGCAGCGCGGCATGTTCAACATCTTCCTGGCGGTGTTCTTCTCGACGCTGGCCTTCGCGTGCTTCGAGCCGTACTTCTTCATCGGCTACCTGGTCAGCATCGCGCTGTTCGGTCTGTTCCAAGCGCTGTTCATGGCCAATGCTGGCGGCGCCTGGGACAACGCCAAGAAAGTCGTCGAGACCGAGCTAAAGGCCAAGGGCACCGACCTGCACGCGGCCACCGTCGTCGGCGACACCGTGGGCGATCCGTTCAAGGACACGTCGTCGGTGGCAATGAACCCGGTCATCAAGTTCACCACGCTGTTCGGCTTGCTGGCCGTCGAGCTAGCCACCCAGCTTCGCGAGTACAGCCCCTCGCTGCCGATCTTCCTCTCAGCCGGCTCTCTCGCCATCGCGTTGGTCTTTATCTACCGCTCGTTCTACGGCATGCGGATCGAGACCAGCCCCAAGCCCACGAGCTAGCCGCGCTCCCGCCCTCCCCGACTCGCTTCCTTTCCCCTTCTGCCTTCCCCACGCCTGCGCGCCGATCGATGTCGGCGGCGCAGGACTGTGGACGTCCCCATCGAAAACGCGCTCTTACAGCAGGCGCTGCGCTTCTTCGTAGCTCTCTTTGCTGCCGATATCGAGCCACAGACCGCTGATGCGATACGCATAGCAAGGAGTCCGCGGCACCAGCCACTGCACCAAGCGACCCGGCTGATCCGGATTGTTGCCCTCAGCGATGTAGGCGCGAATCAAAGGCAGCGCGCGGCGCGGATAGTGATACAGCGCTATCGCCGTCAGCGTCGACACCGGCTGCGCCGGCTTCTCTTCAAAGAACGTGATGCGCTCGGCCGGTTCACCAGCCGCCGGCTCCTGCGAAAGCGCGATGTTGTTGTACTGCTTGATCAGATCCAGGTTCCCGACGTCGTACACGCCGATCAGGATGCCCCGTCGCTGCGCCGTCGCGACATAGTCGGCAAGCGGCTGCGAGAACAAGTTATCGCCCGCTACCACAAGCAAGTCGTCATCCACCTGGGCAGCGTCTAGTACGAAGTGAATGTCACCGATTGCGCCCAATCGATCTTCATTGCTGCGCGTGCCGTCGTCGAACACACGGACCTGCCAGTGACAGCCGGGGTGTTGCTCGGGCACGGTCTTGGCCCACGCTTCAAACTGTGGCGCAAAGCGACTGTTGCTGACCACGTACACCGCGTCGATGGCAGAACAGCCGTGGAACTTGTCGAGTACGTGATCGATCATGGGCCGCCCTCGCACAGGCAAAAGCGGCTTGGCCTGATTGTCCGTTAGGGGCCGCAAGCGCGTGGCATATCCCGCGGCCAGTACGAGCAGTTTCATGGCACCTCTCCGTCAAGATCCTGGGCAGTCCGGTGCGCATCGACGGACGCACGACACAGACAGCACCCAGCCATCCTAGCCGAGCGCGTAGCTGGCTCTGCGTCTTTTCGCCAAGGCTGCGCTACGGCGTCGACTCAGGGCTGATCGGTGTGGCAGCCGAGCCATCTGCGGCAGCCGGCTGAGCCGAGGCCGCCTGTACCGGCTGAGCCAGCTTTGCCGGATCCAAGCCAAAGCTCTTGGCGACGGCCAGCACCTGCGTCATCGCCGCGCCGATCATGCCGAAAGGCCCCGCGTCGCTGCCTTGGCCCAGGTGCGTGTAGTGAATCGGCCCAAAGCTCTGCTTGAACGCCGATGCGATCTGCGGCAGCCCTTCTTTGACTAGCTCGCGCAGGACACGCCCCTGCACCAGCATCGCTTCGACTTCGGCGAGTGCTCGCTGACGCGCGACATCGGCATCGGACTCCAGACGCTCTAGCGCAATGCGATCCTTGCGCTGCTCAGCTTCGTGCTCGGCCTTCTTCTGAGCCAAGCTCAGCTCTGCCTGCTGCGCCACTGCACGGCGCGCTGAGAGCTGCTCTTGCTTGCGCAGATCCGCCTGATGGGCTTGCTCCGCTAGCTCGACCTCGGTCTGCAGGGCGCGCATCTCGACCTGCGCGGCGGCCACTCGCTTCTCTTCCTGCACGCGCAGAAGCGCCAGTTCCTGCTCTTGTTTCAACTGCTGCCGACGGCGTTCCAGCGTGGCATTGCTCTCGGTCTGTTGCATGGCGATGCCTTCTTCGACCGCCACTTTTTTCCGCGACAGTGCTTCGCGGCGCGCAAGATCATCGGCGGCAACACGCGCCTTGGCCTGCTCGGCGCGCAAGGCTTCGGCCGCCTCACTCTCGGCGGCTTCCGCTTCCGAGCGCGCTTTCAAGATGCGCGTCTCGCGCTGCGCCAAGATGCTGGCCTCGGCTGACTGCCGCTCGGTGGCACTGCGCCGCTCAGTGACAGAGCGCTGGCGTTCTAGCTCAGCCATCTCGGCCTTCATGGCGATCTCGGCACGATACGGCGCCTGCAAGTGCTCGAACACTTGCCGCGACAGGATCTTCACATCCTGGATTTCGATGGTGTCGATGACCACGCCCCAGCCCTGATCCGTCGCATCTTCGGTGCGACCGCTGCCTGAAACCACGGGTGTGATCTCCTCCATCAGGAAACGAGCGATCGCCTCTTTGCGATTTTGCAGGCACTGCTCAAGCGTGAGGTTGGCGATCAAGCGACGCGCGGCACCGATGAACATCTCGCGCAGCGTCTGTGAGAGCTTCTCCTTTGCGCTCTCGCCATATGTGAAGTTCAAGACGCGAAACGCGATCTCGGGCTGTACGATGCGAAAGACGGCGACGCCGCTGACGCTGACTCCAACGCGCTCGCGCGTGATCTGATCGGCGACAAAATCGATTTGCTGCAGCGACGTCGGAACGATCGCTACCGAGCTCCACGGCCACTTCCACACGCGCTGCCCTTGGCCGGACTTGCGCAGATCGATGCGGCCGCTGTTGACGAAAACCAAGTACTCACTGGGCTTGGCCGTGATGAACCCCCAGCGCTTTAGCTTTTCGGGATCTTCGACGGGCTTGCCCGCTCGCCAGCCCTCTTGATAGCGGCCGACGTTCTTGCTGGCGTGGTTCGTATCGACGGGAACTAGCTCTTGCGGGACCTGTGGCTTCGGCATGGGACCTCTCCGCTGCGTCGGTTGTACCCAGCGAGAGAGCACGCGCCATACCAAGGCCTGCGCAGCCCTGCACAGCCCCCCAAAGGCGACCCCACTGCGCCAGTTCGGATCAGGCCCAAACAGCGCTTTCGTCGAAGTGCGTCAGGATGGATCAGCGAAACGAAGAATGGACCCGAGCGGCGCGTGACACGCGGTGAAGCGATCCAGAATCGATCAGCTCAGGTGCTTCGGCGGCGACGAATGACCAGGAAGGCAAGCAGCCCAAGCCCCAACAGCAGCACCAGATCGGCGGCCAAAAGTCCGGGGGCTTTTTCCGGCTGCGTCTGCAGCTCAGGCGGCTGGCGCAGAAAGTCAGCCAAGCGCGCATCTTGTTGATCCAGCATGTGTAGCTGGCGAGCGATCAAGCGCTCTAGCGCGATGGCTCGAATGGCAGCGCGATCCTCTGCGGACTGCGAACTGCCGTCTTGGCCGGTGGCCTTGCGCTGCAACATCACCCAGCGACGCAGCGCTGTGCCAACGCGGCGAAAGGCTTTCTCTTGCAGACCAAAGAACTGCTCATACGCCGCGCTGGTGTCAGCTTGGCGCGGCAGCACGAACAGGTCGGGATCGTCGCGCGTCTCGTCGTACTGACCAAAGCGGCTGCGCAGAATGGGCAGAGCCAGCGAGCGCGTCGCACGATAGACCTCGGCTCCTTCAAACGACGACGCATCGATCAGCGCCCGCGTCATGAGCAGGCCGAACTCACTGCGCTCGGGGCTGGTCCCCAGAGGAGCCAGGGCGGCATCGATACGCGCCGCGAATTCCGGGTCGTCTTGCTGCGCTGCCACCACCAAGCGCTGACCATCAGGCGAACCGCCACCCGACAGCGCGCTGGTAAAGCGCTTCTGCGTCAGGTGCTCAGACAAGACGTGGTGATTGGTCAAGATATCAATGCCGATCGACGCCAAGCTGCGCATCGGACGGATGTACCCACCGCCCGTGAGCAGGCCCATCTTCAGACGCTCCAAAAAGGCGTCTTTGAAGAAGTCGTAAAGGCCGACCTGCACGGTGTGGATCTGGTTGCCAACATCTTGCAGATAGTGGAAGCCAGCTCCCGCATACAGCCAGGACAGCTCGACGGATCCAGGGGCATCGCTGAGCGCGG
Organism: uncultured Myxococcales bacterium; assembly: GCA_964554495.1. Taxonomy (GTDB): domain Bacteria; phylum Myxococcota_A; class Polyangia; order Palsa-1104; family JAEUJZ01; genus JAEUJZ01. Next base: position 5,435 of record CAZKOY010000092.1, read on the forward strand.
CGATCAGCGCCAAATCGAGGTGGATCTGCGCCATCTCAGCAGCCAGCGTGATGATCGGGGCACGCTCGTAGCCCGCTTTTCGCGCGAAGCGTCGCGGCTCGCTCTTGAGCACGTCGGGATCGGGGGAAAACTCAACCTGCGCCAAGCCGTAGTGCGCGTGCGCTTGGCTCGACAGCGCCCCCAGCTTGCCCATGTTCAAGATCGCGGGATCAGCAGGTACGGACGCGCCTTTTTTGTCTTTGATCGCGACGCGCTTGGGGTCGTACGCGAGCCGCTCGCGGTTTCGCCAGTCCTCGTCGGGATGCCGTGAAGCCTGGGCAACCAGATCGAGCAAGCGCGCATTTGCAGCGACGCGCTCGTCGAGGCGATCGATGCCAAAGATCCGCGCACCGGGCTCTAGCAACAAGAAGCTCTTTAGCGCCCAGTCATCGAAGTCGTTCGGCGTGGGGTAACGCTTGACCCAGGCATCGCGCAGCGCGGGACTGCGGCGTGCATGCGTGTCGATCGCACTGCGCACTGCGGCCGTCGCCACCAAGCTGGCCTGCCCCGCGCTGGCCGCAAGCGGCGTCTTTTCCAGTGAGCGCAGCGCAAGCTGATAGTGAACGTCCTCGGCGTACCCATGGGCAACCTGCGGCGTTGTGGCAGCGAACAAGCCCAGGCCCAACGTCAGGATGCAAAGCAGCCGATGAGAGGCGCCGGTCTTCTTACGTCGCCCGGACCGCATTTCATGAGCGAAGGTGGTGTGATTTTGCGGGACGCGTGACGGCAGCATTCGTCAGTACCTCGATGGGTACGACTATACGTCGCTTGTCGGGTGCGGTTGGGACTGTTTTGCGGGTCAACGGCGATCGCTGGGGGCGGCGGCCAGCCACGGCCTTGCGACCGCGGGTGGCTTGACCGGCCGAGCGCAAGAGAGCCTGCGTGCGACACAGGGGACGCATCCCCAGAGCGGGCTACTTGCTGGCGCCGGCCGTTGCCTGCATACGCGCCACCTCGGCCTTGCAGGCATCTAGCTGCTGGCGCTCAGTCGGCGTGATGATACCGGTCAAGATGTCCTCGGCCAGCGCGCAGAGCTTGAGGCCGATGTAGCGACCAGCGCGCTCATGGCGATCCGAGATCAGCTTGTGCCGCTCTTTGAACTTGCACTCGTCTTGCAGCACGGCCAAGCGATTCTCGACGAGCTCAGCATCCTGCGGCAGGACACCTTTGCCAAACATGCCCGCGCGATAGAAAAACGCCGCGTCATCGCAGTTGCCCATGCGATCGTAGAGCACGCCCATGTTGTACAGCCAGCGTGGGTTCTTATCGATGCGATAGGCCTCGCGGAACAGGCTGAGCGACTCTTCGTAGTTCTCTTTCTGGGCCGCTTCGATCGCGCGCTTGGCAAGCTCGTTGGTGACGGGATTCACTGCTGTCGGGGGCCGTGCCGCGCCGGGTTGAACCCCAGCAGGACGCGCCGGCTGAGCCGCCGCCGGGGCTGCTGCCGGGGCTGCCGCAGGCTTCGCTGGCGCAGGTTGAGCACTGGCACCGCCCGAAACGAGCGAGGCCGCGAACAGGACAGAGAGAGCTAGGCGCTTCACTACGTCACCTCATTGTGGTCCGCTCGCCCCACCAGGAGCTGTCGCTGGCTTGGCTGCCGGCGCCGATCCTACTGTTGAGCTTGGACGCGTTTCTGGGTTTTTTGCTGCTGACGCGGCTCCCGCAGGAGCAGCAGGTGCGCTGGGAGATCGAGGGGTGCTTGCAGCAACGCTTGGCGCTGCGCTGCCCGTTCCAGCCACAGGCTTCGCAGCACCGGCTGGAGTCGCTGTGGCAGGGGCCACCGCAGGCTTCGACGCCGGACCCACCACCGACGGAGCAGCGACGGGCTTCGACGCCGGACCCACCACCGACGGAGCAGCGACGGGCTTCGCTGCGGTTGTCGCCGTCGGAGCAGC
>CAZKOY010000092.1:7468-21392 GCA_964554495.1 uncultured Myxococcales bacterium
CGGAGCAGCGACGGGCTTCGCTGCGGTTGTCGCCGTCGGAGCAGCAGTCGATGCTGCAGCAGTCGGTTTCGCAGTCGCAGCGGTTGTGCTGTTGGCCGGGGATACGGAAGAGATCGGCTTGGCCGCAGGGGCCGCTACATTGCTTGCCGCTGCACCTGCGGTCGTCTTGGCTGCGGGTGCCGTCGGAACAGTGGCCGGCGTACTTGCCGCGGATCCTGCCCCCCCTGGCGAAGCACTGCCAGCGCTGGGTTTTGCGCCTGGCGCCGGCACAGGATTGCTTGGTGTGGCGCCGGGTGGCTTCGCCGCTGGGGTGCTACTAGTGCCCGGCATCCCGGCTGCGCCAGTCGAAGCCGCGCCCGCAGGCTTCGCAGCCCCAGACGCTGCATCCTTGGCTGCTGCCGAGTCTTTGGCAGTGGGCGCTGCGGTCGCCGCGGCTTGAGTCGCGGGTGTACTCGACGGGGTCGCAGGTGCCGAGGCAGGCGCAGGCCACATGTCCGCGGCGCGTACTTCTGGGATCTTGCCTCCGGGACGCTGCGGCCAGTGACCGGGGCCGACGGACTTTCCGCTTCCCGCATCGCTGCCCGCGTCGACCACACTCGCAGGCGTACGTGCAGGTCCCGTCCCAGCGCGATCTGCGCCAGGCGGCGGCACGGGCGGCGGCACAGTGCCGGGCTGTCCACTCGGCTCGCCCGAGAACAGGAAGTAACCAAGAGCAAGGCCACCCGCGATGGCGAATAGGCCGGCCCAGAGCAGCGTGCTGTGGCTCTTCTTCGGTGCCGGGAACGTGCGGCCATCTTCTGACCAGCTTGCAAAGCGAGGCTGTGCCTCTCCTGTTCCCAGCAGCGCGGCAACAAACGCCGCCGCCGAATCATAGCGCGACGCGCTGTCACCAGTACCGAGGCTATCCCCAAGCACGCTGCGCAGGACGGCATCCATGCGTGCCGGAACTGCGCGGTTGCGCAAGCGCAGCGGCAGAATCGCATCGGACGCAGGCTCGCCGCCGCCGAGCATCTCGTACGCCAGTTGCGCGAGCGCCCGCAGATCGTCGTGCAGCTTGCCCCCGGTCTTCGCTTTCTTGTCGTCGCCGGTCGGTACCAGCGCTGCGCCAAGATCCAAAACGACCACGCGGCTCTCATCGGCCTCTGCGTCAGATGGGCCGACAAACACAGCCCCGCTATGCAGCATCCGATGCACGCCGTTTCCACGCTGGATCGCATCCAGCGCCGCCCCGACTTCGCAGAGGATGTGCAGCGCCTGCCGCATCGGCACAGGCTGTCCTTTCTGCTTTGCGATCAAGGACTTCAGCGACTCGCCGGGCAAGCGATCCATTGCCACAAACAGGTGACGCTTGCCTTTGAACTCAGCGGTGCCCACTTCGCGCACTGGGTGGATGTTGGGGTGTGACACCGCCGCGGCTCGCTGCACGTCGCTTACGAGGCGCGCGGCAGCGTTCTTGTCCCGCGACAGATCGGTCGCAAAGATCTTGATCGCTACTTTGTCGCCGCTGCTTGTGTGCTCAGCGACGTGCAGCACAGCATGCGGACCACTGTCGAGAACATCCCCGACGCGATACCCACCGAAGGTCTTGCCCGCGAACTCAAGCCCCATTACCAGCCTCTCCGCAGGGCATAGGACAGCGCGATCATCGCAGTTAGCGTATCAAAGGTCGTGGCGGGTCGGGAAGGGTTTTTCGCGCCGTTCCCGAGTAGTTAGGACCAACCTTGCGGAGAGCGAACCAGTCTGCCGACCGGCCGATGCGTTCTGTACGACCAAGGCGTGGCGCAGCCCGTGGCGCAGGACTGTCAGACCCATGTGCCATTCTCATCCTTGGGGGCGCTGCTGCAGCGACGCAAATCGGCACGCTGCAGCGGACCTCGCAAGCATCCGGCGCTGTCTGTTTCGCAGGCCTGACGTAAGACAACCTTCCGTCGCGGTATGTGTGAACCAGGCAGCCGCCCCAACCCAGGGAAGGAGTGGCCACGTCATGACCAAGAACAGCGCAAAGCAGCGAGTCACCAAGAAGATGCTGGCAGTTGAGATGTATCAAAAGGGAATGAACATTCTCGTTATCGCCGAGCTTCTGCGGACCGAGCCAAGCTATGTCGCAAACGCGCTGATCGAGCGCGGCTATGCCCCAAGCTATGCCGATCTGTACACGTCGACCGGTCCCCAGAACGAATACGCGACGCTCTTCAAAGGGCTCGGCGGATTGAGATTCAAGAATCTCGATTCAACTCGTCAGTCTGTGGCGCGAATTGAGGCGCTGTATCAGCGCTTCAAAGAGGCATCAGACCGCCGCGGCATGCACCAGTGTCAGGTCATGGCTCTCGTCGGAAAAAACCGCGCATCCGGCATCGGCAAGCGCGCAGAAGCCAAGCTGTTTTCTGACTGGTTGCGACTGCGATTGGACGATGAAGAGAGCAGCGGAGAGAACCAACCCGCAGAACCGAACGCGCCGCGCAGCGCTTCAGGCTAGGCGAGCGCGGGCGATGACTACTGCGCCACGGGAACGAGGAGCTGACCTTCGATCTCGCCCATCGGCGCGGTGCTAGAGCGGATCAGCAGCGTGATGCTGCCCTGGCGCAGAGAGCTGATATCGAGCGCATTGTTCATCGCGGCTGCCGCCACCTGACAATAGCCCTGGGCTTTGTCCGCCCCCCCCGACATGGTCAGTGCTGGGCAGTCCACCGTCATGCGCGCACCAACCGGCCCCTTGACTAAAGAGGCCGACGTTGCGTTCGTGACGCTGTGGCTCAGACGAAAAGCCAGCGTCGCACCATCATCGCTCAGATAGAACTGTCCCTCGCCCTGCGCCTGCGAAGCGCTGCCCATCGGCGGCCGCAGCGGGACGTTGAAGGGCACCGCCAGCGATGGCACTAGCTGCCCGCGCAGCTCACCTTTTACGAACTTGTCGCTGTGAACGTTCAGGTACGTGAGGCCGCTCTTGATGAGCATGCGCCACAGGTGCTTTTGCGAGCGATACAGCGTTGGGTCCTGAAGCTGTGCCAAGACATCGTTCGCACCCAGAACGCCGCTGAGTGGCGTCACTGGACTTGCGGGCAAATCCAAGACATGCGGGCCATTGATGTTGAAGCCACCGCGGTGCAGGTGCAGACCAGTCACCATGCCTTGCAGACCGTTGTGTTGCAGGCTGTACGCCAGCGTGCCGGCCTGTTCGTCGAGCGTGATCTGCACGCGACCGCGGGCCGGTGAGTCGTTACCAGGGCTGCTAACGCGACCCGACAAGGGCGCACTCAACATCACGACATCGCGACCGTCCTCGGGAGTCAACGAAAACAGCTGTGCCCGCAGCTCGCCGTTCGTGAACGCATTCGACGATAGCTGCAGGTAATAGTCGCCCACCTTCATGGCCCGCACGGTATCGGGATCGAGCATCAAGCTGCCCGATCCATCCAGTGGCAGCTCGCGAATGCGCGTGCCGTTTTTTCCCACGCGACCCAGGAAAAGCTCCAGCTTGGTGGGGTTGGGCAGGTTGTGCTTGAACGTATAGGTGCTAGGCCCGCCGTTCTCGCCCACCAGCAGTGCGAACGACCCCTCTGAGGGGCTCGCCGTTGGGGGCAGCATCTGCCCGCCCGAAAACTCGCCGCGGATCAGCGTCCCGGTCGTGCATTCGTGAGCGGGAAGCGCGCAGAACTGCCCAAACTGACACTCTTCATCCAGGTTGCAGAACCCTGGAGTGACTCGCGTGCAGCCCAGGTTCGCACTCCACAGAGAGAGCACCGCCGCCCCCCCCAAGAGCCCCGAACGCAGCGAGCGCGATCGACTGAAACGCGACAGGATCTTCTGCGTCTTTCGCATCGTCACACCTAAGCCAAAGGTTGTCTTAAAAACGCACGTTGAAGGCGACTAGGGGGGCTTTACTCTGCGCTTCGCGCATCGATCGGTGGTCCAGCACAAACAGGCCGGCGGCACCACCCAGTGCAGCGACACCACCCGCCAAGACACCAATGCCGGCGATCTTGGTATCCAGCTCGTTGGGACATAGCTTCTGCCCCGTCATCTGTGGCATATCCGCCGAGCAGACCGGCTGTCCGTCGACGCCGATCAGCACTGCACCCGTGACGATAAGCGCCACGCCCAGACCGACGGCGCCCCACTTGGCAAGGTTTAGGGGCCGCGTGGGACCGTACTTTTTCTTCCACTCTGCGGCGGCCTTTTCTGAGGCTGCTTTTTCCGCAGCCGCTTTTTCCGCAGCCGCTTTTTCCGCAGCCGCTTTTTCCGCAGCCGCCTTTTCCGCAGCCGCTTTTTCCGCCTGCTTGTCTTCTTCGATTTGCTTTTTGAGCTCGCTGACGTAGCCGGTTGTCTCGGCACTCAGATCCGAGTTTGGGGCCTCGCGCAGATAGCGCTCGTATAGATCGAGAGCCTGCGCCTTGTGCCCCGCTTTGCGATGCGCCTGCGCCAAGTTGAAGAGCAGGATGGGTTGCGGCTTCAGCTCATACAGGCCTTGAAACTCTTCGATGGCCTTATCGTACTGGCCCGTGTTGTACATCGTCACAGCGCGCTGATATCGCTGCATCAGCTGCTGCGATGTGGCTTTGTCCGTCGCAGGCTGCGCCTGGCAAACCTGCGGCGCAGCAAGCCCCAGCAGCAACGTGAAGGCAGCCAGTGTCCAGATAGAAAAGCGAGCGCGATCAGCGAACGGGAGCAAACGGATCTTCATTTTTCTTCTTAGCCGGCTTGCCGGGCTTCTTCCCGGGCTTGGTGGGACCGCTTGGCGTGTTCGGTTTGTCAGCGGGCGTGTTGGGATCGCTCTTCAGCTCAACCGCCTCGTTGGCGTCTGCGTCTTGCTGTAGCTGCAGCTCGCGCGGCAGATATCCGGCACGCCGCAGTGTGATGCTCAGCTTGCCGCCACTCGATGGCTGCTCGCTCTTCCACGGCGTGACACCCAGAACCTTGCCATCGGAACCACGGACTACTTCCGCACCTGGTGGCGTGGTCTCTACTTTCCAGATGATGTTCTTCACTATCTGAGGAGGCGGCGTGACAATCGGTTGTGGATCAGGGCGACGCAACACAACCGCCAAGCCGATGGCCGAAAGCACAACCGCCGTCGCCGCCGGAATCGCAAGCCGCTTCAGGCGCTCAGCCGGTGCGCGAATCCGCGTCGGATCCTGTGTCTGCCCGACGCCTACTAAAGACGGCCGCGACGTTGTGTTCGGTCCTGAGGGCTCAGGCACGATCGCTTGCACGCCGGATGTCGAGCTAATCCCCGCAGCGTTTGCGAAGGGGCTGTTTTCCAGCCCTGGGGCACTTCCTCCAGGGGGACGCACGACCGAGAGCACACCCGTGCCCTTGATGCCAAAGCCTTCGATGCGCTGGACAACTTCCGCCATCGATGGGCGAGCCGCAGGATCCTTGGCCAGCATCGAGCTGACCAGCGCTTCGATATGCGGCGGAATGCTGGGATCGACCTCGCGTAGCTGCGGCGGCTGGCTATAGATATGCAGCGCCATCAGCGCGCCCGTACCGTCGGCATCAAACGGCGGCTTGCCGGCCAGCATCTCGAACATCATGACGCCCAGCGCATAGACGTCGGTCTTGACATCGACCTTGGCTGCACCGCGGCACTGCTCGGGCGACATATAGCGCGGCGTCCCCATCACGGCACCGGCCTGTGTCAGACCGGTGTTGTGCTTGTCCTGTTCGTGCTCGGTCACGATCTTGGCGATGCCAAAGTCCAGGACCTTGGCGCGCTCTCCGCCCGGCGCTTCCGGGTCCGAGACGATCATGATGTTGTCGGGCTTCATGTCGCGGTGGATGATGCCCTTGGAGTGTGCTGCTGCGAGAGTCGCCGCGATCTGACGCGCGATGCGCAGGGCATCTGGGCCGAGCGATCCGCGAATGCGCTTGATGCGCGCGGACAGCGTTTCACCGTCGATGAATTCCATGACGATGTACGCGGTCCCGTCTTCTAGCTGGCCATAGTCGAAGCTGCCGACGATCCCAGGATGCGAGACAATGTTGACTGCTCGCGCCTCATTAAAGAAGCGCGTCACAAGCTTGGATTCTTTGGAATATTCGGCGCGAAGGATCTTGATAGCAACGCGTCGGCCGATCCCTTCATGCAGCCCTTCCCAGACGCTGCCCATGCCGCCCTCGCCGATCTTCCGGACGACTTTATAGTGGCCGACAAGTTTTCCTATCATGACGATCCGTCGAGGTACTGGAAACCCTGTCAGAGCATAGCACGCCACAGAGGCACGGAGAACCGGCTCAATTGCACAAGCTGCAGGCCTCTTCACGCGGCGCACAGCCGCAGGCCGGTTCATGTGGGTTCCATGCAGCGATGTCGTGCTTGGCAGCCAGTGCAGAGAGGCGCTGTGATAGGTTGCGCGGCGAACTCATCTGCTACTGGAGTCTCCCCTTTGGCTACATCGGATACGCCCCGTCCTGCCAACGCACGGCCTGCTGCTGGGCACGAGCACTCATCTGCCGCGCAGCCATCGCAGCAGCCCGGCCACAGCGACAACCACGCTGCGTATGTGGCGCTGGTTCATGCACTCCTTGAGCACGATCGCCGCTACTACGTCGACAACAACCCCAGCATCACCGACCACGAATACGACGTCCTGCGCAAGCGACTCGATCGCATCGAAGCCGAGCACTCCGAGTGGGTCGTTCCGTACTCGCCGAGCAAGCGAGTCGGCCACGTGCCGCTGTCGGCGTTTCCCAAAGTCGAGCGAAGCGTTCCCATGCTGTCGCTCGACAACACATACAGCGCCGAAGAGCTAGCCGAGTTTGATGAGCGCGTGCGCCGAGGCCTGCGTACCGCCGGGGACCCTGTTCCCCCGGCCTATATGTTGGAGCCCAAGATCGATGGCATCGGCATCGAGCTTACGTACCGCGATGGCGTCTTCGTCTTGGGAACAACGCGCGGCGATGGGCTGGTTGGCGAAGACGTCACCAACAACCTACGCACGATCAAATCGCTCCCCCTTTCTTTGCGCTCACCCGTCGAGCTTACCGTGCGAGGCGAGGTGTACATGCAGCGCGATGACTTTGCGCAGCTCAATGACGCGCGCCTCAAGCGCGGGGAAGAGCCTTTCAAGAACCCGCGCAATGCCGCAGGTGGTGCGCTAAAGCAGCTCGATCCTCGACTGGTTGCTGAGCGTCCGCTGCGCGTGCTGCTCTATGAGCTGGTCGACGAGAGCGGAGCCGGCGAGCACGGTCATGCGACGCATGCAGCGATCTTGGATCACCTGCGAGCGCTTGGTCTTCCGGTGTCGCGGGACATTCAGCGAGTCGATTCGCTCGACGCACTTCTGACTGCAGTGAGTGCGTGGCAAGCGCGCCGCAACAGCGTGCCTTTTGACATCGACGGCCTAGTGATCAAAGTCGATCGCTTGGCGCAGCGTACGACTCTGGGCATGACGGCCCGTGCCCCGCGTTGGGCCATCGCGTACAAGTTCCCGGCGCAGCAGGCCATCACGCGTCTGCGCGAAATCGAGCTGAACGTCGGGCGCACGGGAACCATCACGCCCGTCGCCATCTTGGATCCCGTTGAGCTTGCCGGGACCACGGTGTCGCGCGCTTCACTGCATAACTGGGATCAAGTGGCGCGCTTGGATCTGCAGGTCGGCGACGATGTGCTCGTCGAAAAAGCGGGCGAGATCATCCCGCAGATCATCACCGTTCTGCGCGAGCGTAGGCATGGGCGAGAGCGTGCGTTGCAGCCGATCGTGCCGCCCACGACGTGTCCTGCCTGTGGCGATACGCTGATACGACGAGCCGACGAAGTGGCGCTGCGCTGCCCCGGAACGCGGCCCTGCCCGGCTCAGCTACGCGAAGCGCTGACGTTCTTCTGCAACCGCGCCGCCATGAATATCGAGGGCTTCGGCGACAAGATCGTCGCAGATCTCGTTGCACGCGGCCTGGTCAAAGATGTTGCGGATCTATTTTCGCTGACGCGCGAACAGATCCTTACGCTGCCGCGAATGGGGGAAAAGAGCGCCGACAACTTGCTGGCCGCGCTAGCCAAGAGTCGAAAGGAAGCGACGCTCAGTCGCTTCCTAACGGGCCTGGGCATGCCGCTTATCGGCGAGGTATGGGCGCAGAAGATCGCCGATCGCTATCAGTCGCTCGACCGCTTGTTGCAGCACAGTCCCGAGGAGGTCTTTGCGGCGCTGGCGGCTATTCACGGGTTCGGCGAAGAGCGCGCAGGGGCCGTACGTGACTATCTGGCGTTGGGAAGCACGCGCGCCCTGCTGAACAAGTTCCTGACGGCAGGGCTGTCGCCGCGCGAGCCAGAGCGCACCCTGACTTCATCGACGCTGCTGGGCAAGACGCTGTGCATCACCGGCACGCTGTCGCAGCCCCGCGGCGAGATCCAGCGACGCATCGAAGCCGCCGGAGGCAAAGTCACCGGCAGCGTGAGCCGCAAGACCAGCTATCTGGTGATGGGCAGCGAGCCGGGTGAAGACAAGCGCAAGGCCGCGGAAAAAAACAGCGTGCCCATCCTCGATGAAGAAGGCTTGAATCGCGTGCTGCACGGACAATAGCCAGGCTTTTGGCAGAAACGACAAAGCCCACTAGCTGCCGGCCGGCGAAGAAGACGAAGAAGAAAACGACGAAGACGAGCGCAGCGTGAGCCAAGTCGATGCACCAAAAAAGATCAGGTGCGCGAAGTTCATGGCCACAGGCATCAGCACGCCACCCAGCGACGGCAAAAGCAGGTACAGAACAAACGCGAACGCCACAAGCAGGATCGGGTTGCACAGCGCCATCCAGCGCGGATAGCTCGTCTGCCCGCGCAGCACCAGCGCGACGTAAAGCAGCGAGATTCCCAAGACTCCCAGGCGCACCCCGATCAAGATGTTTTCGTTGTAATAGCTGGCCTGCTGCAGAAGCGGCGCGAGCAGCTTGACTCCCTCGATATTTCCCGCCTGTTCCGCCAGGGCACGCGCTTGCGCAAGCTGAGCCAAATAGACGCGCGAGCCCAGCCACGCATCCCCCAACGCAAACGCATAAAGCCCCAGGATCAGGATCGCCCGTCGTGCCCACGTGGGCGCTGGTCGCAAGCGCTGATACAGGTGGAAGTAGCCGGCGAAGTACAGCGGCACCGCAAAGATCGAAAGAAAGTGACCGACGCGCAGACGCCATGGCGCGACGTGAACGAAGAACGGATAGGTCTCGCTGTGCGCGTAGCCTTCGGGTGAATAGTGCAGCGCGCACTCACCGAGCCCAGCCAGAAGCGCACCGAGTGCGCCGATGATCCCCGCCCAGACGACCGCGCGGAAAGACGCTCCATCGCTCACGAGCCACCGCCTTGGTTGGCAGATCCCAGAGATGCTGGCCCCGTCGCTGCAGGCGCGTTGGGCGCGGGCGCCGAAGGTGCCACAGGACTTGCCGGGCGAGGTGGCGCCTGACACGTCAGCATCGTGTCGACCTTGGGGGCATCAATCGTCTCGCTGCTGCCATCGAGATAGCGGATCAAGACGCGCCGCACCTCGGCTTCGCTGCCCAGGCCAAACGTCAGCACGTGGGATGAATCGGAAGCCAAGCCTTCGCTGGTGACAAAGTGCGCGTGCAGCGTCCTTCCGCTCGCTGTCTCGACGGTGACACGAGCTCCAAGCGAGCGCGGCTCATCGCGCAGAGCCACCTTGATGTGATGTGCGCTGCCACCGCGATTCAGGAACGCGCGAGCCGGTCCATTCAAGTTCGCGTACACCAGATCGGGGTAACCATCGCCGTTTAGATCAGCGACCAGCGGCGTAATCGCAAAGTGCCGATTTTCCACGCCCGCCTGATCCTCGACGGCAGCAAAGGTCTGATCGTCCTTCTGGATCAGCAGCCGACCCGGCAGACGAAAGAACGCGTGCCCTGGAAAGTCGATGAAGTTCTGTGCGATCGCGAGATCCTGGCGCCCATCCAGGTTGAAGTCTTCCATCGCCACCCCCCACGAGAACTCATAGTCCGCTGTCCGAGTCTGCTGCGCGACGTCGCTTAGCTTGAATCCGCCGTCGCTGCGCAGAAAGATCAGCTTAGAGTGAAACACCTGATCGGGTCGCAGATCGCCCTTGGCCATAAACGTCGGAACCGTGGGGCCGACATTGGAAAAGAACAGATCGGTGCGGCCATCGTTGTTGTAGTCACCGACGCCGATGCCCATGGGATAGCCATAAACGCGCGAGGTCGGATTCGGTCGGTCGGCGAACTTGCAGTCCCCCAGGTTCTTCCACGTCTTCACGTGCCCTGTGTCATGCGCGACGACAAGATCAAGCTGATCGTCTTCATCCAGATCGACAAAGGCCCCCTGAAAGCTGTTGTGAACGTATTCCAGACCCGACTCTTTGGTGATGTCCTTGAACGTGTTGTCGCCGTTGTTCAGCAACAGCAAGCTTGTCGCGCCATAGCCTTCCTTGTTGAAGATGTTCATGCCTTCCATCTTCGACTTCGGCAGATACGCCGGCACGTACAGGTCCACCCAGCCATCGCGGTTCAGATCGGCAAGCGCGAACGAGACCGGGACCGATCGATCGTTAAATGGCGCCGCAAGCTTCTGCCCGACGAAGCGACCGCCGTGGTTCTGATACAGATAGATTCCGCTCTCGCGAGCGACGAATAGATCGCTCTTGCCGTCGCGGTTGACGTCGATCGTGGCCGCGCCATACGTCGGATCGGGCGGGTCCTTGTGGATGCCGCTGGCCGCGCTGACCTCGACAAACGCGCCGCCCGTGAAGCGATACAGCGCATCGCCCTGCCCTGCTCCGCCTCCCAAGAACAGATCGGGCACAGCATCGCCGTCCGCATCGAACAACGCCGATGCCAAAAACGGCAGCGAGCCCTTTTGCTGCCGATGCACGAAGCCGACCGAGATCTCGCTGAAGCGCGGAACGGAAGCAGCATCAATCGTCGCATCGGGATACGGATGCGGATGCGCTTTCATATAGAACATCCCCATCATCATCAGACCCCCTGCGATCGGCAGGCCCAGGATTCCCATCGCTAGACGCTTCATCGGCTATCACCTTTGCTGCACCCAGCCGGGTGCGTTTGCCCTGTGAGTCCAAGATGAAGCGATCACTGCGGACAGGCTATGGGCTCGATTGCCCATGCTGTGCGGCTCGGTTGTCCTCGCGGATTTGCGACGTGGCGCGGCGGTGAGCCTGCTAGGCTTTGGGCGTGCCCTGGCTCTGGCTCGTCTTGTCGCTGTTTCTGCTCGGCTCTTTGGGCTGCAGCCGCAAGGCCGCGACGAGCCCCCAGCAGCCCAAGCGAACAAGCTCGACGGCAGCACGCGCAGCGCCCATGGCGAGCGGCTATGTCGATATCTGCGTCGGCGATCGTCACTCATGCGCGGTGACAGCGACGGGAGGCGTTTCCTGCTGGGGCAGCGCTATGCAAGGTGAGCTTGGCGTGCCGGGACTGCGCCACAGCAGCGTGCCCGTGGCGGTGGCGATCTCTGATGCGGTGGTGCAGGTGCGCTGCAATCGCTCGCTGACCTGCGCCCGTACCCGCAGCGACCACGTGTACTGCTGGGGCGACGACGAGCGCATGTCGCCAAATCCGGCGACGCAGTCGCTGCCCCCGACGAGCGTGGTGGGCCTTGCCGGCTCAGCGGATCTGTGGGTGCTGCCACAGGCGGTCTGCGGCATCGTTGCCGCCGAGGTGCGCTGCGATGGCTTGGCGCTCGCCGATGCCCCGCCTGGTCTACGTTCCCTGCGCTTCATCCCAACGCCGCAGCGCACGCAGCAGGTGTGCGTCGTGGCAGCCGATGCCCGTGGATCCGAAGACGCGATCTGCCGCTCGGGGCGCGAAGTACCGCGCCAAGGGGCCCGACCGCAGCCGCCAGCTGCCCCCAAGATGAAAGGGGCTCTGCGCGAGCGCGGTGACTCGCCGGCCGCCGAACGAGCGCAGAGCCAAGCGCCAGCGCAGCCATCACCACCGCAGACACAGCCGATCCCGCGGGCGAGCGCCGGAGCCCTGCAGGCAGCGGTGTTTTGGGGCGGGTCTCTCTGTCGCTTCTACGCAACGGGTCCGGTCTGCGATCCGCTGCTTCAGCCCGGCGTAAGAAAGGCACTGGCCGGGGCCAGTCGAGCGCAGGTGCTGGCCGTCAGCGACGATGTGCTGTGCCTGCGACGCGACGATGGCGGGGCCGCTTGTACGACCTGGATGGGCAGCCGGCTGGCTTTTGCCGGCGCAGGGCTGGGACCGCTGCGGGCTCTAGCACTGAGCGAGACGCATGCCTGCGCTGTCCTGGCCGATGGCAGTGTGCGCTGCTGGGGCGAGGCCAGCCATGGCGAGCTCGGCGACGGCAGCCGCTATGAGATCACCACGCCCCGCGCCGTGTTCCACCATGCCGTCGAGCTAGCGGTGGCCGATGATTTCACATGTGCTCGACGGGCCGATGGCCAGGTTCACTGCTGGGGTACGCTTCTGCACTGCGACGTCGATGAGCGCTGCGAGCGAATCATGGCGCCAAGCCTGATGCCTATGCCACAGCCAGCGCAGAGCGTAGCGCTGGGATCGTCGCTGTCCACGCGGCGACTGTGCATGCAGGGATCCTCGGACTGGTTCTGCCGCTTTGGTGAGTGGCTGGCCGTGCCGCGGCTGCCGGTGCCGCTTGCCAGCATGCAGGGAGGCTTGCTGGGACACGACGGACGGACTTGGGACTGGGCCCCGGCCAACCCGCCCGCGAGCCCCCGGCGACACTTCTTTCAGCTCGCCGGCCGGCGGGTGGAACGGCTATCCCCCGACGGCTATTGCGCCATCGAGCCCAGCGGACGCGTGATCTGTGGTCACTGCGGCGCGTGCAGTGCCCAGCAGGCCCGCGACATCCTCACGACGCTCGCTGAGCCAGAGACGGCGGTTGCGGTCTCGCGTCTGATCCACGACGGCGGAGCGCATGGGGTCTGCGCCCTGACTGCCGCCGGTACCGTTGCTTGCACGGATCTCGATCGCGCGCCGTGGCAGCGGGCGGACGCGCAGAGACCGCTCTTGTCCGACGCCACACGCTCTCTGCGCGACGTGCAGGCCCTGGCCTTCGCCGATGCATTTGCCCAAGATCTAGGCTTTTTCGGCTGTGTGCTGCACAAAGATGGTGGCGTGCGCTGCCTGGGCAACAACTCTGCGGGTCAGCTCGGCGATGGAACCCTAAAGTCGCGACGCCAAGCACAGCCTCTGGTCGGGCTGCCCCCCGCGATAGCCATCGGCGTTGGCCGCGATCACGCCTGCGCCCTTGCACAGACTGGGGATGTGTATTGCTGGGGCAGCGCACGACGGGGAGCAGTCGGCGTCGGCCTGCCGGGGTTCCAAGATACGCCGACTGCAGTTGCAGAGACGGCGAGCGGCGCTCTTGCACCTGCACCTTGACCGCACGATTCGCCCCCGAAGCTGCCAGCGAACGCGAGGCGTCTTCTGCCTCCATGATCTCCATCGCGAGTTGTGCGACCCTAGCCAAGGTTTACCCATGCGAAGCATACGAACGAATCGCGGCGTGCTGGTGGGACTGCTGGCCTTCGCGCTGCTTGGCTGTGGACGGCAGTTTGGCTTTCAGTCAGGGACGTATCGGGGCCAGGCCGATCCGGGCTCGGTCGACGAGACCCTGCGGAACGGTACGGTGCTGGTTATCGATGAACCGGCGCGGACTGCGACGCTGCGAGTGCCCGGCACGGCGGACGTGGCGCTGCGGCTGATGGACCTCCCCGAGTCAGCCTGGTTCCGCGGCTGCCCGACGAACACGTCCACCGCGGTGATGGAGACATATGCGCTTGCACCCGATCCTCTTCAGGTCGGCTCGCGACGCTTTGTGGCTCCGCTTTTAACCACAGAGTGTGGGCTGGATTCGGACCCGGCCAGCAATCCCGTGCTGGTGGCAGGTGGTGGCCCGCGCGAAAGCGGGGGAGGCGCCTGCTCGACGGGCGTGGACTGTCTGCGCTTTCGCCCCCAGTGACGCGCCAAACCGTCG
>CAZKOY010000093.1:0-21308 GCA_964554495.1 uncultured Myxococcales bacterium
GCACGCTGCGACGTCGTGACTGGCTGCGATGGACTTCCTCAACGCTTCTGGGCGGGTTAGGGGCACTGGCGAGCGGACCGCTGACGCACGAGGCATGGGGACAGGCTGCGCGTCGTCGCCAAGGCGAAGCGTTCACGTGGAGCCTGCGATTCTTGGGTGTGTTTGAAGCCGGGCGAGCGCGCCTTGCGATTACGCCACCGCAGAAGACGAGCAAGGGCCTGACCATTGCTGCCGTCGGAGAAGCCGAAGCGCTAGGCCTCGCCAAAGCGTTTACCGGCCTTCACGACGACTATCGCCTGCTGCTCGATGCCAACACCTTTGTCCCCCGGCGCATCGATATCGTCGAGACGGGCTATCGCAGTCGCACCGTGACCATCGAAACGGAAGGCAAGCGGCTCGATATCCTGCAGCGCGTGCCGGCTCCCGAGCGGCGCGTGCAGGGGCTTCTGCCCAGCGAACCTCTAGAGCCGGTGGCCGTATTGCTGCAGTTGCGCGGCGCCCGGCTTGCCGACGGCGATCACCTGGAGCTGATCATCCTCGACGGCACAGCGCTGTATCAAGGCTCGATCGATGTGCAGGGCCGCGAGGACTTGACCACCACGATGGGGACGCAGCGCGCGATCAAGCTTGCCTGCAAAGGCGAGCGCATCGATATGAACGGTCGCAAGGTGGGACGGCCGCCGCGGACGGCGACGCTGTGGCTGTCGGATGACGAGCGACGCCTGCCGCTTCTGGTGGTGGCGCAGACCGATATGGGCAATGGGCAGTTTGAGCTGATGAGCTATGAGGCGGGGCAGCGCCCGTTGACGCCACCGCGCCAGTTCACCGGGATCGCGCAGAGCCCGGCCTAGCGCGGTCGATCGAAGACGGGTCTTGGGGGCGGATATCGCTAGTTCACGCCGACCGCGGTCCAGGCCTGAGTCACGGCGGTCTCTTCTGCTTTGCCGGCGCCATACAGATCGCGCGTCGCCTTGAGCGTGCCCTCACGCGCCTGCTTGAACGTCGTGCCTGACGTGAAGTACGTGGTCAGCGCGCGGTACCAGATCTTTTCGGCTTTGGCGCGGCCGATGCCTGATGCGCGCTTGCCGCTGGTCTTGTTGGTGCCGCCTTCCGACAGCAGATAGAAGAAGTTGTTGGCAATGCCGCTTGAGAAGTGGACGTCGATGCCCGCCTTGTACAGCGAGTAGTGATCGATCGAGCGCCCGTCGTCCTTGGGCGAGCTCATGCTGCGCAGGAAGGGCTTGCCGAGGCTGGGGCCAGCGATCTTTTCGCCGATCAGATAGTCGCCGGTATCCGAGGTGTTCTTGGCAAAGAACTCCACCGCAGTGCCGAAGATGTCGCTGGTCGCTTCGTTGAGGCCGCCGGACTCGCCGGAATACACGAGCTTGGCGGTGCGCGAGGTCAGGCCGTGTGACATCTCGTGCCCGGCGACATCGATCGCAACCAGCGGCTTGAGCACCTTGCCGTCTCCGTCGCCATAGGTCATGCAGAAGCAGGCATCGGACCAGAACGCGTTGTTGTATTTGTTGCCGTAGTGGACACGGGACAGAGCCGCCTTGCCGTCGTTGGCGATGCCGTTTCGATTGTGGGCGGTCTTGTAGTAGTCCCAGGTCACCGCCGCGCCATAGTGCGCGTCGGCTGCCGCGGTCAGGCGATCGGCGTCGGTGCCGTTACCAAACGTGGTCGTGGTCGAGGTGAGGATCACACTCGCGGCATCGGTGGTGCGGTGGCCGCCGCGTGCGCCGTCGCGTAGCTCGTACTTGGTGCCGTTCTTGGTGATTTCCAGCGTCACCGTGCCGTTGTAGTAGCCCTTGCCGACGCCAGCAGCCGTCTCGATCTCGTCGTAGCTGCGCAGGATCTGGCCGCTGTGCGCGTCGACGAAGGTATGAAGAACGCTGGGCGTGCCGTCGGGCTGCGTGCCTTCGGCCACCACTTCATATGCCAGGGCCAGCTTGTCTGGGCCATCGAACGCGTCGATGACTAGCCTGGGCTTTTGCGGCAGCAGGCTTGCGCTGCGCTCACCGACGAAGCCAGCCTGACCCAGGTAGGCAGCTTCGTCCGGCGTCAGGGTCGGCTTGGTTGCGAGGTCGATGGGTCGCTGCATGGGCGTGGTGATGTCTTCTTCCAGCACATCGCCGCGGTGAACGATGAGGTCTGCACCCCGCACAGCCAGGCCTTGATAGAAGCGATCAAAGCGCGTGTGTTCTTGCGCTTTGTCATCGCGGAAGTGTAGGCGCTGCCGCACGGTGTCGCCTCGCCCCATGCCCAAGCGTGGCGCGGCATCCTGCAGATAGGCCACGGCAGCAGCGTTTAGCGCCTGTCCGTCGTCGGTGCTGTCCTCGATCGAGACCAGCTCTGCGCCACCACAGGCGCCCAGCAGCGCCACGTTGAGCATAAGAAGCGTTCGCATCATGTCCTCCGAGATGTCTTCTGCGTCGTGCGGTCGATGGGTTGAGCCGGCGTGACCAGAACGTCCGCGCGGCACGTTGGTGCAAAGACATTGCACATGCGATGCCAACATCAGAAAGACCGCTTGCGCTGCGCAGGGCATGGCTCGTTGCCGTCGAGCCGGCCCTTGCCAAAGGCCCGCGCAGCCGCGCGGAGGAGCGCTTCGTTCAGTCCGCAAGATGGGGGTTCAAGTTCCCAGTCTGGGGCGGGCCCGCCCAGCGATGAAGCAATGCAGCCCAGACAGGTGCTGGGCGATCGAGGGCGCGGTCTTACAGGCGGGCTATCGGCCAGGTTGCAGCGGGTGGCTCCGTGCAGGTGCTCACGATCTCGCTGCGGGCTGCATCGAGCGCATCAACGAGATCTCCGGCACACAGCAGACTGCCGGGAGCCCGCCGCGCGCTCAGCCAGTCCCCAGCTTGTCCATGCCAATAGACTGCGGCACAGGCAGCGTCATACGCTGGCCAGCCTGCTGCCAACAGCGCGCCCACTATTCCGGTAAGTACATCACCCATTCCGCCCGTACCCATACCCGAATTTCCTGTCGGACAGATAGATAGGTAAATTTTCTCTGCCGGCGAATCTTGAGCATCCTCAGCAGCGGGCGACGGGGCCGCGATCACGGTGCGAGCGCCCTTGAGCACGACGACCGCGCCGGTTCGCTGACACAGGCGACGAGCGCTTTCGCTGCGGTTGGCTTGCACCTGTCGCACCGTCGTGCCCAGCAAGCGAGCGGCTTCGCCTGGATGAGGGGTCAAGACCAGCTCGCGACCGCGCTTTTTTGCCCGCAGAAGCAGCGCGTCTTCCCCGACCATTTGGTTTAGTGCATCGGCATCCAGCACCATCGGAGCCGTACCGTTTTCAATCAGCGAAAGCAGCGCCTGCTTGATGTGCGGACTGACGGGCAGGCCAGGACCGATGGCAATCGCCTGCTTGCCGTGGGCCGCTTGCAGCCACGCTTGGATCAGCGCCGCGGCGTCGGGCTCTGCGGGCATCGCTAGCTCATACGGCCAGGACATCGCTTCGAGCACCTGTCCAGACAGCGCATGCTCGACGACAGAAGACGGGGCCAACAGCGTGCAGAGCCCGACGCCGGTCCGCAGTGCAGCCCGCGTACAGAGCAGCGCAGCGCCGGTCTTGCCAATGGATCCAGCGACGATTAGCAAGTGGCCATGCGTGCCTTTGTGTCCCAGCGGCGATCGCGGCTGAGCCAGTCGCAGCAGGCAGCGCGCATCCAGCAGGCGAGCGCGAACCGCGATGGGGCCCGACGTGGGATCGGGAATGCCGATGTCGATTCGATAGATAGATCCAGCCCAGGTGAAGCCCGGCGCTCCCAGCAGGCCCAGTTTGGGGAAGCCAAAGGTCACCGTGTAATCCGCCTGCACGATCGCCGGGGATGGCAGGTCGACGGCATCGCTGGGCAAGCCGGTGTCAGCATCCAGGCCCGAAGGCAGATCGACGGCCAGTCGTCGCGCTCGGCTGGCATTTGCGGCCTGGACAAGCTGTGCCAAGTGCCCGGTCAGCGTCTTGTGTAGGCCGGTGCCAAACAGCGCATCGATGATGAGATCCTGACTGCCCAGTCCCTGCACAAGCAGGCCAAGCTGGCGGGTCTCGGTCTCGCCGGGGCAGTCGTGTATGCAGACGCCGGCAGCCAGCGCGGCTTGCATATGCAACTGGGCGTCACCGCGCACGCGAGCGCGTTCCGCACACAAGTACAAGCGGACGGCGATCCCGCGGCCGTGCAGGTAGCGCGCGATGACCATGCCGTCGCCTCCGTTGTTACCGGGGCCGGCCAATAGGATGACGCGCGCTTGAAACAGATCGATGGCGCGTTCGCGGTGAAGCTGCCACAGCACCTCGACGACGCCACGGCCAGCGTTTTCCATCAACACGGACCCCGGCACCCCCAGACGGCTGATGGTGTCGGCATCCAGAAGGCGCATCTGTTCGGCAGAGACGAGCGGCCACATGACTGGCAGCATATCGCAGCCGCCCGTCTTGCAAGCAAGGTCGCCGACGCACTGCCGGCGGACTGCCCCGCTAGCTGCCGCTTCCTTGGCGCCGACGCCGGAACAGCAGCAAGGCCAGCGTGCCCAAGGCCCCAAGGCTCGCCACGGTTGATGCCGTTCCACGTGCGGCACTAGCCGCCGGGGCGAGCACGCTGCAGCCACCGGCCTGCGTCGCGCCATAGACCTCGGGGACCGTGCAGATCTTGGGATCCTTGGCCGACGGATACGTATTCAGAATCCCCGATATGTCGTCCGCCTTGGGCTGCCGTTTCTTGATCTCTTTGGGATCTGCCGTCGGATACATCGTCGTATCGAAGATGGCTTGGTACATCGCGCTGGTTAGACGTCCTGCTTCGACGATCCCGCACGAGATAACCGGGCTGCCTGTGCCATCCCGCGTGCAGGCTGGCATGCTGTCGCCGCTGCGCCGGCACGTGTGCTCAAGGCCCATCAAGTGGCCGATCTCGTGCGTCAGCGTGTTCCACAGATCCGTTGGCTTGCGCTGCCCCGTCGCTGGGGGGGCTGTATCGGCGTTATAGAAGTAGTTGTTTACGGCATTGAGCTCGATGTCCGCATCAATGATCCGCCCGTCGGCAACCGCATCCATGGGCTTGTTGATATAGGTGACGGTGGTGATGGCCGCGGCGGCTGAATCATACGGTACCGCGGGCACCTTATCCGTCGCTGGCCGTGCCCATGTCGACGAGCGGAACTTGACGACCTGCAGCTTGTCGGTGGCCACCGCCTCGCGCTTGCTGTTGGCTGGCAGATACACGAGCTTTAGAAAGCTCGACCCGCCGATCATCGATTGCCAGCTATTGATCGACGTCTGGACAGTGTTTTCGACCTCGGCGAGCGACATCTCGCGCACGCCGTCTGAATCGGCGGTGATATGTACGCAGGTCTGGGCCCACCAGACGGGGTGGCAGCCTTCAAGGGTGTACGAGCGGACATAGGCCTGGGCCTGCGAACCGCTGAAAGCCAGAGCCGACAGCGCAAGCCCAAGGACGCAAGAGAGATGCCTCATGGCCGGCCTCCAAAAGAGCGCACGGTTGCGGGCGGCGTCAGCGGCGCGGGCTTGCTTTGACGAGCGCGCTCTGCGAGCAGGGCACGCACAGCACTTAGTACATCGTCGAGAGGGCGGCCGCTTTCAGACGGAATCACTTGGCCAGCGGGCGCGATGAGCTCGGCTTGATCCAGCGCCACATCGACGCGCAGCACGCCCCGACTGTCGGCAAAGACATGCATCGCCCCTTGCGCCATGCCCATGGCAAAGAAGGCACCGCCGCGCTCTTTGGCGAACAGCAGCACCTGCTCTCCGACGCGATAGCTGGCTTCGCCGTGGACTCGCTGCCCTAGCTCTCCGACCACGCCGCCGAGGTGCCGGACGATGAAGCGGCTGCCCGCTGGGACGCCAAGAAGCTCGCGCTCGCAGCGAATGGTCACGTCGGTCACGATGTATGAGCTGCCTTCGGCCAGGTAGTGCGACTCGACTTTTTCGACAGTGCCGAGCAGCACTCGGTCGGCGCCCTGGGTCAGGGTCGGTAAGTCCATCGCGACCAGCGTCGTGGCGGCCGCGTCATGCGCAGCAAGAAGCAGGGTCACCCCCAAGACGCAGCCGGCCTGGGTAAACCAGCGCCTCAGACGAGATCCCGTACGCAAAGCAGGCTTCATGACATGCACCTCTTTGTTGTCATGTGGCATGGGCGCCACAGCCCCTAGCTTCACTCCGTCGGGCCGGCGGTTGCAAGCGGCGTGCATGCCGCAGTCCGAGCCCGCGCAAGCCCGCGCGAGGCCCATACCGGGTTTGACAGAGGCCGGCGGCGGTTGATACACAGCGGCGGTGAGCACAGACGGCAGACATTCGACGGACAACCCATTCTTTGGTGACAACCCACAGCGCGCGGGGCGGCCTGTGCGGGTGCGCATCGCGCCTTCTCCGACGGGCGACCCGCATGTTGGAACCGCGTATATCGCCCTGTTCAATTACGTCTTTGCGCGCAAGCACGCCGGCAAGTTCATCCTGCGCATCGAAGACACGGACCAGACACGCTCGACGCGGGCCAGCGAAGACGCCATCCTGCGAGCGCTAAGCTGGGTCGGTCTGCAGTGGGACGAGGGGCCGGATGTCGGCGGTCCCTGCGCTCCGTATCGACAGTCCGAGCGCACCGAGCATTACAAGCAGCACGCCATGGCCCTGGTCGAGCGCGGCGCCGCGTACCCCTGCTTTGCGACGGCGGACGAGCTGGAAGCGATGCGCAAAGAGCAGATCGCCGCGGGCAAGACGCCGCAGTACGACCGTCGCTATCGCAGCCTGCCCAAAGACGAAGCCAAGGCGCGCATTGAGCGAGGCGATCCCTATGTCATTCGTTTGGCCATGCCGCTGTCTGGGCAGACGCGGTTTGTCGACGGACTGCGCGGCGAGATCGTCATCGAAAACGCAACGATTGACGACCAGGTGCTGCTGAAGTCCGACGGCTTTCCGACGTACCACCTGGCCAATGTGGTGGATGACCACATGATGGGAATCAGCCACGTCATCCGTGCCGAAGAGTGGATCATCTCGACGCCGAAGCACATCCAGCTGTACCAAGCCTTCGGCTGGGAGCCGCCGCAGTTTCTGCACATGCCGCTTCTGCGCAACCCAGACAAGTCGAAGATCTCGAAGCGCAAGAACCCCGTGTCGCTCGACTACTACCGCGACGCGGGTTACTTCCCCGAGGCGCTGCTGAACTTTCTTGCGCTAATGGGCTTTGCGTTCGGCGGCGACCGCGAAAAGTTCACGCTGCGCGAGATGATCGAGGTCTTCGACTTCGTCAAGGTCTCGCCGGGTGAGCCCGTCTTCGATCTGCAGAAGCTGTCGTGGCTAAACGGACTGTACCTGCGCGAGATGAGCGATGCCGAGCTCGTCGAGCGCCTGCGCGCCTGGCGCTTGTCCGATGCGTACCTGCTGTCGCTGATGAAGATGCTGCGCGAGCGCATGGAGCGCATGGATCAGTTCATTCCCGCCGCATCGTACTTTCTGACCGGCGACCTGGACTATTCAGCACCGGGCCTTTTGGATCAGCTCGTCCCCAAGGGACGCGACCGCAGCACGACGGGGCAGGTGCTAAGTCAGCTCTGCGATCACATGGAAGAGACGATCCGCGGCGAGTGGACCCACGACGCGCTAGAGGCCGCGTGCCGCAGCTTCTGCGAAAAAATCGGCTGGAAGACCAAAGAGCTGTTTATGCCGATCCGCATCGCGGTGACCGGAAGGACGGCCTCGCCTGGATTGTTTGACACGCTGTCGGCCGTCGGCAAAGACCTGACGCGTCGACGCCTGCGACAGGCTGCGCAGGCGCTGCTTTCGCTGGCGACCTCGGCGGCGCCCAGTGCGCAGCCAGCGTCGGGAACCGCAGCCCCAGCCCCAGGAAAAACGCCGCCCGCCCCCGGCGGAAAGGCGCCGTCTGCCGCTGCTGCAAAGCCAGTCGCTGCTCCCGCTGCCGGCCGCGTGGAACAGGCGGAACCCAAGGCCTAGCGCTCGCGTGATCGCGTGTTGTTTTCGTCGCTAAGCACGCCCAAAAGCGCCGTCGCCGGGGTTCACGTCAGCTGGCGCGAAGGCGTGCATATCGATGTGGGCGAGGGCCCCGGTGTGTGGTGTGACGCTGCCCATCGTCGAGACCTGTGCTTTATTTCGAGCGCTCCGTTGCTCAAAGGGGTGCAGCGCACCGACTCGCTTCTATGCAGCGAGCGCACCTTTCGCCTGTACGAGAGCCTGCACGACAGCGCTAGCAAGCCCGACAGCGCGCTGCTGTCGCCACCGGGGCGCCCCTTTCAGCTAGGATCCCTGCGGCTTGAGCTGTTCCCATCGGGCAGCCTGCCAGGCGCATCGTCTTTGTGGCTGCGCACGCCAAGCGGAATTGAGGTGGTCTATGCCGGATCGCCCAACCCGGCCCCGCGCGCCACCGTCGAAAAAATGCAGGTGCGCGGAGCCGAGTGCTTGATCGTCCACGCTCCGCTCGCAGCGTGTGCGACGGATCTGCCGACGCGGGAAGAGGCGCTTTCTGCCCTGCGCGAGCACATGGAAAAGGCGCAGGCTGATGGAGCGATCTTGGTGGTCTTGTGCTCGGCTCTGTCGACAGCGCCCGAGCTGATCCATGCGCTGCGCAGCGAGACCGGCGATGCAGCCCCGCTCTTCGCCGGCCTGTCGCTGTTCGCGCATGCCCAGATCCTTCAGACCTGCGCCGCTTACCGACGTGTTGGCGCCTTGCCGGATCACTTGCCAACATCGGCGCCGCCTTTGCGTCGGCTGGCCAAAGACCTGCTGCCTGCGTCCGTCGTGTTCTGGCCGCTTGGGGTGGGGCTCGAACCGCTGGTGACGCTGGGCGCCGCTGCAGCGGCGAAACATCCTGGCCGCGCGAGCCTGCGCATCGTTGTGTGCTCGGCGGCGGCGATCTTGCCGGGGGCCTGCGCGTCGCTGTTTGCGCAGCTTGCGGCACAGGGCCTGCCGACGCCGCATGGCATTGCGTTTCCCGATGCCATCGATCGCGCGGGGCTGCTTCGCTATGTCCGCGACACCGGCAGTCGTCGCGTCGTGCTAACGGCGGGCGCCTGCGCCGATCTGGCCGCCGCGCTTTCCCCGGCTACGTGCGAGGCCCTGGGTCCGCCAAGCCAGCTACGGCTCTTCTGACGAGCCGACGGTGATACGATGCATCACCATGTCTATCCTTGATGGCCTTCGCGATGTCTTTACTAGCTTGACGGGACGCAAGTCGGCAAGCGCGCTGCTGCAAGAGCTTGAGCCCCTTGCACACCCCGAGCGAACGCAGCGCATGGTGGCCTTGGGGAAGGCCGCAACCAGCGATGCTAGAGCGCGCGAGCTCTTGGATGCTCTGTGGAACACCGACGGGGACAGCGCGGCCTATGCCCGTCGCTTGGTGCTCAAAAGCTGCTATGGCAGTCGTGATGGAGCCCGCGTCCTTTTGGCGCTGTCCGATCCGTCGCGCCTTCTGCGCGGCGGCGCACGCAAGCTGGTGGCGCTGTGCTGCGACGATCGTCAGGCGACCGAGGCACTGAAGACCACGTGGTACGTGCGACAGCATATGCGTCTTCTGCAGGCGCTGCGCGAGCGCGGTCGCAGCCAGCCCATCGACGCATTCTTGGACTGGCTGGCCACACAGCCGGGCGACACGCGGCTGGCCGACTGCGTTCCGTACGGCTCGCAAGCCGCGATCGAGCGCCACCTGGCCGCGGCCTTGCACCGACCCAGTGAGGTGTTTTGGGATGGCATGCTGGCGCGAGCACCGCAGATCTTGGGGCGCTATCTGCACGACGAGCTACGGCGCGGCTCCGGCAAGCCCGAAGCGACCCTTTTGTGGGTCTCGCAGCACTCGCTTGCACGCCTGTGCTCGCGTGAGCCAGCGATGGCGCTGAACATTATGGATGCCCTGCTGGCCCGCGGCGTA
Source organism: uncultured Myxococcales bacterium (assembly GCA_964554495.1). Taxonomy (GTDB): domain Bacteria; phylum Myxococcota_A; class Polyangia; order Palsa-1104; family JAEUJZ01; genus JAEUJZ01. Next base: position 9,902 of record CAZKOY010000093.1, read on the forward strand.
AGCCCCGAAGCCGGGCTGTGGGCGCAGGTCGCGCGACGCAAGCCGGCTCTGGCCGCGGACATCGCGGTGCGGCATCGCGTGCGGGTTCCGTCGGGCGCCTTTGCCGACGTTGTGCGCGATCTGCCGGTCGATCCCCTGTGCGCGCTCTTGCGTCACGATCCCTTTGCCTTGGGCCCACCGCAGAGCTGGTTTCGCTTCTTGCCCGATGCGGATCGCTCGCAGGTGCTCTCGGCTTGGCTGGATACCGTCGCGCAGCATCCCAGCTTTGGCGCGTCGCTGCTGCGGCAGCTCACCTTGGATGCCCGCCTGGCCTCGCCAGAAACGCTGGATGCCGCGTACGCACGCTGGTCGGTTGCCGCGCAAGACGCCGAGGGCGTCGTTCCTTTGGAAGTCGTGTCGCTGCTGCCGGCGCACTTGGCCGAGCGGCAGGGACGTCGCCACTTGAGCAGCGTGACCGCTTTGCAGACGCGCCCGTCGCAGCGCCTGCCGTATGCACGCTTTCTGCCCTGGGAAGAAGCGCAGGCCCAGCTGAAGCCCTATGTCGGCCATCCCGAGGGAGAAGTGCGCGGCCAAGCCGTCGCGGTGCTGTTGAATCTGGCCGGCCACTGTCGCGATGCCGAGCGCCGTGCCGTGCTGACCGTCGAAGCGCTGCGCATGGTCAAGGCGCGCAAGAACGAACAAGACCCCGTGCGCTTGGCGCTCTTGCAGGCGCTGGTCGCGTGGCCGCGCGTGGCGTGGCAAGCCAGTCACCTGCCGGATGTCGGGCAGATCTTGCGCGACGCGCTGGATGCCGCAGACCTATCGCACGCGACGGCGCAGGCCGCCGAGCAGCTCGTCGTTCGCCTGTTCCGCATCGACGGATCATGGGGCGGCAAGTGGCTCGCCACGCTGATCAAAGAACGCGGAACGATCTACGCGCCGCGCTTGGGCGATCAACTGACCGACGACGATGTGCGCGCCGTCGCGCCGCATCTTTTGGATGTGGCCAAGGCCTGGGCCAGTCGCGAGCGCGAGGGGCACCTGGTTGCGCTGGTATCCAGCCTGGCGACGCGGCTGGCGCTGGTTCCGGGACTGCTGGACGTCGTGCAGGACGTGATGCGCCGCACGCCGCATGCAGCGACAGCGCTTGCCCTGATGATGCTGCTGGGGAAGCAGGAAAAGCCGCGCTTTGCCGCGCTGGCCGACGAGGTCTTCGCATCCTGGGCCAGCCGCAAGTGGGACAGCGCGCTGGTCTCGATGGCGCAGTCACTGAAGCGGGGCGAGCTGCCAGCGAGCCTGGTGGCCGGCTTGGAACAAGCCCTCGATCGCTGCGTGTACGCCCACCAAGCCTCGGCTATCTTCACCGTCCTAGCCCAGCGCGCCGTCGCCGACTTCCGTCGCATCGTGCCGCTGGCCATCCGTCGAGACCAGAGCTTTGTGTGCGTGCCGGCGGTCTACGAACACCTGCACAAGCGACGGCAGGATCTTTTGGGACCGTGCCTGGGGCTTGAGCCCGTCCGCGGGCGCTTTGCCACGGGCAAGACGCGCTGGCTTCTGCCGTTCACCGACGGTTTCTTCCGCTGGACGCCATCGCAGCAGGCGCTGTTCGCGGCACAGATCGATCACATCACGGCCGACATCGAACGCGATACGCCGACGGTGTTCTGGGCCTTGGTGCGGCTGCCGTCACTGCAGTTCATTGCGCCCAAGGCGCTTTTGGCGCTCGCCGATGACAAGCGGCCGGCCGTCCTGGAAAAAGCGGTGCGCACGCTGGGACGCTGCGATGCCGGGCAGGGCGTCGACAAGCTCTTGGTCTGCCTGGACGACAGCCGGGCGCGCTATGCCATCTATTCGCTGCGCCGAGCCGTGCTAGAGCTGCCACCGGATGCCGCGCTGCCGCTTCTGCGCAAGGTGCCCATGCAAAAGGTCACCGTCGCAAAAGAGGTCGTGCGCCTGCTTGGCGAGCTGCGCTCGGATGCTGCGTATGCCGCGCTCTTGGCCATGGATAGCCCGACGCTGCATCGCGACATTCGCATCGCCCTTCTGCGTGCGCTGTGGGATCACTTGGAGCGCGAGCCAACGTGGCAGCTATACCGGCAGGCAGCCTCGGGGAACGACTGGGTGCTGGCGTCTCGCGTGGGCGACATCCCGCCAGATCGCTTGACGATCGAGGTCGATCGCAAGCTGTCGCACGTCTTGTCGCTGGTGCTCGATCGCAAAGAGCCCGAGGCACGCCTCGATCTGCTGCGCCGCGCCGCGCAGCTTCCCATTCGCGATCGCGAGCGAGCGTTCTTTGCGTCGTGCCTGGCCCGCTTGGACTCGCGCTTTATGGATGAAGTCAGCGCGGCGCTGCAGGCGACGGTGGCTCGCGCAAGCGAAGGCGATGTGGCGCAGGTGATCGCGGCGCTGGCGACGCTGCGTGGCAATCGCCGGGCGCTATCGACCTTGGCCTTGGATCTGCTGCAGAGGCTGCAGAACCCGTCGCCTGTTACCCGCGCGATCGCCGACGGTCTGCTTTCGGTCTTGGCTGATGACGCGCAGGCGACAGCGCTGTATCTGCGAGTCGCGCTCACCGTCTGCAGCCAGCCTCTGCAAGGCGGCCGCGTGGTGCAGATCTTGGCCACAGTGCATACGGCCGGTCTGCTGCATGCGCACGCGCTGCACAGCGCCGCCGACACCGTGCGCGCTTGGCCGATTGCCCGTCTGCCGATCGCCGATGTCGAGACGCTGCTGCGCACGCTGAGCCAGCGGCCCGAGCCAGAGCTACGCTATGTGGGGCTGGTGCTGCTGGCCACGCTCTCGGCACCCGAACATGGCCAGGGTTGGACGCCGGACCGTCGAGAACGCCTAAAGCGCGCGACCGCCGATACGTCCCCCCTGGTGGCGTCCTACGCGCAGTTCGTGTTTCCGCCCGCCGAAGAACCAAGCGCTGCACCGACATCGCCTGCGTCCTAAATGGTTAGTGAAAGGCCCAGTAAGTAATTCGGAGATAAATTTATCAATCAATTAAAGATTGATGGATTTATATCGACATATAAACTTACTCAACCGGTCGCTGGGCGGCGATGAGGATGCGGCGAAAGCCATAAAAGTACGGGCGGTCGGGCATGGCCGCGGCGAAGCGCTGGCTGAGCACCGACAGAAACTCGGCGTGCTGTTCCGTTGGCAAGCGCTCTAGATAGGGCACAAGCAAGGTGCCTTGCACCCACTGCAAGACCGCCTGCGCATCCGGCAGGATATGGGCATAGACTTTCTCGATAACCGTCGGACGCGGGATACCCAGTCGAAACAAGAGCTCAGCGTATTGGTGAATCGGCAAGACCGGCGAGCGGCGCAAATAGCCGCCAAGCTGGCTGGCAAAGGGCTCGCTGCGGACCACGTCGCGCACGATGGCGTGCGAGGGATGATCGTGATTCGACGGCATCTGCACCACAAGCTGGCCGCCGGGCGGCAGAAGCCGGATCAAGCGGGCGAACAGCGTCGGATGGTCATCCAGCCACTGCAGCGCAGCGTGGCTGAACACGATGTCCCAGGCTGGATCAGCCGGCGGCTGGGCATCGCGCGAGGGGTGAGGCGGTGGCGTTGTTTCGAGGAACGCCTCGATGCTTTGCAGTCGGAACGTCAGGCCGGGCTGGGTCAGCGGCTGGGCCTGCGCCAGCATGGCGGCCGAGCTATCGATGCCCAGGACCTGCGAGGCCGGCGACAGCGTGGCGAGGCGCGCCGTTAGCTCGCCCGTGCCGCAGCCCAGATCGACGATGCGCAGCCCCGGACGAAAGCGCCCCAGCGCCACCAGGTCAGAAAAAGGCGCGTATCGCTCGTCGCGGAAGAGGTCATACTGCGCGGGGTTCCAGGCCATGCCGGCAGCCTAGCAAAGGACCCATGCCCGCGGCTTTTTGTAGGGGCGCCGGGGGCTGCGCGGCATCGGCCTTTGCTGTGCTGGCGCCGCTGCGTCGAGCGTGTGATCGAGCCACGGCGCAGGCGGTCGGGATGATACAAGAGAGTCATGACGCACTCTTGGGACAAGGCCGCGGCGGGCTCGGCGCTGCACGCGATCCGCGGCCATACGCGACGAGCCAGCGTTCGTGGGTCGGGTCTGCTTCTGCACTTCACATCGCTGCCGGGGCCAGGCGGCTGCGGCGATCTGGGGCCGGAAGCGCTTCGCTTCTTGGAACAGCTACAGCGCGCGGGACAGCAGGCCTGGCAAGTGCTGCCGCTCGGCCCGACGGGCTATGGCGACTCGCCGTATCAGACAGCGTCGGTCTTTGCCGGCAATCCCATCCTGGTCAGCCCGCAGGGGCTACAAAGAGACGGTCTGCTGGACAGCGACGATCTGCGCGATCTGCCAGCCAGCAGTCCGCGCGCCGACTATGGTTGGGCGCAGCACGCACGCTGGCAACTGTACGAAAAAGCGGCCAAGCGCCTGTTCGCCGACAACGCGCAAGAGGCTCTGTCGGCGCTGCGTCGAGAATTCGATGCATACTGCGAAGATGAAGCGGCCTGGCTTTCTGATTACACGCTGTTCGCCGCAATCAAAGAAGAGTGCCGGATGGCGCCTTGGGTCGAGTGGCCGGCTCCGCTGCGCGATCGCCACCCGCTTGCACTCGATGAAGCACGGGCGCGGCTTTCTGAGCGCATGCGCCTGCATGCCTTTGTGCAGTGGCAGTTCGCGCGCCAGTTCCGCCACCTGCGCGGCGCCGCAAAAGACGCGGGCATCGAGCTGATCGGCGACGTTCCGATCTTTGTGGCGCACGACAGCGTCGAGGTGTGGCAGCAGCGCGATCAGTTCCTCTTGCACCCCGACGGCCGCCTGCGCGTGCAGGCCGGTGTGCCGCCGGATTATTTTTCGCGCACGGGGCAGCTTTGGGGCAATCCGCTGCCCGATTACCAGCGCATGATCGACGACGGCTTTCAGTTCTGGCGGCGGCGCATCCAGCGAGCCGCGGCGCTGTTCGATCGCGTGCGGCTCGATCATTTCCGTGGCTTTGCGGCGCACTGGGAAGTGCCGGGCACTGCGCGCACCGCCGAGATCGGTCGCTGGGTGCCGGCTCCGGGGGCGCTGCTGTTTAAGACGCTGTTGTCGGATCCCGAGACACAGGGCGTGAGCTACATCGCCGAAGACTTGGGCGTGATCACGCCCGATGTCGAAGCGCTGCGCGACGGGTTTGGTCTGCCGGGCATCCGCGTGCTGCAGTTCGGCTTTGGCCCGGATGAGACGTACGAAGGCCGCCCCTGGGGCTGTCACCCGAACCACGTCGTGTACTCGTCGACGCATGACAACGCGACGCTTATGGGCTGGTACCGCGGCGAGACCGATGGTACGCGCACCGACGAACAAGCTGCAGCCGAGCGGGCCCGCGTGCATGAATACATGGGCTACGAGCCAAGCCCACAGTCGGCGCATCATGCGCTCTTGCGTCTGGCGCTTTCGACCAGTGCGGACACCGTAATCCTGCAAGTGCAGGATGTCTTGGGCCTGGGCAATGAGGCGCGCATGAACCGCCCTGGGCAAAGCGAAGGAAACTGGCAGTTCCGTCTGATGCCCGGTCAGCTCGACGATCCCAGCCTGGATGATCTGCGCAACCTGACGCGGATCTACGGGCGCTTGCCGGCAAAAAAGTCGGTGTAAGCTGCCGCCGCCATGAAGCTAGTTACCTTTGAGCTGATCGAGTCCCCAACCAGTCCCAGTCGCGTCGGTGTCGTCGTCGAAACAGCCGGTGCTGATGCCGAGGCGGCGCCGATCTTGGACCTGCAAGTGGCGTTTCGTTCCAGCGAAGCGCAGGCCGGTCGCGCCAGCGATCTCGACAGCATCTCTGCGCGCTTCGGCCGCGACATGCTGGGCTTGATCGAGCGACACGAGCACGCCTTGCCGCGCATTCGCGAGCTCTTGGCGATGCAGGCACAGGGCCTCTTGCCGGCGACGTTCGAGGGGCGCAGCCTGCTGTGGCCGCGCCCGCTGGTCCGTCTGCTGGCACCGATTCCGCGCCCGCTGTCGATGCGTGACGGCTACGCCTTTCGCCAGCACGTCGAGGCCGCGCGCCGAAACCGCGGCCTGCCGATGATCCCCGAGTTCGATGAGATCCCGATCTTTTATTACACGAACCACCTGCAGGTGCTGGGGCCGGGTCCGGTGCCGGTGCGTCCGCTGCACACGCAGCAGCTGGACTTCGAACTGGAAGCGGCCATCGTCATCGGCCGAACGATTCGCGATGCCGATGTTGCGACGGCAAACCAGGCCATCTTCGGCTTGATGGTGATGAACGATCTGTCGGCGCGAGCGCTGCAGATGCACGAGATGAAGCTGAACCTGGGGCCGGCCAAGGGCAAAGACTTTGCGACGACGATTGGGCCGTACCTGGTGCCGATCGAAGACCTTGGGCCAGCGCGCAAGCCGAGCCCGCGGGGAGATCACTTCGATCTGCGGATGGTCGCGCGACACAACGGCGAGCAAGTGGCCGAAGGTCGCTTGTCCGATATGAGCTGGACCTTTGCCGAGATCATCGCCCGTGCGAGCTATGGCGTGACGCTGCATCCCGGCGAAGTGATCGGCAGCGGCACCGTCGGAACCGGCTGTTTCTTAGAGACCAACGGTTCGAAGATTTTCGACAATCGCTGGCTGGCTCCCGGCGACACCATCGAGTGCGAGATCGAGGGCCTCGGCTGCCTGCGCAACACGATCGAGCTTGTGCCCTAGCCGCGCTTGGGCCACTGCCCAGCCAGGAGACTGCGATGAATTCACCGTCGAGCCAGCCCGCGCCGCAGCCGGGCGAGACCGTGCTGTATCACTATTTTCGCTCGTCGTCGTCGTGGCGGGTGCGCTGGGCGCTCCTTGAAAAGGGCATTCCGTTTCGCGCGGTGGCCATCGACTTGCTGAAAGGCGAGCAGCGATCGGCTGCGCATCGCGCTCGCAGTCCGCTTTCGATGGTTCCGGTTCTGCACATCGACGGAGTCGATCTGTGTGAGAGCGTCGCGATTCTGGAATATCTGGAAGAGACGCGCCCCATCCCGTCGCTGGTTCCCGCTGATCCGAAACAGCGCGCTCGCATGCGGCAGCTTGTGCAGATCATCGCCGCGGACACGCAGCCCTTGCAGAACCTGTCGGTGCTAGAGCATGCCGAGCGCCTGAGCCCCGGTCCCGATACGCGCCGCCACTGGGCCGAGCACTACATCCGCCGCGGTTTCGATGCATATGAAGCGACGCTGGCGCTGCCCGATGGCGGGCCGCTGCGTGGGCCCTATTCCTGCGGGGGGGCCTTGACCATGGCGGACCTGTGCCTGATTCCGCAGTGCTACAACGCGCGTCGACAGGGACTGGACATCGCCGCTGGCTGGCCCCGCATCGCAGCCATCGAGGCGGCGTGTCTTGCGACGGACTCAGCCCGTCGATCGGCACCGGAAGCCAACAAGCCCGAAGGCTAAGTCGTTCGCCTGGTGGTTTGGCGTTAGATCTTTGAGATGACGCGCTTGCCGCCGGCCATGCTGATGACGCGGACGGCACCGCGATCTTCCAGACGCGAAAGCGGGCTGGCCAGGGTCCCAGGGGCGACGCCTAGCTCTTGTGCCAAAAGCGACTCTTCCACCGTGCTGCGGTTGCCGATGGCCGAAAAGACCTGCTCGGGGGAAAGTCCTTGGCTCGGCCGCGATGCGACGGGCGGAAGCTTTTCCAGCGTGCTGCGCCCGCGCGAGGCCGCGCTGGACGATGCATCCCGCGCGCCCTTAGTTGGGATCAAGCCGTCGCTGCTGCCCATGTTCATCCAGGCCATCGACGGAGATTCCGAGCTGGCAGGGGCCTTTGATCCAGCGTTCCCCGCTTTCATTTCGAGCGCAGGCGCGCTCGTCGCAGGCGGCTTGGCAGGCTTGGGCTTGCTGATTCCCAAGTCCGCTTCAGCATCGGCAATGGCCGCGGAAAGCAGGTTGTCACCCGACGCCATCGCCATCCAGGTCACCGACGGAGACTGGCTGCTTGGTGTCGCGAGTGGCGACATCATTGTGCGGTCGCCATCCTGATCGTCAGATGCGCTCGTCGGCGCAGCGGATGCGCTCGTCGGTGCAGCGGACTTGGCCGCCGGAGGCTTGCTGGACTCAGGCTTGCGCAGGGCCGCCGGATTGACGGTTACGGTGGGGGCCGCACGCGGCTTCAGCGGGACGGTTGCTGGAACGGGCTTGGCGGTCGGCTTGACCTTGATTGGAGCCGGCTTGAGCTCCGCCTCTGCCTCGGCAATGGCCTTGGCCAGCGGATCGTCGTCTCCGGCCAGGGCCATCCACGTGACAGACGGCGACTGCGCGCTCGGCGGCAGGGCAGACAGCAGGCTGTCGTTGCTTCCGGCATCTTGGTTTGTCGTCGGGCCTTTGGGTGGACTCGATGCTCCGGCAGTCGGCCCGCTGGGGCTCTTGGCAGGTAGCGCCGATGGCTTGGCTGCCGCGGCGCTACCCGGCTTGCTCTCGGCATCACGGCCTGGCTTGGCGGGGGCCAGCTTGTCGGCGGCAGGACTCGGCGGATCCTTGCGGGCGACAACCGCGCCCGGCTTGCTGGCTGCATCTTTCGCCGAGGCGGCCGCAGCGGCTGACGCAGTCTTCGTCGCTGCGGGCGGGCTTGTCGTCTTGGTCGCGGCGCTGACGGCTGCTTTGCCTTCCGACGCTGCTTTGACCTCGGGTGGCAGTTTGATCGCAGCCCCAGAGCTGCCATCAGGAAGCGTCGACTGGGCAAGCGCAGCCAGGACTGATGCTGGCACGGCCAGCGTGGCGTCTTCGTTTTCGGGCTTGCTAATCGGTTTGCTGGTCGGCTTGCTGGCCGCTTTGCTGGGTGGCGCTTCGTCGGAAGCACGCTTGGATCCCGGCTTGTCGGCGGGCTTGTCGGTGGCCTTATCGGTGACTTCGCTGGGCCCAGGCTTGGTCGGCTGGATGCGCTGCGCATAGTACTGCAGCGCGGCGCGCGGCGTGCCGACCTCAGCCGGCCATAGCGTCGGATCCAGGTCGCGGTCGCTTAGCTGCAAGGGGTTGCGGGCCGTCGCTGGGATGGCCGCCAAGCGCGCCTGGACTAGCTCGCGCAGCGACGAAAGCTCGGGCCGCTCAAGCTTCAGCAGATCGTCCACCTGCTTTAGCTGCAGCGCCGCCTGCGCCTGCGCCTGCGCCGGGCTGGGTCGCGCCGGCTTTTCGTGCAAAAGGGCCCAGGTCTGCGGCCGACATGACACGACCTGCAGCAGCGCGCCACCTTGGCTCTGCAGGGCGGCGATGACCTCGGCCTGGCCTTGCAGGCCGGGCTGCGCATGCTGCTCGCCGGTCGCATCCATGTGGTCGTACGCCAGCACCAGCGGTCCCGGCACATGACTGCTCAAGAGCCGCGTCAGCGCACACAGCACATAACGCGCCGCGGCTTCGTTGTTGATGCTCTGCTTGGCGCCGATGCGCTCGCGGTCCTTGGGGCTTAGGTCTTCGCCAGCCAGCCACGCCGTCACCAGGGCGCGTCGGTCTGCATAGGGGTACTGCAGGATCACCGCCCGCGCCGCCGAGTCGATGGAGTTCTCAGTCGGCAGGCTTAGCAGATAGGCGCGCAGGCCCGGCTCAATCTGCCCCCAGACCGGCGTGGCCGCCGTCGCAAATTCGTCGGGGCTGCGTCGTCGGCCCATATCCTGGCACAGCGGGCCCACCAGCTTCAGCAGCGCGGCCGGGGCCTGATAGGTGCCCGTGCGCGCAGCATCCAAAAGCTCGCAGACCTGATGCAGAAGCACGCTCCACAGCAGGCGGTCGATGGGACGCTCGCTGGCTTTTCCGACCTCTGCCGCCGCATCCTTACGGCACAGCGTCGACAGCAGCTGGCGCAGCGTATAGCGGAACGGCTGTCCCAAATCCGGCAGCGCGCCAATCGGGACATACACGCCGTCGCTGATGACGCGTCGACGCAGCCACCACAGAAGATGGCTCTTGCCGCTGCCGACATCGCCCAGGACGACGCTCAGATGCGACCGGCCCAGACGGACCCTACGGTCGGCGCGTCGCAGGGCGCTGCGCGAGCCTTCGTACAGGCTCTCGACATCGACTAGGTCGTCGTGCGTGTCCTGCACCGTGTGCTGCGCAAACGGGTTCACAGGGGGGGGCTGGTTCTCGACGGGCGCAGACATGCTGAGGCTAATAAGTGTATCAAATCACGAAAATCTTTTCGTTGGATACTGCGGCCGTACCCGCACTAGGCTGCCTCGCTGTGCGCATTGGTGTGCTGACCACGTCGTACCCTCGCTGGGCAGGAGACGCCTCGGGCCAGTTCGTGGCCGCGCTGAATCGCTATCTGGTCGCGGCCGGGCATCAAGTTGAGGTCCTTTCCGCCGGCCCGGCGCAGCCGACTCGCTCGCCGCATGACGAAGCCCTGCCGAGTTCCATGCCCCGCGCAGCCGACGAGGCATGCGAGCCCGGCGTGGTCGTGCGACGCGTGCCCTCTGCGCTGTTCTATGCCGGCGGAGCCCCCGATGCGCTGGCCCAGGGGCCCGCTATGTGGCTGGAGGCCGCGCGCTTCACCGTCAGGCTCGCCCGGCGCTTTTGGGCAGTCCAGGGACGATACGAGGCCCTGGTTTCGCACTGGCTGGTGCCCTGCGGCGTGCTGGCCGAGCGCTTCGCGGCGCGGCGCCCGCATATCGCCATCGCGCACTCGTCCGATATTCACCTGCTGCGTCGCCTGCACGGGCAGTCGCTGGTGCGCTGGGTATCGCGGCGGGCTCGGCTGATCTATACGGCGGACTCGCTGGTCGTGCCGGGGGCAAACGGGCTCGTCGTTCCCATGGGCATCGACTGCGCGCAGCTTGCCGGCAGCCCAAAGAAGCGACAGGCCGCCCGCGTGCAGCTTGCCGTGAATCGACCGACGATTCTGTTCTTGGGGCGCTTGGTGCCGGTCAAGGGGGTCGCGGTCCTGCTTCGCTCGCTGTGCGCGCTGCCCACGGCCGTGCTGTGGCTCGCCGGAGATGGGCCGCTGCGCTCTGCGCTGCAAGATCAGGTCTGGGCCCTGGGCCTGCAGGATCGCGTGCAGTTCTTGGGTCCTATCGCCGGGGACGAGCGCATGCATCGGCTGTGGGCCTGCGATGTGCTCGCGGTTCCTTCCATCGAGCTTGCCGACGGCCGCAGCGAAGGGGCGCCGCAGGTCGTTCTAGAGGGCCTGGCCGCCGGAGCGCACGTGGTGGCCAGTCGAGTCGGGGGCGTTCCCAGACTGCTCGGGGATGCTGGCTGGTGCGTGCCGCCCGGCGATGTGCCCGCGTGGACCGCGGCGCTGGCCCAGGCACTCGCGACCTCGGTCGAGTCTCGCCGCGCGCAGGCCTGGGCGCAGGCGCAGCGCTTTGACTGGTCGAGCGTGGGTCCACAGATTGTGGGCGATGCCCTGGATCGCCGCCCCCGCTAGTACGCAGGGGCAGGTCAAAGCGGGTCGGGTGAGACGGGCAGGGCAGAACGG
>CAZKOY010000094.1:0-21102 GCA_964554495.1 uncultured Myxococcales bacterium
GCAGATAGAACGGATAGACAAGGTTGCGGGACACGTTGCTGCCGCGGACCTTGTATCGAATGTCAATGAGCAGCTTGTGCGGTTCATTGGGGTCTGGGTTGGCATCGGCAGAGATGTCTTCGATGCGTGGCTCCCACTTCTCCAGCGCTTCGACGACGTAGTGAGCTGCCAACCCGGCTGTGTTGATGTTGTTTGGAGCAAACAAGAGCTCGTGGATGTCGCAGCCAAAGTATGGGCGCATCACGCGCTCTCCCGGCGCTGTGCCGAGGATGATCAGGATGGACTCGCGGACGAGATCGTCGAGCGAGCTCTGCGCCATGCCGCCGTTGCGGTCGATCATGACCGGGTAGCGCCACCCTTTTCCTAAAAAGCTGCGCGCCATGCCTTTCCTCTTCGTCTGTGGGCGGGCCGCTCAACGCCGCTCGCCCATCCCCCTATTCACGCCCCATGCCGTCGAAGTTGTTGCCAACACGCCCCTTGCACGCAACCAACAGACCTGACAGCAGGGCCTGACTATATCCGATCCTAGGGCTTGCCTCCCACCTGAATCGGCTTGGCGTCGTAGAGCATGTCTTCATCGGGCTGCTCTCCGAAGCCGACCTCAATATAGTGACGACAGGCCTTGTTCTGGCAGGCAACTTGCGTTACGCGCTCGCGCTTGGACACAGCCAAGGTCTGCAGCTGACAGAACGGACACTTCAACGCGCTCGTTCGTCCCGATCGGATGTCATCCAGCACGTCCTGCCAATAGATCTCTTCATCCACCATCTGACCCCCCTAATTCCCCTCGGCGCTTCGCAGACAGCTTGCGGGTTGGCTATGTGCCGAGGGTGTCGTGTGCAACCGACAGCCCGGCATGTCGCGTCGCAGAAACCGTGCAGCGACCGCGCAGGAGCGCAGGCAAAGACGGCTTGTGCGATGCATCGGCGTTGAGCGGCACGCGCGGTCCGCGTGTATTCGCGGCGACTGCGAGCCCCCTTTGATCGGCGTTGGTCCGTGGCGCGGCCTGGCATGGCACTGGACCCGTAGCAACCCTGTGCGACAGTGAATCGACTCCCGAGGTTCATGCTATCGTACGAACACCTTGGGGCTTAAATCAACCCTGCTGATTTTCTTCGGGAAGCGTCGATTGTCGGCCGAGTATGGCGGTCACGACAGCCGGCATGATGGTGGGCTCGGTCAGGGGCATGTGCGTCGCGACGATCGGATGCTCGGCTCGGGCATTGACCTCAAGGGACGTCGTCGCTTCGTGGGTCAGTTGGTGACGCGTGCCTTGGGGCTTTGGGCGGGCGGTGCTGCGGGCGTCTTTGCTTCGGGGCGAGGGTCGCTGTGTTCGGATCGCGGGCTAGGATCGCGCGTGCTTGCGGCGCTGAGCCAGCCAGCAACGGCCCATGCATTCGGCGGTCGCGATCGGATCGAGCTTGCCCAGCTAGAGTGGCAAAACGGTATGGGCGCCACTTCTGCCGAGGGCAGTGGCGCCAGTCTGCTGCGTCCCGATGCGCTGCGCCGCCTGCTGTGGGAGATCGAGAAGCGCACGGCCATTGAGGTCAACCCCGAAGCTGTGACCGTGCGCCTTTCGGATCTAACAGAGCTTCATCGTCATCCGCTGCTCTATTGGAGCGGCGATCGGGCGTTTCCCATGCCTAGCGATGAGGAGCTAGCGCGCCTGCGTCGCTATCTCGTCATGGGCGGCATGCTGATTTTCGACAGCGCAGAAGGCCGAGCGGGCGGGGGCTTCGATCAGTCGGTCCGCGCGCTGTGCAGTCGCCTGTTCCCCAATCGGCCGCTTTCGCGCTTGTCCGAAGAACACGTCCTGTTTCGCGCCTTCTATCTATTGCGTGTGCCGGCTGGCCGCATCATTGCCGAGCCGCACATTGAAGCCGTTCTGCTCGGCGACTCGGATCGCGCTCGCGGTGCCGTCGAGTCGCCTGCCAACCCGCAGTCGGCGACGGGCACCAGCAGCAGTCGTCCCAGCGAAGCGAAGGATCGTACGAACTTGGCCGATCGCGCCGGCCGCGCCGTCATCGTCTATTCCCAAAACGATCTCGGCGGAGCTTGGGCACGCGATCGCTTTGGTCAGTGGGTGCATGACGTGGTACCCGGCGGTGAAACCCAGCGCGAACACGCCTTTCGTCTGGGAGTGAACTTGGCCATGTATGCCCTGTGTCTGGACTACAAGGCCGATCAGGTACACGTGCCGTTTATCATGCGCCGCCGCATGTGGCAGGCACCGGCTCCCAAGATCAACTTTGAAGACAGCACGCGCACGGTGCCGACGCCGCCGGCTTCGAGCGCGCCGCCGAGCAGCCTCAGCGAACACTAGACCCGACCTTTTCCAGCACACAACCAGATGGGATTCCTTGACGCCGTAAGCCCCTTGCGGGCCCTTCAATCGTGGCAGACCTGGCAGGTCCTGCGCGCCTTTGGCGACGGCGACTACAACGAGTGGCGCGTGGTGCTGATGGCGCCTTTCGGCTGGCCAGTGCGGATCTTTGCGTTGCTGGCTGCGGCTGTGATCTTTGGGCTCGCCTTTCGGGCTCTGCGCGGGGATGTTCGGCGACGTCGCGCGGCGCTTTTGGCCCTGCGATCGCTTGGCTTGCTGGCCGTGCTGGTGATCTTGTTTCAACCGGCACTCAAGCTGCGCAACGTCACGCGTATGCCCAACCACATCGCGGTTGTCGCGGACGTCTCGCAGTCGATGCAGCTTGCCGAAGATGGCGGCAGCGAGACCCGCGCGGCCCGCATCGCGACCGTCTTGCGCAAAGCCCGCGACTCTGGCGAGCTGCGACGCTGGCGTGAGGATCACATCCTTGACTTCTTCGGCTTCGGCGAGCGTGTCTCACCCTTGGCCGAGAGCGACTTGGTGCGTGCGGTCGGACCGAGCAGTACGGCTCCAGCGACGCGCATACGCGAAGCCTTGGCCAGCGTGCGCCAGCGCTATGACGGACGAGATCTGGCCGGCATCGTGCTTTTATCCGACGGCTTGGATAACGGCCGCTTGGCTGCGACCGAGCCCGTGCTGTCAAGCAAGACCGCAGCCCGCCCTGGGGATGTCAACGCCTCGCGTTCCGTCGAAGCAGGCGCCGCCGAGCATCAGCTAGATGCCGATACCCAAAGCTTTCTAAAGACCCTGGATGTGCCGGTTCACACGATCTTTGTCGGAAAGCCCGGTCTACGCGACGTCGCGATCACACGCGTGCTGGCCGATCAGTTCGCATTTGTGCGCACGGCCGTCGAAGTCGAGGCGCACATCATGGTTCTGGGAGCACAAGCCGCAGGCTGGGAAGGCCGCCATCTGCCGGTCACGCTGCGCCGAGATGGTCAACATGTCTTGACGGTTGAAGTGGCCATCCTGCCCGGTCAGCGCGAGTACCGCGTGGTCTTTCCGTTCACGCCCGAGCGCGTCGGAAAGTACCTGTACGAGATCTCGATCCCGACGCTGCCTGGCGAGGCAATCGCCGAAAACAACCACCGCGCGTTCGTGTTGCGCGTCGTGCGCGACAAGATTCGTGTCGTGCATGTGGCCGGTCGCCCAACCTGGGATGTGCGCTTTTTACGCGGGCTGCTCAAGCACGATCCCAACATCGATCTGGTGTCGTTTTTCATCTTGCGCTCGCCCAGTGATATCGAGTTCGTTCCATCGGAAGAGACCTCGCTGATTCCTTTCCCCTGCGAAGAGCTGTTTCAAGAACAGCTACGCAGCTTCGATCTCGTCATCCTTCACAACTTCAACTACAGCGCGTACTGCGGTCAGTTCTTGCAGCCCGCGATCGTGCCCTTCGTAAATGAGGGCGGCGCCATCGCCATGCTGGGCGGTGATCTGAGCTTTAGCTCAGGCGGCTACTACGGATCAGAGCTCTCGCAGATCCTTCCTGTGGTCCTTTTGCCCGACGACGGAGGCGCCGCCAGTCAAGCTGCTGCGGCAAGCAGCAACCTGATTGATAGCGATGCATTTCAGCCGCGCTTGACCCCGGCGGGGCGCAGCCATGTCGTTACGGCGCTGCGCTTGGATGTGCGCGAAAACGCGGCCATTTGGGACTCGCTTCCGTCGCTGGAAGGCCTGAATCTAGTGGCGCGAGCGCGACCGCAAGCAACCGTGCTGCTTTCGCATCCCAAGCTGCGCGATGACAGCGGCAATCCCATGCCGGTTCTGACCGTCGCTGAATTTGGCAAGGGGCGAACCTTGGCGCTGCAGGCGGACTCGACGTGGCGCTGGGGTTTTGGCACTGCGTCTCGGGCCGATTCGGGATCGCCTCGCTCGGCTCGTCGGACTGCGAGCGGTGACAGCGCGCTTTTCAGCGGCGACGAATCGGGGCGCAGTGGCGCCTATCAGCGCTTTTTCACGCAGGCCATTCGCTGGCTGGTGCGCGATCCATCGCTGCGCCTCTTGCGCATCGAGACCAGTGACTCGGAATACAGCCGCGGCCAGCGCGTGCGTGCCGAGGTGCGAGCTTATGGCCCGGACTATCGTCCAGCCCAGCGCGCCGACATCAACATCTCGCTGTCGCGCATCACCGAAGAGGGCAGCGATACCGGCAGTGCATCCCCCGCTCCGCCCGCTGGCAGCCTGGCTCGTTCGCTGCGCACCGACGAAGAAGGGCAGGCCAGCGTCGAATGGGACAGCTTGCCGCCCGGTGGCTATCGCATCGTCGCGCGTGCTGTGCTGGGCGGCCGGCCGGCCGAAGACAGCGAGGTCTTTCTGATTCGCGGCAGCAGTCGCGAACTAGACAACCCGGAAGCCGACGATCGCTTGCTGCGCTTGGTCAGTGCCGCTTCATCGGGCGAGTCGCGGCGCTTCAGCGATGGCGGCAACAGCGGTCCGCTGAAGTCCCTGCCATTTCACCCACCGCATGTCGTGCGCGTCAACCAGCAGCGCGATATCGAGCTTTGGCATCACCCGGCGGTCTTGCTGCTGGCCATCGCCGCCTTTGCGCTGAACTGGCTGCTGCGCCGTCGCTGGGGTTACGCCTAAACGCGCGCTAGTGCGATGTCCGCTTGGGGAAAAGCGGGCTGGCTGGCGATTTCTTGCGCTGCAGTCCGCGAGTTAGAAAGCGACACGCGCCTTTTGCAGAGCGCTGATACAGCACCTCGCCACCCAAGCGGGCGGTGATGCGCAGATCTTCCCGCCGCCGCGCGATCAACTGCAGCGTCAGTGCCGTCGCTGCGGCATCAGCAAGCGGCTGCTCGTGCAGCGTCTTGGCCAAGATGCCCAGATCGTGCTCGTCTCCCAGATCTTCGCTCAACTGATCCAAGGCATCGACCCAGCCAGCGAGTTTTTCCGGCCGGGTGGGATGCAGCAAGCAGGCGGTGTAGTAAACGTCCTTCACGCGCTTGCGCCACTCGTGGAAGTTCTCGTCGCTCGGCTCGGAATACGCCAGGAAATAGGCCCGCTGTCCGCGGCGCAGCATGCGGCGCAGTCCTGCCCGCAGCGACGATCGCAGCTCTGCCTCGCGCCGCTCGACAAGCGCGTGGTCAAGCGCCGCAGCAACCGCGCGTAGCTCGGGCAAGATCGTCTGCAGTAACTCGTCGGGCAAAGGCTGCTGCAAAGAGCGCGAGCGCAGCCCGGCCCGTACGGGCGAAAGCGCTTCGGCAAACGGGCTGGACGCCGTCTGATGCGCCAAGCGATCGACGGCTTCGAGCAGCATCTGCTGATCGCGGTATGGCGACAGCTTTTGCCCCACTGCCCGCAGCGTGGCATTGAACGTCGTCGCTTGCGCGCGGCCCAGTGCGCGTCGCATCAAACGCAAAAGGGTGCGCGATCGCTTCAGGCACTTGCGCGCTTCGTGGACTGCCTCGACGGGATCGGATCCTTCACCTGCCGGGGCCGCCTGAGCCAGAAGCTGCAGCAACGCACCGGCCAGCTGCTCGCCCAAAAGACGACGAATTCCGACGGAGAGCGGCTCAAAGGACTGCAGCGCAAAGGACATGCTGCATTCTAGTTCAACCTCCTTATCGGCTGGCTTGGTTTCCCTGGGGTGCGGTCCGTTCCCGTCGGATACACGCGAGCCCGCCGGCAGAAAATTTGAGCTTTGCAGGCGGCCTCCGCACCATAGTCCTGTGGCAACGGCAAGTGGTGGTGGGCAGCCGCGAGAGCGAGTTGTCTCGACGAAAAAGACGATCGCAGGCGCGCTCTCTACAGGCCGCAGGCGAGGGCCCAAAGGCCATGGCACAGATCCTCTGCTGTGGGTCGGCTTGGCGTGGCTGCTGCGCCTCGGTACAGCGCTGGGCCTGGCAGTGGCTTTGGGCTATCTGCCATACAAGCTCTATCTGCGCTCGGGCCTGGTGCAGTACGTGACGCTGCGGCAAGAGCTAGCCGCATTGACCGCCCGCAACGAGGGCCTGCAGAACAGCATCCGCGAGCTGCGCCATCAGCTTGAGCGCATGAAAGAAGATCCCGCCGCCATCGAGCGCGTGGCGCGTGATGAGCTGGGCATGGTGCGCAGCGGCGAAGTCGTCTTCAAGGTGGAGTAGCGGATCTCATGTCACTGCCGCAGGCCCCCGTCTTGGATCGCGCGCTAAGCACGCGCACTCTGGCTGTTGCAAAACAGCTGTGGCGCCAGTGGGCGGGCTCGCTGGCTGTCGTCGTCAGCTTGATCCTTCTTGGCCGGGCCGCGTATTCGCCGAGCGTGCTCTTCGTATCGCACCTGGTCGATCGCGCGCTGTCCGCCACCGAGCTTTCCCAGACCAGTGCCGCTATCGCTATCGTCGGCAGCGCCGAGGCGAGCGCTTGGGCCTATATCCAGTCGGTACTGGCCGCGCTGACACTGCTCGTCTTGGCCATTCGGCTGGGCGAGCGCCTGCGCCCACAGTTCGCATCCAGCGTGGCCTGGCGTCGCTTCTTGCTGGAGCTCGAAGGCGGCGCCGCCATCCTGTGTCTGACCTATGCCTTGCTGCAAGCCGTCGGTGGCAGCCACTGCCCGGTGCATCCATTGGTCTATGCGGTCTGTGCCTTCTTGGTCAGCTTTCAACGGCAGGCGATCGCGCTGAGCTTGGCTGGCCTAGCGCTGCTCTGTGAGCTTCTGTTGTTGTTCAGCGAAGGCACGACCGAGGTCGATCGCTACGTCGTGCATGCGCTTTTGATCACGATGTTCGCCGGCCTGCAGTTCGTGCTGTTTCGCGGTGAGCTGTGGCGCCAGCGTGGCGATCATCGCAAGCGTGTCGCCGCTGCTATCGCATCCATGGAACAGCAGGCCCGCGACTTTCGCCTGCTGCTCAGCGAAGAAAACCAGCGACGGGACGGTGTGCCAAGCGGCATCGCGTCTACGCAAGCAAGTGGCAGCGCAGTGACGGGTCCGCGCGATCGCGAAAAGGAAGAAGAGCTGCTTGCGCGCAGCGCTGTCGTCGAGCTGAAAGAAAACCTGCAGGCCGTCGTCGAGCTTTTGCGCAATGCGCTTTCGCTGCATACCTGCGCGCTGTTCGTGCGGCCTGAAAACGGCGACAGCTTGAAGTGCATGGCTTTGACCAGCCACGCGGCGACGGCCAGCGATGCACCGCTTTCGCTGGATGCCGGCGTGCTGGGCACCGTGGTCAAGAACCTGCGGCCCCTGAACTTGTCGCAGCCCAAGCTGAGCCAGCTTCCGTATTACGTGGGCGCTGACAGCGCTGTGCTGCGCATCGGTGCGTTCTTGGGTGTGCCGATGCTCGACGACGAAGGGCGGCTGTGCGGTGTGCTGTGCGCCGACCGCGAAGCGGGATCCGCATTGTCGCGGGATGCTGCATTTTCAGCGGCCGATGAAGCCCTGCTGACCGATGCGGCGCTCTTGGTGCTGCGCAGCTTGCAGTGCGAGCGCTTGTTCATCGCCGTCGAGCGCAGCAAGTACGAAAACGAGCGCCTCTATCGCGCGTCAAGTCAGCTATCTCGCGCGCTGACCTTGGAAGACGTGCAGCGCACAGCGTTTGTCGCCCTGGCCGAGGTCTGCGCGTTTGACTTTGCAGCGCTGACCGCATACGACGCGACGCAGCACAGCCATCGTGTGGTGGCCAGCACGGGCGACGCAGCCTTGATGGCGCTAGTCGATGGACTGCGCTTCCCCGACAACGCCGGCCTGATCGCCATGGCCGTCAAGAACCACATCAGCCTGCCGAAAAATGGCGAGCAGCGGGATTCCTATACGCCCATCTTTGACACCGACGTGCGAATGCGCGGGTATCCATCGCTTCTGGTGGTGCCGCTTGTCTATGGCAGCGCGGCGATGGGCAGCCTGGTGATCGCAGGCAAGCGACCGCGCCTGTTTTCCAAGAGCAAGATCGAAATGCTGGGCGTGTTGGCGAACCAAATCGCTGTGTCGCTTGAGAACGCGCGCATGTACCAAGCCATGGAGGCGATGGCCACCACCGACTCGTTGACCGGCCTAAAAAACCGCCGCGTGTTTCAAGAGCGCCTGAGCGAGATGTTGCGTCGCGCCGAGCGCCATGGTGGACCGGTGACGCTGCTTCTGTGCGACATCGATCACTTCAAACGAATCAACGACACCTATGGGCATCTGGTTGGGGATCAGGTGCTGCGACGCGTGGCGCAGGTGGTGCAAGCGCAGGTTCGCACGATCGATGTGGCGGCCCGCTATGGCGGCGAAGAATTCGCCGTGGTGCTCGAATCGACGGATCAAGCTGGGGGTCGGCTCTTGGCTGAGCGCATTCGCCAAGAAGTGCAGAAGCTGGTTCTGCAAAGTGACAAGGGGGCCTTTGGCTGCACCTTATCGCTGGGCATCGCCACGTTCCCCGACGATGCGCCCGGAGCCGCGGGCGAGCAGCGCCTGATCATCGAGTGCGCGGATCAGGCGCTGTATGCCGCCAAGAAAAACGGCCGTAACCAGTCGGTCACGGCCCGCGAAGCCGCCGCCGTGCGCAGCGCTGCATAGCGGTATCTTTTAGGGATGGTCGCGCCGCTGCCGCTAGGCCCGCGTGGTGCGCAGCGCTTGCGCGAAATGAGCACTGCACGCCGCGGCAAACCCAGACCTCTGTTGTGATAACCTCTGCAGTAAACGCCATGAAGATCGCAACGGGTCATAAGGTTCGCATTGAGTTTGATCTGCGGGTAAAAGGCGGCGAGAAGATCGAGCACTCGACCGTCGAGTACATCCAAGGCGAAGGCAAGATCCTGCCGGCCATCGAAAAGCGCTTGGAAGGCTTGTCCATCGGCCAAGAAAAGGCCGGCGAGATTCCGGCCAAGGAAGCGATCAACGAAGAGTCGCTGCCCACCAAAGAGATCCCGCGCGCTGAGTTTCCCAAGGAAGCCAAGCTGACCGAGGGACAGGTCTTTGCAGCCAAAGGACCCGACGGAAATACCGTCAGCTTCAAGGTCCTCAAGATCGATAGCAGCAAGGTCACCGTGCGCTTCCTGCACCCGCTTTTGGGCAAGGACCTCAGCTTCAAGGTCAAGGTCCTGATGATCGAAGATCCCAAGGCGAAGAAGCGCGCCGTGGCTGTGCCGCCTCCGCCGGCCGCAGCCCTGGGAATCGACGACGTCATCGACGACGTCAAGGAAGCATAGCGCGGTTACTTTTCGAGTCGTCCGTCGGCGTGACGGGCGAAGCGCTGCGGGTCGGGCCCATGCACAGGATCATCGCTGGGCCAGGGCCAGCCGCCAAAGCGCGTGCGCTGGTAATCCAAAAATGCTTGCTGGATCTCGGCGCGGCTGTTCATCACAAAGGGGCCGTAGCTGACCACGGGCTCGCCAATCGGACGGCCCTGCAAGAGCAAGATCGAAGCGGGCACAGATCCGCTGGTAAGCGGTAGCTCGCGATCGCTGCGCACCGTTACAGCGACGGGCTTCGCCAGCGTGTCGGGTCCAACTTGCAGCGTGTCGCCCGAAAAGAAGTACAGCGTGCGCACGGTGCTTTGATGCGACGCTGCCGGCAGCGTAACGCAGGCGTGGGGCTGCATCTCGATGCAGAAGATGGCGACATCGCTCTCGCTGCGCGCTGCCCACGATCGCGGTGGAGGGCGAGGGGCCGCTGGTTCGTCGTCTGCGTGACGCAGGCGGCCGGCGACCTTGGTGATCTGCGTCGTGCGACCCATGGCATCGCGCAGCGTAAACACCGGAATGTCGCGCGCCCAAAGCATCGAAAAGTGCGGCGGCGCCATCTTTTCAGCGCGCGGCAGGTTGAGCCAGATCTGAAATAGCTCGACGGGATTGGGTGTTTCGCGAGAGAGCAGCGGAAACATCTCGCTGTGAACGATGCCGGATCCTGCCGTCAGCCACTGCACATCGCCTGCTCCGAAGCGCGCCGCTGCGCCCAGCGAGTCCGCGTGGTCGATCAGGCCGCGCCGCACGATGGTCACGGTCTCGAAGCCGCGGTGCGGGTGCTGTGGAAAGCCGGGCACGACCTGCCCGTGATACATGCGCCAGCCGTCTTTGCCCGCAAAGTCCTGGCCCAGATCGCGCCCGGACAGACTGGCCGCAGGACCCAGCCGATCGTTGCCTGCGGGATAGGCATCCAGGTGATGAACGCAGAATAAAAAAGGGTCGGTGGTTGGCCAGGGAAACCCTAGCTCGGCTCGGTGAAGAAGAAGAGAAGACATGGCCCAATTATGCCTCCGCGTCGATGCGCATCGGGGCATTCCTCACCCCGCGGCTTTGCAGTACGCTGAGATCTACGTCGGCCAAGAACTGAGCTGTCACAAAGGGATTCGGGGATGAGTCACGACCGCGAAGAAAACACCAACCCAGGCATCACGTCGGGCATCGCGTCTGGGCACGGCTTCGACGATCACGAAGAAGGCGAGGGAACGGAAGAGGTCACGCAAGTCGACCATCCCGAGCGCCATGCGCCGCACACCACAGACGGCGGGGCCGCAAGTGACTTCGACGACGCGGTACTGGATGACATCGCGGTCCCCAGCGATCGCGCATCGTAAGCAAGCTCGACTGTATGTGCGCGGGCAGGCCCAGCGGCCACACAGGCAGCCGGCACGGCCCGTCGGACAGTCCGGCTCCGATGCGTGGCCAATGGACTCGGTTCCGACGTATGCTGCATCCGGCTTGCAGCCAGGTTTCGTGCCAAGCCCGAGGCCATTGAGTGATAAAATGACTCGGCCTTTTTCATGGACACTTCGGACAAGAAAGATGCGACGGCCTCCCAAGCCGCTGGGTCAAAACAAGGCGTCGCTGCCGAGAGTGAGCTAGCTCTCGGTGACACGCTCGCCGGAATGCAGCAACGAGCCGGCAGCAGTGCAGCGAGCGACGTCCCCGCCGCATCGAAAGCCACGCCCCGGCCGTCGAGCACATCCAGCCGCGTGGCGCGGCCACTTTCCTCGACCAACCTGCCGCAGGCTTCGGCGAATTCCACCGGCACACAGCTTCCGCGACACATCGAAGAAGCGCTGGACAAGCCCAACGCCAACCGTCAGAAAGTCATCGACGATGAGCTACCGCGCGGCGCCAGCCTGGGACGCTACATCGTGCTTTCGTGCCTGGGCGCGGGCGGCATGGGTGTGGTGTATGCAGCGTACGATCCCGAGCTAGATCGCAAGGTCGCCATCAAGCTTCTGCGCAACGAGGCCGTGGGCAATGAGGCCAGCGAAGCGCGCATGCGGCTTCTGCGCGAAGCGCAGGCCATGGCGCGACTGCAGCATGCCCAGGTCATCGCCGTCTATGATGTCGGGACGATCGATGGCCAAGTGTTCATCGCCATGGAGTTCATCGATGGACACACGCTGACGGCCTGGCTGAAAGAACAGCCGCGCAGCCAAGCGCAGATCCTAGAGACCTTCACGCTGGCTGGGCGTGGGCTGTCGGCAGCGCATGCCGTCGGCTTGGTGCATCGGGACTTCAAGCCCGACAACGTCCTTGTCGGCAAAGATGGACAGGTCCGCGTCACCGACTTTGGTCTCGCGCGACGAGCCGATCAAAGCGATGAACACCCGGCCGTTCACGATGCGTCTAGCTCGGCCATCACGCCGCAGATGCTGAGCGTGAACCTGACGCGGACTGGCGCGCTGATGGGCACGCCTCGCTACATGGCGCCTGAGCAATACCAAGGGGGCAAGACCGATCCGCGCACGGATCAGTTCTGCTTCTGCGTGGCGCTGTATGAAGCCTTGTACGGTGCGGCTCCCTTTGCGGGGGACTCGATCGCCACGCTGGGGTTCAACGTGGTCAGCGGGCGCGTGCTGCCGCCACCGCCCGAAGCGCGCGTGCCGACCTGGATGCGGCAGGTGCTGCTGCGCGGCCTGAGCGTCAATCCCGACGATCGCTATCCGACGATGGATGCGCTTCTGACCGCGCTCAACCGCGAGCGCACCAAGGTCAGCTGGCGCTGGCTGATCATGGCAGCCGTGGTGATGGTGGCTCTGGCTGGCAACTTGGCGTGGAACCTGCGCAAAGAAAGCCGCGAGACGCCATGCCGGGGCTTCGAAAAGCGCCTGAGCGGTGTCTGGGATGACAAGACCAAGCAGGACATCAAAGACAAGCTGATGGCGAGCGGCAAGCCCTATGCCGCCGATGTCTGGGATCGCGTCGAGCAAGCGCTGGACGTGTACACGCAAGACTGGGTCAAGATGCGCGGCGCCGCCTGTTTGGCCCGCGTCCGCGATGAACAGCTTCCAGCGATCTTTGAGCTGCGTCGACGCTGCATGGACGAGCGCCTGGAAGAAGTCATCGCCTTCACCAACATCCTGCGCAAGCCGGAAGAAGTGGTCATCGACAACGCCAGCACGGCTGTTCACGACCTGTCTCCGCTATCGCGCTGCGCGGATGTGGAAGCGCTGCAGGCGCCTCCGCCTTTGCCGGAAAATCCCAAGACGCGGGCCGAGATCGAGCGCTTGGTGGTCGAGCTTGCCGAGGTTCGCGCCGAGCAGCGCTTCGGTCGCTATGGCGTGGTCATCGACAAGACGCGTCGTCTGGTGCAGCGCGCGACCGAGCTGAACTATCTGCCGGTATTGGCCGAGGCGCGGTACCTGCTTGGGCAAGTCGAAGAGCGCAGCGGCATGGCACGGCAAGCGGAAAAGACGCTGGTCCGCGCTGCTGCCTCGGCGATGGAGAGCCGCAACCAGCGCTTGGTCGCGCAGACCTGGACGCACCTGACGGCGCTTACTGGCTATCGCTTGAATCAGCCGGAAAAAGCCGAGAGCTGGGACGAGCTGGCCGACGCTGCGCTCGATTCGCTGAGCCCATCGGATGCCAAGCCGCTGCGTGCCGAGCTAGAGCTGGCGCGCTGCCGCGTGCAGTCTGGGATGCGGCAGTGGGATCGCGCCATCCAATTTTGTCAGTCGGCGCTGAGTCTGCGCACGCAGCTATATGGCCGCAGCGGCTCGGAAGCGGCCGAAGTTCTGCACACGCTGGGCGGGGTGTACCGTCGACAAGGCAACTTCGATCAGGCCATGCGCCACTACCAAGAGGCGCTAGACATCGAGCGCAAAGAGCTAGGCGAGCTGCATCCCGACATCGCTTCCGAGCTGCGCGGCATGGGTCTTTTGCTGCGCGACCAGCGTCGCTATCGGGAAGCGCACGAGTACTTGTCCAAGGCGCTGACCGTCGTGCAGAAGTCGCTGGGCAGCGAGCACATCTTGACCTCGGACTATCACCTGTATCTCGGCACCAACCTCTTGTACTTGAATCGCCTGAGCGAAGCCGAGCGCGCCTTTCAGCGCACCTTTGATATCCGCGAAAAAGCCGATGATAGCGACGGCTGGCGTCGGGCCGAAGCGCGCTATTTCTTGGGTGTCGTACTGGCGCGTCAAGGACAGCTAGCCAAGGCGCTGAAGCTGAATCAAGAAGGCCTAGAGATCGGCGAGCGCGACCGCAACCGCAAGGAAGTTCGCATCGCATTCAACCTGCACGCCGTCGGTGTCATCCTGCACGCCATGGGACGCAGCAGCGAAGCCATCCCGTACCTGGAGCGCGCCCTCAGCGTGCGACAGAACATGCGACCCGAAGATCTGCAGGCCAACCTAAACCGTTTGGCCGAGACGCAGTTTGCGCTGGCGCAGGCGCTTTGGACGGTGTCTCGCGGGCGGGGGCCTTCGCTGGTGCGAGCGGTCGAGCTAGCGCGACGGGCGCAAGCCAACTACAGCGAGTGGGGAAGCCGTCCAGAAAACGAGCTGTCGACGGTGACATCGTGGCTTTCGGCACAAGGACACAAGCCCATGGTCGCGCCATTTGGCGGGCTGACCCCGGTCGATGCCGCACGCAGCGATGCCGCCAGCGAGGTGCGCGGCGCAGGCAGCGCGAGCCCTGCTCGGTCGGTTCCACCCGCTGAGGCTTCGACTGTCGCGCCCGATCCACCTGCGCTTGTTCCGCCCGTCGCCCCCAGTCCCTAGGCGGGCTTGCACTGTCGCGTGCGCGATGCCGGACTTTGGGGCCGTGTGCCTTGCGCTCGCGATGCGGCCCAAGCATCGCTGGGCAGGTTGCAGCGGCTAGACGTTGATGCCCAAAAGGCCGCAGGCTTTGCGCAGCGCAGCGCGCAGCTGTTCAAGCTGCTCTAGCGCCATGTCATCGCCGCTGGCGCGCAGCGCGGCACGCACATCGGCTAGGCCATCGCTGACCTGCTGCAGGCTGTCGCTGACCTCTTTGGCGGGACGGGCGGGGGCGCCACTTGCGCGGGCCACCATCTCGCGCAGCGAGTCACGCTCGCGCTCGCAGTCGCGTAGCTGGCGCAGCGCCGCTTCCAGCTCGGCCCGCTGCGCTTCGAGCCGCTTGTCATCACTGACCGCACCCATCGGGCGGCGACGCGCATCCGATTCCAGCTGATCGATGCGGCGGCGTGCCGCGGCCAGCTCTTCAGCGAGCTTGCTGCTGCCACCTTGGGCCTGCAGCGCGGCGTCTTTTTCCTCGCGCAGCCGACGCAGCTCGGTCTCTAGCTCGGCCAGCTTGCCGCTGCTTCCATCATCGCTGACGGCTTTACCGCCGCGGGCTCGGCGCAGATCCGATTCCAGCTGTTCGACGCGGCGTTTCAGCCGGGTCAGCTCCATGTCTTGATCGGCGCTAGCGGTTGACGAAGCGGCTTGCTGGGTCGGTGCGGCCTGTGCGGCGATGGCTAGTGTGAGCTGTGCTTCCAGCTCTCCTACGCGGGTCCGCAGACGATCGCGCTCGGCCTCTGCTGCCCGCAGCGCTTCTCCTGCACTCCCGCCCCCTCCGCCTCCTTTTCGACGCAGCTCGGACTCTAGCTGCTCGACGCGACGCCGCAGGCGCTCGCTATCGCCCTCGCTGACCGGGGCGCTGGCGCGAGCCGCAGATTCGTCGAGCTTCACTTGCAGCTCATCCAGCCGTCTGCGGGCTTCGTCGGCTCCGCGCTGGGCTTCATCGGCCTTGCGCATCAGGTCGCTGGCGCGCTGCTGGGCCTGATCACACTCGCGCTCGACCTCGGCGCGACGCTGGCGCTCGACTTCTAGCTCGGCGCGCAGGCGCGACACTTCGGCGGCAGCGACATCGGCGGCACGCCCTGGGTTCTGCGCTTCCGAAAGCAGGACTGCCGCGGCGGGCGGTGGGGCCATGCCCCCTGTCTTGCTGCCGCTGCGACCGCTGGGAGGATCGCTTCCCGGTGCGGCGGGTGGTGCGGCGGGCGGTGGCGGCCCGGCAGCCGGCGGAGCGGCCGGAACCGGTGGTGCGGCTGAAGCGGGCGCCGGCTTCGCGGTAAAGGCGCGCTGCTGCGCAGCAGCCTCGGCAAAGCTCAAGGCCGGCGGGGCGTTGGGTGGCGGCGCGGCCTTCAGCCCCGGCGGAGCAGCCAGCGGCGACATCGGCACCACCATGCCCGGCGACACACCGATCGCCGTGCGGTGCATGTCTTCGACTTCAAAGCGGACCTCGACGTGGCCACAGCGAAAGGTGTCTCCGGGTTTGAGCTTGTACTTCTGTACGCGCTCGCTGCCGACATAGACGCCGTTTGCGCTGCCGAGATCTTCCACCCAGTACGAGCCGTCATAGACAACGCGTGCGTGGCGTCGCGAGACCAGGCCGTCCTGCGTTTGAATCTGACACTCGGTTGCGCGCCCGATCAACACCACCTCGGTGCCGATGTCGACGGTTCCGCGCGCCCCAGAACTATCGTGGTAAACAAGCTTCGGCATGGGCAGATTTTCCCTAGCATCCAACCTACCATGGTGAGCGGCGGGCAGGAAAGGACGCGGCTCGCTTCCGAGCAGGTCGAGCTGCGGGCGCGTGACGGCGTGCTTCTGCGCGGTGAGCTGCTTTTTCCGACGTCGTTGTCGCGGTCGGGAACGGCTGCTGCAGGTGAGACACCCGGCGAGCCCAAGGTGGCCGTGGCCTTGTCCCATGCGATGCTGGTCGATCGCCGCACCCTGGATCAGCCGCCTGGAGAAGGCCTGCTATCGCAGCTTCGCGCGGCAGGGGCCGTGGTGTTCTGGTTTGACCAGCGCGGACACGGCAAGAGCACCCCGCTTCCCAAGCAAGGGGCGCGCTGGGACTACGACGATCTGGTCGACGATGCGGGGGTCGTGGCGGCGTATCTTGGCGAGCGCTTTCCCACGCTGCCGCGGGTGGCGATCGGTCACAGCTTGTTTGGCCATGTGGCCTTGGCTTGGCAGGCGCTCGTCAGCGCGGGACGGGCACCTTTTTCGCCGCGCAGGCCGGAACCGCAGGCGGTGGGCTATGACGGGCTGGGCCTCTTGGGAGCCAACGTCTGGTTGCCGCAGCTAGAGCCCTTCCGGCCACGCTGGTGGGCAAAGCGCGTGTTCTATCCGCTGCTGGTGCTGGCCGCGGTACGCCATGGCTATCTGCCGGCGCGCACGCTGCGGGTGGGAACAGCCGACGAGCCGCTGCCGTATCTGCAGCAGCTGGGTCGCTGGCTCTCACAGGCGGACTGGACGGCGCAAAGTGGTTCCTCGTATCTGGCGGATCTGTCGCACGTAAATATACCAATCATCAGCGTGGCCAGCGTCGGAGATCGGCTGCTTGCGGTGCCGGCGTGTCAGCTCCGCTTTGCCGGCCATACGCAGGGTCCGATCACCCATATCACCGTCGGAAAAGCCTTCGGCCATGCCTGCGAGCCCGACCACATGGGCCTGGTCTTGGACGAGCGCATGGGGCCGGTCTGGCGCGAGATCGCCGACTGGGCGTGCCGCGTCCCGCGCGCATCCCTGGCTCGCGGACGCTGAGCGAGCACCTGCCTTTGGCCAAGCCGACGTTCGCGTTACTCGTCCCGTTTCCACAATGCCATCAGGATGTCTCTTCTCTCGCTGCGGCAGAGCGCCAGCATTGCCAGATCGAGGATGTTTTTCGGCGGCCAGTGCTTGGTGTAGTGCAAAGGAACGCTGCTCACCGCTAGCTCGTGCATGTCGTCGAAGCGAAAGCGGAAGCTCGGCGGCAGCGGTCCATGGCTTTTCAGGCCGCTCGGCTCGATGAACACCCGCGGGTGCTCGAAGTGATGCGCGCCGTCGGTTTGCCAGAACTCGGGCGGAGCCTGGGCGCCCACCGAGAGGTCGTGCAGGATATGGACCTTGCCGTCTTTGAAGCCATAGGCGCAGAACGCACCGACAGCGCCGCCCTCGCGCTGCTTGAAGTCGAGCCACATCGCCGAGGCCGCCGTCTGCGGCAGCGTCGCGTCTGCGGCAAGGACGCCCCGCGCTGCCTCGACCACGTCGTCAAACGAAGGGGTGTGCGAGGGCAGGCGCAGCGGCCCCTGCGGCGCATAGCCTCGCGGCCCAGTCATCGTCACAGCCCAGCACTGATCCCAGAACTGAGCCCACGCGGTGCGCGGATATCCCTGCTCGCTGCGGTGAATGCACAGCACATCCAGACCGGGAACGGGATAAAAGCCGTTGGGCATTGCTTGCTCCTCGCGTGCTTGCTGTCACCGCTGCTGCGCTGGGACTCGTTGGCGATCAGTAGCTCGTCGGGGCTACGCGGGCTGTAGCTCGATGACGACGGCCTCGGGGGGGCAGTTCAGACGGCAGGGCAGCCAGTGGCCGAGGCCGCTTGATACGAACAGCTGCGAGGTCGCATCGACGGAGCCCGCGCCGCGATACAGCCCGCGAGCATATGGATACAGGCTCTCGATCGCCGAGCCCTGCCCCAGGCCTAGCTGCCCGCCGTGCGTATGTCCCGAGATCACCAGCGCGATGTTGCGGCCCGCGATCTGGGTGAACGTGTGCGGATGATGCGCCAACAGCACCGTCGTCGTCGGCTCACTCGCCGAGCGCTCGGCCAAGGCGGCATCTAGCTGCGCGGGGACATCCGGCAGCGACAGCCGTGGGCTGCGTCCGCTCGTTGGATACCCGACGGCTGCCAAGCGCAGCGCCCCCAGTCGCAGCGACTCTTCTTCCAGAAGCTGTACCGGCACGCGATCGTAGGCACGCCGCACGATGTCCATGCCCATGAACAGCTCGTGGTTGCCGATGCAGCCAAAGTGACCCAGCCGTGTCGGCACCTGCGAAAGCATGCGCAGCATCGTCACGTACAGCTTGGGCTCGTCGCACAGATCGCCGGTCGCACACAGAATGTCCAAGCGCTGATCGGCCAGCAGGCGCAGCGCTTTTTCCAGATGGTGAAGCTGGGTCAGATCGCGTGCGATGTGTATGTCGGTCACCTGCCCGATGCGAAAGCCAGCCAGCGACGGAGGCAGGCCAGGAATGGCGATGCGCAGGTGGCGCAGCACGACGCGCCGTGACTCGATCAGCGTGCCATAGGTGGCAGACGACAGCGCCGCTGCTGGCAGGACCCATGGCGTAGCTGCGATGACTTCGCGGCGTGACAGCAGGCGCCGGACACGGGCTGGCACCACGCGCACAAGCGGCGGGGTGGTGGCCTGGTTCGATTCGGCACCGGCAGGCTCGCGCGGGCTTGGCAGCAGCTCGGTCGCCGCAGGGGAGGGCGATGATGAGTCCGCCGGCAGCGACGGGGCATCTTGCTCAGCCACGGGAGACCGCGCCAAGCGTCGACGGGCGCGTCGCCCCAAGACCACCCAAATGGGCGCAGTCAAAAGAGATCCCAGGATCGCCACCTGGATCGCCGTCGTGGGCAGGATCACCAGACGATAAAACGTCGGCGTCAGAAATCGCGCTCCCCAGCCTCGACCGGCGGATCGCGGCAGCCACGACACCACCAAAAGGCCACACAAAAGCAGCGCAAGCCAGGTCGCGCGTCGACGGAATCCCGGCAGCGCATAGCGCATCAAGAGCACGCACAAAAGGCAAATGGCGCACAAAAGCAGCGGAAACGATCCATAGCGCGGGCGAAACAGCGCCGGCCGCGACAGCAGCGGCGCGCTAGCCAGCAGCATGGACAGAGCCAACATCGTCCCGACTATATCAGATGCCGTCGCAGGCATTCGCTCCACGGCAGGGCCTGCGCTTGGGCCTGATCGGCCACGTGTAGCAGGCGAGCCGGTACACCGCAGAGCACCTCGACCAAGCGCGCGGCAGCCCGTTTTTCCGCGGCGGGAACGCTGTGACGTCCGCTGTGTGCGATCAGCAAGGCCACGCCGTCCTCGACGGACAGCGGCGGGACTGTCAGCGCCGCAAAGCCCAGCGTGTTCGCCGCCGCGCGCAGGGCTGGCGAAGACCCCACGATCAACAGCCGAGCCAGCGGTGCCGCGCGGACCAGCGCGGGCAAGCGGTCTGCCACGTCGGCATCGGCGGCATCGGGCGATACATCGTCGTCGGACACCGCCACCAGGCTGGCATCCCAGGGCGGCGGCGGCTGTGCCAAGAACTGAGACGGCGTCGTAAAGCGCAGAGTCAGCCCCTTTTGCTGATACTCCACCGAAAAGCGATGCCCATAGGCGCAGACCAGCGTGCGCTTGCCGATGCCTTTGGGCCCGCAGATCAGCACCCGTCGATGAGCATCCAGCAGACCGTGCAGGCGCATCAGCTCGACGCTGCGTCCGATCAGTCGGGCCGGCTTTGCGGGCCACTGCCACAGCGAAAGCGAGTCCCCGCTGGCCGAAAGAACGCATCGCGAGGCTTCGTCGCTGGCAGCCATGGTCAGACTCACGAAGCCTGCTGCGCGGACACTCAGGACACCGCGGCTCGGCTCAGCTCAGCCAAAAGAGCCGGTAGCTCAAGCAAGGTATCAAGCAGGTGATGCGCCGCCGACTGATCTTGGCCATAGCGATTGCCGGCTCGCACTGCGACCACGCTCATGCCGGCGGACCGCGCGGCCGCGATGCCGGGCGTCGAGTCTTCGATCGCGATGCACCGCGTCGGCGCCACCCTCAGCGCCTCGGCCGCTTGCAGATACGCGTCAGGGGCGGGCTTTCCTCGCGGATACTCGCCTGCGCACAGCGTCACGGCAAAGCACGGGGCTAGCTCTAGCGCCTGCAGCATGAGCTCGGCCTCGCTGCGCGTCGAGCCGGTGACCAAGGCCAGCGGAAAGCGTCCAGCCAGATCGCGAACGATCTCGCGTGCGCCCGGCAAGATGGTCACGCCGCGCTCGGAAAGAAGCTCTTTGCGGGCGGCAAATACAGCGTCTTCGAACTCGCGCTCGCTCCACGCGACGCCGCCGTTTCGTCGCAGCATCGCCAGGATCTCGCCTGCGCCATGTCCGACGACAAAGTCGCGCTCGCTTGGCCGCAAGTCCCGCCCGATGTGTGCCAGAGCGCGCTCGATGCCGTCGGCGCAGTCGCCCTCGCTGTCGACCAGCGTGCCATCTAAGTCAAAGCAGACTGCCTGCACTGCCATGTGCCCGAGGCGGGAATCGAACCCACACGCCTGACGGCTAAGGATTTTAAGTCCTCTGCGTTTACCAGTTTCGCCACTCGGGCCGCGCTGCGACGAACGCCGATTATGTACCAAAATTCTCGCCCGCTTCAGCAGGGGAATCACCGCCGAGACGCTCCCATCTAAGTGGCGTGACAGTTTGTCAGGGCCAGCCCACGCGTCGATGTCAGGCTGTCTGCTCGGCCCGTGCGGGCGGATGCCTGGCCTGGCAAGCGCGGTGGACGTCGACGGATACGGGCTGCTTGGCGACTGCGGCTCGGCCCGCCGGCAAAAATTTGTGATGGTCTGCCTCTTGCTCTACGAAACAGACCATGAGGTCGATGTGGAAGGACGCGAAGCGATGCTGGCTGCTCGGGACCGCGCTGGGGTTGGTCGCCATGCCAGCCTGGGCGCAGACCACCGGCATGACCAGCACGGACAAAGGCACCTGCGAGGGCATGGTCGGCATGCAGGCCATCCAGGGAACCACCTATGTCACCGTCGGGAAAG
>CAZKOY010000095.1:0-20788 GCA_964554495.1 uncultured Myxococcales bacterium
CCACCACCTTGCCCCCGGAAATCCCCGGCCCCATGAACAACATGCTGGTGATGTTCCAGTGGTCCTTGCCTTGCTGGCCGTTGTAGCCGGGGGTGCGGCCGAAGTCGGACCCGACGCAGACGACGACTTTGCCGTCGAGGCCCTGGTTGGTGATCTCCTGCATGATCATGTCGATGCCGTACAGGAAGTTGCACATCAGCGGCTGGTGCGCGTTGTCGTGGTTGCCGTGCGTGTCGAAGCCGCCCGTGCTGATGCTGGCGGCGACGGCGAGGCCAGTCTTGAAGCCGGCCAGGGCGACTAGTGCCTGGCGGTGCAGGCCGTTGGTGGCGGCGTTGATCATGGCCTGCGAGGGCAGGGCGGCGGCAAGCTGCGGCAGCGTGTTGTCGGCGCTGCGGGCCAGGTACAGCTCTCCGGCTGAGCGGGACAGACGCGGCAGGGTCTGACGCTTGCGCAGGTCGTCGAGGCGCTCGCGCTGCATCATGTTGATGCGGTCCCACGTCGCGTTGGTGTGGTACGTGCTCATCGGGTTCGCCGGGTCGATGCGATTGGCGTACGCGATGCGCTGCACCGAGTCGACGTTGCCCAGGCGAGTCAGCGAGGTCAGACCAGCCGTCGTTTCATAGCCACCATTGGCGATAAAGCCGAGCGGGTTGTCCGGTGTCTTGGCAGCGGCGACGACCGCGGCGAACGAGGGGAAGCCGTCTGTGACCTGGCCGCTCCAGATGGCGCGCGTGCCGGTGTCGTGGTTGCCCGTTGTCGTGTCGATGCCGTTGATGATGTACAGGCGGTTTTGGTACTTCGTGAAGAACTGCTGCGGGCCGTACGGATTGCCGCCGATCGTGGCGCTGATTGGGGCATAGCGGATGTTCCCCGCCTGCCCAATCTGTCCGCGCGTAAAGGTGGCGTTGATGCGCACCGGCCCGTCGCTGCCCTTGGGATCACAGGCCAGCGTTGGGTCCCAGCCACCACTTGCGTGAATCAAAAGAAAGTACGGTCCACCATACGTTGCGGCGGCCGCGCGGGCCGAGCCCTCGATTCCCAAAGGACTCATCAAGGCGACCCCGCTTGCGGCGGTGAATTTTAAGAAGCTTCGGCGATCCATCTGCGAACTCCTATGTCTCTCTGTCGCGTCTGGTTCCATGACCTCGTTGCTGGATACACAGCAACAAGGCCGCCTCTGGGCTCCTGCGTTCGGCGATTTCTCGTCGCGCACGAGCCCCGCGGGGTTACTCCTCCAGGAACTTGTAATCCAACATCAGGTACGAAAGGACGGCCATCCACGAGCGCACGGTGAAGTAGCGATCGTCGGTGACCTGGATCTGGGCGCCCATGAGCGCGGCACCCGTCTCGCGATCCCAGCGGCCTTCACACTCGTACGGAAGATCGGTGTTGGCTGCTGCGTGCAGCTCGCGCCAGGTCTTCACGAACAGCTGATAGGTGCGCTCGATCTCGGGATCGTTGATGTCCAGCGATTCGCCCAGGATGCGCTGATGCAGGTGTTGGATGTTGCGACGGATGTTGTTGATCGCGTCGGGAACCGGGAAGCCATTGTCGTCTTCTGGGGCCTCCGAGAGCTTGACGTACTTGAACAGCAAGCGATCGTTCAGCGGCTTGGTGTATTCCCACGTGACGGCCTGGCAGGACATCTCGTTGGCCATGCGCTGCGCGACGCTGGTCATGATGCCGTTCGGGCTGGTCAGGCGGCGCGTGACGTTGTCGAAGTCGATGCCGCCGTACAGCAAGTTGTAGTCGGTCGGCAAGTAATCGCGGCGCTCGGGGTCGTACGGGCGCACCCAGCGGATGCCCAGCGTGGCGCCGATCTTGCGCGCCAGAAGCTCGGGCGTCAGGTATCGACCGGTGCCCAGCATCTCGGCCTGCGCCGGATCCAAGCCGCGCACGCTGGTCGCGCGATACAGGCTGCTCATGATCAGGCCCTTAAACAGGAGCTTCACGTTCTGGTTGCCCTCGCTGAAGCTCTTGAGGACCTTCTGGAAGACCTTGTCCTGTTCCTGCCAGGCCTTCTGCTTCGCCGTGAACTCGGGGTCGCCGGCCAGCGGGTACTGCAGCGGCTCTTGCCCCATGATGCCGCGATAGATGATGTTCAACGCCGACACCGCAAAGCGTGGATCCTGCACGATGCGCTGTGACAGCCACTGCAGCGCCGCTGGATACTGGCTGACATTGTCGACGATGGCATTGCCGAAGCCTGGCTGCGGCATGAACGACGGCCAGCCTGTGGCCATCGGCACGAAGCGACCCGACGCGTCCCATTTCTGATACGTCGACGCGATCGGATCCATGATCTTGTGACACGACGTGCAGTACGCATCGTCGCGCGTTGGCGTCAAGCTGGTGACCGACGAGGGATCGATCGGTCGCTCGGCCACGGCCAAAAGGTCGGTGGCCAAGAAGAACTTGAACGTAAAGCGAGCGCGAGCCCGGTTGATGTTGGTTGCCGTCGTCGGATAGCGGTTCAAGAAGACCGGCGTCGTCAGGATGCCCGCGTGCGGCAGCGCAAGCGGATTTCCGCCCTGCGTGATCGAGACCTTGGCTTCGCGGAACTCGTAGTAGTCAGCCAGGTTCGTAAAGCCCAGCGTCTGCGGGTTTAGGCCATAGACGCGCGCC
Organism: uncultured Myxococcales bacterium; assembly: GCA_964554495.1. Lineage (GTDB taxonomy): Bacteria > Myxococcota_A > Polyangia > Palsa-1104 > JAEUJZ01 > JAEUJZ01. The sequence continues at coordinate 2,626 of CAZKOY010000095.1, forward strand.
GACCATGGGTTCACGACGGTGTAGTTCGCCGTCAGGATCTCGGAAAACGGCTTGTTCTGCTTGGCGACATACGCCACAAGCTCAAGCGCTTCCGATGCGATGCCGTAGTCAGACCACGTGCGATCGTTCTGTTCCTGCGTCGTCAGCATGCCGTCGTCGGCCTTGCCGTTGCGGTACCAGAACTTGTTCGGGTAGTCGGCCGAGTTGAGAAGGTTCAGGCCCTGTCCGGTATAGCGGCCGGTGAGCAGCGTGTCGTTATAGAGCTCCTTGAGCCGATCGAAGAACGCCTTCTCGGTCATCATCGCGTCGAGGGCCGTGCCCAGTGCCTCTTCGCCGCCAGCACTTACCGTGGCGATCTCGGCATCGGTCGGCAGGCGTCCTGAGAGCTGCAGAGCCGCCTTACGCAGCGTCTGCGTCGGGTCGAGGATCTCGATCTTGCCAGCTAAAGGATCGGCGCTCTGCCCGTCGCAACTGACCGGGCTACTGGTGCGCTTCACCATCTCTTTGAGCGTGTTGTACTCCGGGCTGCCTTCGGCGAGCACGGCACCACCGCCGTGGTCGACCTTCGCAATCGGCTTCAGAAGCAGGATCGACTGTCCGTCGTACTGCGTCTTGGCCACTTCCGTGATGTTGCTCAGGTTCAGATCCAAGAAGCCGGGGAACGCTTGTGAGTACTGCAAGAACTTCGAATTCTTCTGTGCCGCGACGCCTTCCGGGGCGTGGCACTTGATGCAGCTCGTGGCGACGACCTCGGCCCAGACTTTCTGCTCATAGAACTGGGTGTTGCTGAGGCACTGATCCGCGCCACAGCCGGCCAGTGCCGAGCCGAGAGTGGCGAACAGGCCCAGGGTCAGAAGTCGGGGCGTGTCCGACCGAGAACCTACATAGTTAAGGCGGGACGTAGGCGCATTTGACATACGGTTGCTCCTCGTTCCTGGTGGAGTAGATAGGCAAGGCAGAAACGTAATCTAGGGTACAAATTTTCGATCGGTAATGTCCACGTTGTTTCTCTGCTGCGTTCCTAAGTGCCCCATAGAAAAAGGACTATTTCCCGTCGGCTCTGGGTCTCGCGTGATACGTTGGCTGGATGGACTCCAAAGACGCACCTTCGCCTGAGGCAGACCTAGCCGCTGAGGCACGTGCTGGCGGCGCCGCCGTGCAGGCCCAAATCACGGCCCTGCGCGCGGACATGCAGCGTCTGCAAGAGCGCATCACAGCGCTGCAGTCTCAGGTGGCCACAGCGATGGCCGAGACTCCAGAGATCCACGCCCGCATCAACGCCGCGCTGTCGCGCTTGGCCGCGGCGCAGCAGAAGAACAAACCATGATGACAGCCCGCCCCGCGCCGTGCCTGGGTACGCCATCGCTTGGGGAGGGGTCGTGTGGGTTTTGGGCGCAGCGGCTGCTTCCTATTTCTCCTGCGGGCTCTCCGTAGGTTACGGCCCGCCGCAGGGGGGGAATCCACGCGGGACCCAATCTGCTGCTTGTCAGGGCCCAGGCTCCGTCGATACGATACGTACTAGGGGTGACTGCAAGCAGGATGGATCGCCCGAGCGATCAAATTCGCGATCTCGAAGTGGTCTCAGAGAAGCGCGTATGGCGGCTCCGACCGCTGTATATCGGCGGCACGGGCATTGTCGCGGGTCGCATCGTCGACTGGAGTGGATCATCCGAGCTCACGATTGGTCGCTATGAAGGTCCCAACAGCGCCAGTCGCTGCATGTCGGTCGACGATGGGCGCGTTTCTCGTCGGCACGCTCGGCTGTTCTGCGCAGGCGGCAAGGCGTTTATCGAAGACCTGCGCAGTCGCAACGGCACGGCGCTAAATGGCGAAGTCCTGCGTCCTGGTGAGCCGCGGCCCGTCGGAAGCGGCGACATCATTCGCGTTGGGCAGTCCTTTCTGCTGATTCGCCATGAGCCTCTGACCGAGATGGATGGAGCCGTGCCCGCGCTAGTTGGCTGGTCGCGCGCAGCCGGTCAGCTTCGTCGCACGGTGCTGCTTGCGGCTTCACACACCAAGCCCGTGCTGCTTCTGGGCGAGTACGGCACCGGCAAGACCTTGGTCGCCGACGAGATCCACCGTCGTAGCGCTCGCGGGGGGCCCTTGGTCACGGTGAACTGTGAGTCGCTGACCGTCGAGGCGATCCACGGGTTGTTTCCTCGCGCATCGCAGCAGAGCACGCCCGAGTCCGCCGACAGCGTGATCGATCTGACGGCCGCAGGCCAGCAGCGCAAGACGCTGCTCTTCGAGGAAGCGGGTAGCTTGTCGGCTGATGCGCAGAGCCTGCTGTTAAACGTGCTGACGGGCAATGATCTCAGTAGCTCGGGCGAGCGCCGTCGTCGACGGCGTGAAATCCGCATCATTGTGACCAGCGGTAAGCACCTGCAGAAAGGCGCCGCCGAGAGCGGCTTTTTGGCGTGTCTGCATGAGCGCATCGAGGCGACAGTCGTGCTTCTGCCGCCTCTGCGTGAGCGCCGCGAAGACATCCTGCTTTTGGCGCAATACTTCGCTGGGCCAGGCTTTCGCCCATCGCCGCGCTTGGTATCGCGCCTGCTTGCGCACTCGTGGCCGCGCAACATTCCCGAGCTGGCCCATCTGGTTTCGCGCGTCGAGAGCGGCAACGAAGAAGACGTCTATGCCAGCCTGACGGCCCAGATGAACCCGCTGCACGAAACGCTTCTCGACTGACGCAGCCGTCTACAGGCAGGTCGCAAGCTTGCGCGGCGGGGGCTTTTTGACGGGGCGCTTCGCGGCACCCTTGTCGATGAGCTCAAAGCAGCCCGAGAGCTTGTCGCTGTCGCTGCACTTGCCGTACTCGCGTCCCTCTGCGTCGTAGTGCTGAAACAGGCAGAAGCCTTGGCAGTCGTTGCCGTCGCGACAAGACTTGCCTGCGTCGCGCGTCTTGCAGTTGCATGCCGGCGCTTTGCCCATGCCGAAGGGACCCCAAGTGCCATTGCATTTGTCACAGGCCAGCTTGGCGGCGTCGAGCGCGGGGTTTTTTACCTGCAGCTTGGCGCGTGCCGAATCGGGACTGCGGTCGCGCTGGCCGGTCGGGCGGAAATAGACAACGGCCTCGACATCACCAGACGTGGTCCACGGGACTTTTTCTTGCCATACCTGACCAGGGGGCACGACCGAGGCGGGCCTGTAGTCGATGCTGAAGCTGCGCCGATCACCCTCGTACATCTCAAGCTGCACGACTTCCAAGAAGTCCTGCGAGCAGTTCTTGGCGCGCAGCGGGATCTCGCCATCGCAGTTGCGGTGACTGGCGTCGCACTTGAGCTTCACATCCGTGGCCGCGACGGTGACCGAGCCAGCTCCGGCGCAGACCATCTTGGCAACCTGGCCAGCGCTTGCGCCGTCGCCCTTGGGAGGCTTGGCCTGCGACGACGAGAGGATGCCGAAGAGCAAGCCTGCGAAGAGGGCGGGTGGCAGGCCGACAGCCAACAAATGACGGAATGATGCGTGGACACGTAGGGTGCGCATGGCCCGCCATACTACGCGTGTGCGTCTCTGCACAAGGGCTGGCTGGGATCTTCGGCGTGTCGGCGGGCTGCGGGCGCTAGCGGACCTGTGTGCCGGGCGCAGCGATTTCGGGGGAAAGCTCGGCGAAGAAACGCACCAGTTCTTGATGGCGAGCGCGGGCATCGCGTCGCCCAAGCTCGATCAGCTGCGCGGCAAATTCTCCGTCGAAGAGAACATAGGAAAGCAGATCGGATTCGTCCGCGAATTCGTGCTCGCCGAGCCGGCGCAGCGCGTTGGCAAGCAGCCCCTGGTTGCGGGCGGCAAAAGCCGGAGAACGGACGTATTCGGCAGCCAAGTGCCCGATGTTTTCCGATGAATCGATCAGCAGCGCCGCCAGGGGGCGCAGGCCCTGGTTGGGTTCGCGATAGCCCAGCTCGTGGTTGAGTTCGTGGATAAACGTCGGGCCAAACCGTCGCTGTCCCGCGAGCAGCATGCGGTTGATGCGCTGCAACCTCTCGATGTCATTTTCCACGCGATCCAAGAGCAAGGCGTTGAGCGCTTTGCCGACTAAGAACCATGGCCCCGGCAGCGCAGCTTCCGTCTGTATCGTCGGGGCCAGCGGTCGTTCGTACATATAGCGCGGGTTGATGACCAGGATGCCGTCCGCTCCCAAGTGACGCGCAGGCGAAAGTGGGACGTTCTGCCGCAGCCCGCCGTCGCAGTAGAAGTCGCCGCCGATTCGCACCGCGGGGAACATCAGCGGAATGGCCGCCGATGCGAGTGCGTGCTCAAGCTGAAGCTCGACCTGCTGCGCTACGACTTTGCGATCACTCGACCACTGCTTGGATCCAGCGTGCTGGCTGCCCATGAACACCACCGTGGTGCCTGTCGAGATATGCGTCGCCGAGACCGTGACGCCGTGCAGCAGGCCCGAGCGCAGGTGTTCTGCGATGCGCGGGAACGAGATGCCGGCGCGGATGATGTCTTCCATGCCGACCGGATCGATCAGTCCGCCGTAGCGTGGACCGGCCGCTTCTTCGAGCGTCGTCTGCCGTCCGAGCAGACTGCCGACGAAGCGCGCAATGTAGCCAGGACGCAAGAGCATCACGTCGTTCATGCGCAGGCTGGTCCACTGCTGCACAAGCTGTCGCGTGCGCGAGCGCGGAGCATCCGCGAGAGCGGCCAGAGCGCAGCCATTGATCGCTCCGACCGAGGTGCCGCAGAAGATGTCGATGGGTGGATCGCGCCCGAGATCGCGGGGGAGTTCTTCGGCGATGTATTGCACGACGCCGATCTCGTAGGCGCCACGGGCAGCGCCACCCGCCAGCACGAGCGCCACCCGGCCGGGCGTTGGGTACAGATAAGAAGGTCGAGAGACTGCGGGCATCAGACCCATCATACGAGAGCATACGAGCCGCGGATCGCAGATCGACGGCGCACATGGGCAGCGCACACGCCGCAGTCCAAGCTTCTAGCCGCGATCGGCTTGTCGAGTATGGATCTTGGTCATCGCTCGCTCGGCCAGTGCGGTGATGGTCAGCGACGGATTCACGCCGGGGTTCGCCGAGATCGCAGAGCCATCAATGACGCGCAGGCCGGGATAGCCAAAGACTCGGTGGTCGCGATCGATGACGCCCTCGGCTGCCGATTCGCCCATGCAGCAGCCTCCTAAGATGTGCGCGGTCGTGGGAATGCCGAGCAGAGTCTCGGTGAGCAAGGTGGCCAGCTCGCCGTCGATCTCAGCCGCGATGCGCCGGGCGAGCTCTGTGGCCTCGGGAATATTGGCAGTGGGCGCGGGGCCCTCACCCAGCTGCGAGGTCAAGCCGCGTCGGAAACCCGTGCTCAGCGAGCGTCCGCGCTGCAAGCGGATGTAGCCTTCGAGAGCTCGCATGTACAAAAGAATGATGCTGCGGCGGCCGAAGTCATCGACGCTGAGCATGCGCAGTGTGCGCAGCGGGTGCTTGCCGGCCACGCTCAGCGCAGACAGCAGGCGCTGCGGCAGCGACTCTCCTTCCGCAAGTGGGCCAACCAGCGTGCGGAAGAAGCCCGATCCCGTGGGATAGCGCGTCGGCTCGATGTGCGAGTGATCGTCGGTGTGCAAGATCGAGCTGATGGCGATGCCTTGCGACAAGTCGATCTCTTTGTCTTGGCTGATGACGCCGATCAGTGACTCGGAATTGGTTCGCACGTAATTTCCAAGCTGCCGCGAAAGCAGCGGCAGACCTTGCGGATCCTCTTGCAGTCGCAGCAGCAGGTCGACGGTGCCTAGCACGCCGCCCGCAAAGATCACTTGCTCTGCTTCGTACACCTCGCGACGGCGGGAATGCGGGGGCAGGCCATGAAGAGCCGTGATGCGATAGCCGGGGCTCTTGGGGTCCGCCGCATGCGGTGCAGGAATGGGCGACAGGGGCGCGACGTGGACAACCTCGGCTTCTGTCTTCACGTCAAGGCCGCGCTTTTCGGCCAGGTACAGGTAGTTGCGATCGAGCGTGTTCTTGGCGCCATGCGGACAGCCCAGCATGCAGCCGCCGCAGAAGATGCAGCCGGTGCGATCGGGACCTTGTCCGCCAAAAAAAGGATCGCGCACGGTCTTGCCTGGCTCTCCAAAGAAGACGGCAACGTCCGTCGGATGAAAGTGCTCGCTGCGGCCCACATCCTTGGCCACTTTGCGAAACACGTCATCGATGCGGGTCAGGTGCGGGTTTCGCGTGGCACCCAGCATGCGGCGCGCGGTGGCGTAGTGCGGTGCTAGCTCGTTCTTCCAGTCAGCGAGACCCGACCACGAGGGTGCGCGAAAGAACGGGTCCCCAGGGACGGGCAAGGTGTTCGCGTACACCAGTGATCCGCCGCCATAGCCAACGCCGTGGACCACAGTGAGATGCGGCAGAAAGGACATCTTGAATAGGCCGCGCAGGCCAAGCTCGGGCATCCACATCCAGCGACGCAGATCCCAGTTGCTTTTGGGAAAGTCATCGGGGGCAAAGCGTCGGCCTTTTTCAAGCAGCAAGACGCGGTAGCCCTTTTCCACAAGACGCAGCGCAGACACGCTGCCGCCAAAGCCCGACCCAATGATGACGAAGTCGTAACGCATGCTTTCATCCTAGGTCATTCGGCGGGACGCTCGCAGACTGCATGCCGACTGTCGAACGCGCAAAAGAGCGAGCATCTGCCCATCGACGACGTGGCCACGAGAAAAAGTAGCGCTTGCCAGGCAACCGCAAGGGCTGATGAAATCGAGATAATGCGGCAACGTGTGCGGGGTGTACTAAAGGGGCTGCGTAGGGCGCGTATATGGTCCCTGGGCCTTGGGGTTACGATCGGGCTTGGGGGCGGCTGCGGACCGACGCAGGACGAGCTGCGAAAAGAGGCCGCCGAGCACGAGCGAAGCAAGCAAGAGCTCGTGGCCACCTGGGTCGAAGAAGGCCGCACCCTGCTGCTTGCCGATGAGCCCGATCGGGCTCTGCTCAAGCTTCATCAAGCTTGGACGCAGGGCTCGAAAGACAGCTCGGTTCCGTATCTTTTGGCTGAGGCAACGCGGGCCATCGACGCGGTACCGACGATCCTAAGTGGCCACCAAGGCTCGCTGAGCACGGTGCGCTACAGCCCTGACGGCAAGCGCGTGCTGACGGCGGGGCAGGACGGCACCGCGCGGCTCTGGGAAGCTGAGACAGGTGTGGCACTGGCCATCCTAAGCGGTCATCGCGAAGCGGTGGTCAGCGCCAGCTTTAGCCCCGATGGAACCCGCGTAGTGACAGCCAGCAGCGATGGCAGCGCTCGCATTTGGGACGGGACGACCGGGCAGCTACAGCACGTGCTCGATGGACACAAGCTGGGCGTGACTTCGGCCGCGTTCAGTCCAGATGGTCAGCTGATCGTCACCACCAGTCAGGACGGCACGGCGCGTATCTGGGACGTGCAGAGCGGACATCCTGTGCAGCGCCTTGATGGCCATACACGCTGGGTGCAGATGGCCAGCTTCAGCCCCGATGGAGCGTGGGTTGTCACAGCCGGTCAAGACACGACGGCGCGCGTCTGGGAAGTGCGCAGCGGGCTTCCTGTGTCCGAGCTTTACGGCCACTCTCGTCCGGTTCATTCCGCGCAGTTTTCACCCGATGGTCGCCGCGTCTTGACGGCCAGCGAAGACGGCAGCGCGCGTCTGTGGGATGCCCGAAAAGGCAAAGAGCTGCGCGAGCTACGCGGTCACACCAAGCCCATCGTGGCGGCGCTCTTCAGTCCCGATGGCCGACGCGTGCTGACGGCGAGCCGCGATGGCAGCGCTCGTCTGTGGGATGCCACGGTCGGCGTGTCGATCGCCGAGCTAAAAGGACACAAAGACGAGGTCATCGCGGTCGCATTCAGCCCGGACGGTGGCCGTGTTGTGACGACTAGCTGGGATCGCAGCAGTCTGATCTGGGATGCCAGCAGCGGACGTCTGCTCGGCGAGCTTCGCGGCCACAGCGACAAGATTCAGGGCGTGGCCGTCAGTCCAGATGGCGGTCGCGTCGCAACAGCAAGCAGCGACGGCACCGCGCGCATCTGGGAGCTTGGTCACGAGACCTTTTCGGTGGCCTTGCGCGGCCATCGCGAGGCCGTGACCGACGCGTTGTTCACTGCCGATGGCCAGCGTGTCATCACCGCCAGCCGCGATCGAACGGCCGAGCTGTGGGAACGCAGCAACGGCAAGCCCATCGAGGAGATGGTCGGCCACACGGGCGTAATCACCGCCCTTGATCTGAGTCCCGATGGCAAGTGGCTGTTGACCGCCGGGGCGGATCGCACTCTGCGCCTGTGGAATGCCGAGACCGGCGAGCGCAAGCTGCAGCTAAGCGGGCACGAGGATCGTATCTCGGACGCACGCTTCAGTCCCGACGGTACGCGCATCGTCACTGCATCGTGGGACAACGCAGGGCGCGTCTTTGACGCCGAGACCGGCAAGCTGCTGGCCGAGCTTCGCGGACACGACTTCAAAGTGTTCAGCGCGCAGTGGAGTCCCGACGGCAAGCGTATCGTCACGGCCAGCGAAGATCGCACCGCGCGTGTGTGGGAGGCGGCCAGTGGCCGGCCGCTCGTCGAGCTAGAAGGCCATGGCAACTGGGTGCTGAGTGCTCGCTTCAGCCCCGACGGGAAACGCATCGTGACGGCCAGCACCGACCGCACCGCGCGCATCTACAGCGTGCTTGGCAGCAAGGTGCAGTCGAGCGTCGTCTTGAAAGGCCACGAAGAGGTCGTCGTCGATGCGCGCTTCAGTCCCGATGGCACTCGTGTCGTGACCGCCAGCGAAGATCGCAGCGCTCGCTTGTGGAATGCCCTCTCTGGCGATCTAGTGGGCGAGATGTTGGGTCACAGCAAGCCCATTATCTCGGTCGCATACAGCCGGGACGGCCAGCGTGTCGTGACGACCAGCGAAGACCAGACGGCGCGCATTTGGTCAGCCGAGACCGGGCGCCTGCTGCGCGTGCTGCGCGGCCACTCTGACAGCGTTCTGTCGGCGCGCTTCAGCCCTGATGGACGCTATTTGGTGACCACCAGTGAAGATGGATCGGCGCGCATTTGGCCAACGGGAAACGAGACGCGGACGCCGCAAGATCTCGCCCTGTTCTTGCGCTGTCGCCGGCCGCTTTTGCCGGGGCTGCAGCTCTTGGCTCCGACCTCGTTGCCTCTAGGCAGCGTCGACCGCGCTAGCTGTGCCGCCCAGGCCCCGCGTCCCCCGACAATCGCGCGCTGGGACGAGCGCATGAACCACTTCTGGGCTGGCGTCTATGCCTGGCAGCACGGCGATATCACGGCGGCCAAGCTGCGCTATGAACAGGCCTTCGATGACGTGATGGCCGTTGGTGATCCGCTGAAGCTGCCGCACATCGCGCTGGGCATGGCGGTGGCCGATGCCGGTCGAGATCCCACGATCTTGGTGGGACGTCTGCAAGAGGTCTCGGCGCTGCTCAAGCGCGTGACCCCTGAGGATCCCGAGATGCGCGCTGACGCGCTTGCCGAGCTGGGGATCGTCGCGCTCGAAGACCTGCACTCGCCCACCGCCGCGTACTTTCCCACCACGGCCGCGCTGCAGCTTCAACCAAAGCACAGCGCAGCGGCTGTCGCGTTGCTTCAGGTCCAGCTAGCCATCGGCCAGCATGATGAGGTGCTGCGCCGCGGCCCAAGCATCGTGACGGCACAGAGCGACAAGGGCACGCGACTGACGGTGGCTGCGCTGCTTTGGGCGGCCACGCGACTGGGCAATCGCCGTGGCGCGGTAGCGAACCTGTGGACTACGCGCTTGCAGCGAGAGTTTCAAGATCTGTTTGAAGGCAAGCAGCCGGCTACTCACTTCGACGGGCTGCGCTTTGTGATCGCGCGCCAACGACCGATCAGCAAAGAGGCAGAACAGGTGCTGGCCGTCTTCGACTTTCTCGATCGACCGAAGGTCGCAGGCAGCGAGGCCGAGCTAGCGCGGCTGCTCACAAGCAAGAAGCGCTAGGTTCGCGCCGCGTCGGAAATCGAGTGTCCCTTCCACAATAGATAGATCGCTGGATAGACCAGAAGCTCCAGCGCAAACGATGTGAAAAGGCCGCCAACCATGGGGGCGGCAATGCGCTTCATCACATCGCTGCCGGCGCCACTGGCCCATAGGATTGGCAAGAGTCCCATGAAGGCCGCAGCGACGGTCATTGCCTTGGGGCGCAGCCGCTTTACGGCCCCGTGCTCGATCGCGGATAGCAGATCGGCACGCTGAAGCGATCGCCCGTGCCGCTGCGCTTCGTCCTGCGCGGCCTGCAGCGAAAGATCAAGGTACAGCAGCATGAACACGCCGGTCTCGGCATCAAGACCCATGAGCGCGATCAGTCCGACCCACACCGCGATCGACAGGTTGTAGCCCAGCAGGTACAGCATCCAAATCGCGCCGATGGCTGAAAAAGGCACGGCCAGTAGAACAATGGTCGCCTTCACTCCCGATCGCGTCGAGGCATAGAGCAGAAGAAAGATCACACACAAGGTCAACGGCACGATGAGCTGCAAGCGCTGACGCACGCGCAGAAGGTTCTCGTACTGACCGCTCCACAAGAGCGTGTAGCCTGGGCGCGGCGGCAGCTTCTCTGCAACGGCGGCCTTGGCCCGCTGCACATAGCCCCCAACGTCGATCTGGCTGGTGTCGAAGTCGACATAAACATACGAAGTTAGGAGTCCGTTTTCGTTGCGCAGCATTGCCGGGCCCGACGAAAGCCGCAGATCCGCAAGCTGCGCCAGAGGGATCTGCTGCCCAGTTTGCGTCGGCACCAGGACACGACCCAGCTGGTCGGGATTTTGGCGAAGCTCGCGCGGATAGCGCACGCTGACCGAGTAACGTGCTCGCCCTTCGACGGTCGTCGTGACCGTCTCGCCGCCCACCGCGGTGGCGATGACGGCGTTGACGTCATCCACGCTCAAGCCGTACCGCGCAAGGTCGGTGCGCCGCAGATCGATGTCGACAAACGAACCGCCAGTCGCTCTTTCGGCAAAGACCGATCGCGTGCCAGGAACGGTGCGCAGGATCGATTCAACGTGGATGCCGATTCGCTCAAGCTCGCTGGCATCGCTGCCGATGACTTTGATCCCGATGGGAGTACGCACACCCGTTGACAACATGTCGATGCGCGCCTTGATCGGCATGGTCCACGCGTTCGATGTACCCGGAATGCGCAGTGCTTGATCCAGTTCGCTGACCAGCTCTTCATGCGAGATATGCTCGGGCCAGATATCGGACAGAACCGCGCGCAGAGGCCGCGGTGCCCAGGTGGAAAACCAGCGCTCTTTGCCGCGCCACTGCGACTCTGGCTTGAGGATGATGGTGGTCTCCATCATCGAAAGCGGCGCTGGATCAGTCGCGGTCTCGGCGCGGCCCGCTTTGCCAAACACGGTCTGCACTTCAGGAAAGCGGCGCAAGATCTGATCCTGCGTCTTGAGCAGACGTGCAGCCTCGGTGGCGGGCAGGCCGGGCAGCGTCGTTGGCATGTACAGGATGCTGCCTTCGTAAAGCGGCGGCATGAACTCGGACCCCAGCCGCTTGTACACCGGCACGGTGGAAGTGATCAGCGCCAGCGCGACCGCGATCGTGGCCACAGGATGTCGCAGCACCAAGCGACACAGAGGCCCGTACAGGCGCGACAGAAGGCGCGTGATCGGGTGCTGTTCTTCGGCGTGATAGGTGCCCACGAACAGCTGCGAAAAAAGGCGCGAAAGCACGCGCGGCTGAAACGAGAACGGTCGCAAGCGCGTGAGCAGCATGCGCAGCGCGGGATCCAAGGTCACGGCCAGAAGCGCGGCGATGGCCATCGCCAGGTTCTTACTGACGGCCAGCGGACGAAACAGCCGGCCTTCTTGTTCGGTCAGCGCGAACACCGGCACAAAGGCCACGGCCACGACCAGCAGCGAAAAGAAGACCGACGGGCCGACTTCGACGAGAGCCTGCAGGCGTACGGCCCGCGCCTCTTCATCTGCGTTGGGGCGGCTGGGACCACCGCTTTCCTGCCAGGCGTGCAGCTTCTGATATGCGTTTTCGACTTCGACAATCGCGCCATCGACCAAGACGCCGATCGAAATGGCGATACCGGACAGCGACATCAAGTTGGCCGTCAGTCCCAAGAAATACATGGGGATAAAGGCCAGAAGCACCGAGATTGGGATCGTCAGGATCGGCACGATCGCCGACGGTACGTGCCATAGAAACAGCAAGATGACGGCGGCAACGATGAGCATTTCTTCGCGCAGCTTGCTGGACAGCGTGTGCAGCGCGCGATCGATCAGATCCGAGCGATCGTACGTCGTCACCACACGCACGCCGCTGGGCAGCGATGGCGCTAGCTCGGCCAGGCGTGCCTTGACGCGCTCGATGACACGCAGCGCATTTTCGCCATAGCGCATGACGACGATGCCACCGACGACTTCGCCCCGACCATCGAGATCCGCGATACCGCGACGCAGATCGGGGCCGATGCTAACGCGCCCGATATCACCGATGCGCAGCGGCGTGCCGCCGGGGCTGGCTCGCAGGACCACTTGTTCGATATCGCGGACCCCGGTGATGCGGCCGCGCCCGCGGATCATGTGCTCGCGTCCGCCGAGCTCAAGCAAGCGTCCGCCGACTTCGCTGTTGCTTTTGCGCAGGGCATCCACCACATCACGCAGCGACACGCGCGCAGCGGCCAAGCGCGCCGGATCGACCGTGACTTGGTACTGCTTGACGCCGCCGCCGAGCGTCGCCACTTCGGCGACTCCTGACACTGATTGCAGCGCATAGCGCAGGAACCAGTCTTGGTACGAGCGCAGCTCATCCAGTGAGTGCTGCCCTGATTCATCGACCAGCGCGTACTCGAACACCCAGCCGACCCCAGCGGCGTCGGGCCCTAGCTCGGTACGAACTTCTGGGGGCAGGCGGGCTTGAATCTTGGGCAGGAATTCTGCAACGCGCGATCGCGCCCAATAGGGATCGGTTCCATCCTCAAAAAGGACATAGACATAGGAATAACCAAAATCGGAAAAACCACGGATTGTCTTGACCTTGGGAGCGCCGAGCAGCGACGAGACAATCGGGTATGTGACCTGATCTTCGATGACGTTGGGACTCTGCTCCCAGCGCGAATACACGATGACCTGGGTGTCCGACAGATCGGGGATCGCATCCAGCGGAATGTCGCGCAGCAGCACCACGGACACCGCGACGGCCACGGCCGTGAGCAAGATCACGAACGCGCGGTGGCCAGCTGACCACTCGATGAGTCGTCTAAGGATGGGCATGTTGATGCCCGCTGTGGTCCGTGCTTTTCGGCGCGCTTCCCGTCGCAGGTGTGGTCGGTGGAGGCGCGGGACTTGACTGCGCGCTTTCGTTCATGGCCCGCAGCGCCGCCTGCAAGCGCGACTCAGAATCCAAAAGGAACGTGGCTGCGACTGCGACACGCTGACCGGCTTGCAAGCCTGAAGTGATCTCGTACAGATCTTCTGAGCGCTCGCCGGTTGCGACTTCTCGTGGGATCAGGCGGGTCTTGTCGCCGGGCAATGTCTCGACGACAAAGACCAGCTTGCGGGTGCCGGTCTCGATCACTGCATCTTCGGGGACCACCAGCGCGTGGCGAGGTGCCACAGAGATCGCAACGGTGGCCAGCATCTCGGCCTTGAGCACGTTCTGAGGGTTGTCGACTTCGAGCCGCACGCGCACCGTGCGCGTCTGCGGGTCGATCGATGGATAGATGTATGTGATGCGGCCGACCCACGAACGATCGGGCCAATATGAAACGGTAATCGTCGCCTGCTGACCGACGCGCAGGCGCGGTAGCTCGTATTCATAGGCATCGGCGATCACCCACAAGCGCGACAGATCGACGAGGTCAAACAGCGAGTCTTCGGGCTTGACCCGCATGCCATGGACCGCAGTCTTGGCGACGACATAGCCAGAGCTCGGGGCATAGATCTTCACGGTGCGACCGGGCTGCCCGCTGCGCTCTAGCGCGTGGATCTCAGCGGGGCTGACGTTCCACAGAAGCAGCTTTTGTCGCGCGGAGCTCAGGAGATCGGTGCCACGATCCGCTGGCCCTTGCAGGCCGCTTGGCACGGGCTGGCTGCGGCTCTGCTGCAGCGCGATCAGGTACTCCTGCTGGGCGGCGTATAGCTCGGGACTGTACAGCGACAGCAGGGGCTCGCCTTTGCGGACGAACTTGCCCGTGAAGTCGGCGTACACCTGTTCGACATAGGCCTCAAAGCGCGTGTGGATGTGGTGAACGCGCGTCTCGTCAAATGCGAAGCGCCCAGCCGCCCGCAGCGCACCACCGAAGTGCTGATGCTTGGCCTCAGCGGTCTTCAGGCCAATCTGCGCTTGCTGCTGTGCATCGAGCGTAATCGGGGCCAAGTCCGTGGGGATCGCAGGCGTCTTTTCGGGGACTACTTCAGCCTGGTTTCCGACGGGAATGGGCACCAACTTCATGTTGCAGATGGGGCAGTCTCCTGCGCTGTCCGAGACCACCTGGGGATGCATCGGACACTGAAACTTTGGTGCCGCAGGGGCTGGCTGTGGCGTTGCTGCCGGTGGCGATGGTTTCGCAGATCCAGCATCGACCGCGGTCGGTGCGCGGTGGTTTGCAGAAGGGCAGCCGGTGGCAAATCCCAGGCACACAGACAGGCCAAGCGCAGCGATAGAGCGAGGCGTCATGGAGTGGCTCCCACGTCGTTTGATTCGGCACGAGGCGACGAGAGCGAGCCACCACAGGCGGCCTCTAGCTCGGCGAGGCGCTGCCCCCACTCAGCTTGATAGCGCTCGAACTCAAGCTGGTGTTCGGTGAGGCGACGCGCGGCGTCTAACAACATGCTCAGCGGAATCCGTCCGCTTTGGTAGCCCGCCTGGGCTGCTCGCAGCGCACGTTCCGAAAGTGGCAGCAGTGTCTGCGCGTGAAAGCGCATATGGCGCTGCGCTGTCTCTGCGCGCAGAAGAGCCGCACGAACCTGGCCCGCGATCTCTTGTTCGAGCTTGCGGCGCTGCGCGAGCAGTCCCTGGCGATTGGCCGCGGCCTCGCGCTCTTGGGCGGCGGTCCGCGCGAGAGAAAACGAAGGAATTGTGGACTGCACACCCACTGTGAAGTTGTGCTCGGCCCCTCCGGCGCGGTGCAAGTCGGCCATGTACGATGCCGAGAGCTGTAGATCCGGTGCCCGCTCGCGCGATGCAGCGCGAACGCGATCGCTGGCCTGCGCTACTTCGTGATCCAGCGCGACGCGCTCAGGCCGCTGCTTCTGCGCCTGCGCAAGCAAAAAGGGCAGGGCGGGCAGGCTGATCACTGGCGGTGTGGTAGTCGGCACACCGAGCGGAGCATCGACAGGCTGGCTGCGCAGAATATTGAGCGCTGAGGCGCTTAGCTCGCGCTCGCGATCGGCATCCAGCAGCAGGTTGTCGAGGTTGGCCAAGGTCTCTTGCGCGGCCAATAGCTCGGCGAGATCGGCGCGACCCACGCGATAGCGAACATCCACTGCAGCGACGAATGCCGATGACAAAGCGCGAGCGGCGCGCAGGACTTCCTGGCTGCGCACGGCCAAGCGAAAGTCGTAGTACCCGCGCGTCGTCACCAAGCGCAGATCTTGTTCGCTGCGCCGAAGATCGGCGAGTGCGCGGGGACGATCATGCGACGCTACAGCGGCCCGCGCTGCGAGCTTGCCCGGCCACGTGATCGGCTGGCGCAGCGTGAACATCAGCGGCACATGCGCGGCACCGATCGGAACCTGCCAAAGCTCAACCATGAGCATCGGATCATCCAGGGCCCGCGCTGCCTGCGGTCGTTCACTGGCCGCTTGGACGTCGGCCTGGCGCGCCTGCCGCTCGGGGCTGCTGTGCAGGACATCGGACAGAAGCTGCGCCAGGGCTAGCTCGGGCGGCGAGCCCCCCGTTGCGGGTGGACCTGCCCACGCGTGGCCACAGAACAGCGCAAACAGACCCAGAAAGGGCAGGGGGCAGATCCAGCGACGATGCAGCCGCTTTGCCGCGGCAGCAGACCGCCCGCAGGACCCGCGTGGAAGAAGGCTTCCCATCGCTGTTGCCGCGCCGCGCCATTCACTGCGGTGTTCTTGTGGGCCAGCCGAATGCAGCGATAGAAGCACGGCAAGAAACCTTACACAGATGGCGGGGCAGCCGGTTGGCTCGGCGTGCCTTCCGTTTCGGCGCTGCCCGCGGCCAACAGATCATTCAGGTTGGGGATCCCTGACTGCGCCACCGCTCCATCGGCATCTGGCTTCGCGATCTTTTCCAAACCGGCCTTGGGCTGCCAGAAGTCTTGCCCCCACCACGGCGGCAGGACCGATCGATTTAGCGTGCCGAACAGTCGATCCCAGAACGTGAAGACGGCCGCGAAGTTGTAGTTCCGCAGGCCATACGCATGGTGCAGGTTGTGGTCGGTTGTGCCGATCCAGATCGCGTTGCCTCGCCAGTTTGCCGACGAGTGAAGCACCGTGGCCCAGATCAAAAGCAGCATGTTGAGGACGTACACCGTATAGATGTGAAACGGCGCGATCAGAAGCGGCACGGTATAGGGCAGGATGCCGGACAGAATCGTCTCGAAGGGATCGATGGCGATGCCGGACCAGGCGACAGGCGGACGGAATGCGTGGTGGCGAAAGTGCGAGTGGCGATACACCCACGGCATGTGCAGCACCAGATGCGTCCCATAAAAGACGAGATCCCACAGCAGCACGTACAGCGGCAGGCTTACGAGCCAGTACAGCCAGCCGCGCTCGGCGATGTCTTGGTAGATGAAGCCGATGTGATAGCGATCCGCAAGCAGAGCGAAGCCTTGGATGATCGGAGTTCCCGAGAGCAGCGAGACGAAACCGAGCATCATGTCGCGGCGTACAATCGAGCGCTTAACGCGTCGACTGTACAGGCGATGCACGATGCTGGCGCTGACGACGTAAAAGAGGATCGCAATGCTGCAGCTAATCGCGCACTGGAGCAACCACGTGGACAGCATGGGCAACCTCCGATCGGTAAGGAGAGAGCGCGGGCAGGATCGCTGGCAACGACTGCAAACTCGGATGTGTGGCTTTAGGGCTTGCGGCTGCTGCGCAGACGCTTCAGGGATTCGATCAGGGAATCCAGGGCGGGATTTGGCTCGCGATGGCGCTCGGCCTTCAGGATGTCGATGGCGCGATCGATCTCACCACGCTGCACAGCGCTCATTGCATCGTCGAGAGCTCTAGACGAAAGCTCGCCAGCGGCCGCGATCTGGCTGCGCTCGGACGTTGCCCCACGACGATCGGATGACGGGGACTTGTTGCCGCTGAGGTAGCGCATGGCCGCAACAATCATCACCAAGGCCAGCAAGCCACCCAGCAAGCCGATGCCCAGGCTAAGGAGCCAAGGCCGCAAGCCCGAGGGTGGGGTCGCAGCGAGAGCCGGCGGCGCGGCCGATCTTGTGCCGCGTGCGAGCGCCGTGCCGCCGGTAGGCCCCTCTGCAAGGCTGCTGCCTGCGGGCTCGCTCGGCTGCAGTGCCACCCACGACGTCGGCTGATCCGCAAGCCAAGCGGCTCCAGCCGTCGATGGTGCTCGCGCGGATGCAGGGCTTGCTGATGGCGACGACGGCATCGCCGATACGTGCAGAAAGCCGGTGGGCTCGTCGGCCAGAGCGGCGGCAGCAGCACTCAGGCCGCTTGGCTGGGCTGCTTGGCTGGGCGGTGTCGGCTGGCGCACTGGCTGTGGGCTTGGGCGGACCGCGGGGGCCATATGCTGCGCCGCGGCAGGTGCCGGTCGCGCGACACTCGGTGGGGCCAGTCCGGCAGGCGCCGGAGAGATACGCTGCACGCCGAACACCGTTGCTTGCATAGCGCTGGCTGGCGTCGCGCTGGGCGTGCGCAGCGACTCGGCGTCGTGCGTTGCATGGCTGACAGTCTGCGCTTCATCGTCGTCGACGCTCGGGATCACCGTGGCCGTCAAGAACGATGGAGACAGCTCGGGTGAAGTGTAGCCATGCTCGCTTTCGTCGTAAGGCGCCGAGCGCGGCGACGACGACGGGGGAAATCCGGGCACTGGCGGCGGTCTGGATGGTTGATGGCTCATGCGCGGCGACGAAAATATTGCAAACGGCGCGGCCTGTACATGACGAGTTTTTCCGTGGCCCGCCTGATTTGCCGGATGCCTTGGGGACCTCTGGATGATGTCTGGATGATGTCTGGATGATGTCTGGATGATGTCTGGATGATG